>NZ_JBQTCG010000003.1:0-453033 GCF_052379855.1 Paracoccus sp. NSM | reverse complement strand
CCCGAATTACCCGAATATGTGATGAAAGTGCGCGGGGGCTGGGCGTTGCGGTGGCCCGGGGCGAAGGCTAGGCTGAGCCGAACGCCATTGTGATTGCCGAAGGCCCGCCCGTGACCCAGAGACCTGCCCGCCGCCCGTGGATTGTCGCCGCGCTTCTGGCCCTGCTGGCTGGGCCAGCCTTGGCGGATGATGCGCCCGCCCCCGATGCGGCGCCGATGATGCGCGGGCTGGCCGGTCCCTATCTGGCCGCCCGCATGGCCACGGTCGAGAACGACTTTCTGGCCGCCGCGCGCTATTACGCGCGCGCCTTGGCGCAGGACCCGGCCGACCCCTATCTGCAGGACAGCGCTCTTGTGGCGCTTGCCTCGGCGGGGCAGGTGGACCGCGCCGTCGCCTATGCCGAGACGATGCTGACCGAGACGGGCGGCGGCACCGAATTCGCCACGCTGATGCGCCGCAGCCAGCTGATCCGCGAAGGCGATTGGGACGCGCTGCTGGCCTATCTGGATGAACGTCACGGCACCGACATGCCGATCTCCGAGGATCTGATGGACGGCACGATCCGGGCCTGGGCGCTTCTGGGCGCCGGCCGCGCCTCGGATTCGCTGGAGGCGTTCCGCCAGATGGCCGCCGAGGAAAGCATCGCACCGGTCATCAATTACCACTTGGCGCTGGCCCTGGCGCTGGTCGGCGATTACGAAAGCGCCGATGCCATGCTGGCCGAAGCCGATGCCAGCGGCCACCTGCTGGGCCTGACCGCTCGCGCGCAGATTCTGGCGCAGCTGGATCGGCGCGACGAGGCGGTCGAGATGCTGGCCGCCCTGCCGGGGCTCGAGGCCGAGCCGCAGCTGATGGCGCTGCGCGCGGCTCTGGTCGCGGACGAGCCCGTCGCCTTTGACGTGGTGACAGGTCCCGCCGACGGGATCGCGCAGCTGTTTCTGGCATTTGCCTCGGCCCTGTCGGGCGGGCCGGACCCCGAGCCTCTGTCGCTGATCCATGCCCGGCTGGCCGTCTGGCTGCAGCCCGAAAACACCGAGGCCCGCCTGCTGGTCGCCCAGCTTCTGCAGGAACGCCAGCAATTCGATCTGGCCGAGGATGAATACGAGGCCGTGCGCGCCCAAGGCCAGATCCGCCCCGTGGCCGAGCTGTCGCGCATCGACGCGCTGTCGCGGGGCGGGCGGCGGCCCGATGCTGAAAAGGCGGCCTTCGCGCTGACGGCGGCCTATCCCGATCTGGCGCAGGCCTGGGTCGCGCTTGGCGATGTGCTGAGGACGCAGGAAAAGCACGACATGGCGGTCCCCGCCTATGACAAGGCGCTGTCGCTTCTGGCGGATGCGCCCCCGCAGGCGCGTTGGTTCCCGCTTTATGCGCGCGGCATCGCGCTGGAACGGTCGGGCCGGTTCGACCGGGCCGAGGCCGACTTTCTGGCCGCCATCGAGATCCGCAGCGACAATGCCAGCCTGTTGAACTACCTTGGTTATTCCTGGATCGACCGGAATGTCGAACTGGAACGCGGGCTCGAGCTGATCAAGCGCGCGGTCGAATTGTCGCCCGACGATGGCTATATCCTCGACTCGCTGGCCTGGGCCTATTTCCGGCTGGGCCGCTACGACGAGGCCGTCGCCCCGATGGAGCGTGCGATCGCCACTATGGCCTCGGACCCGCTGGTCAACGACCATCTGGGCGACATCTACTGGATGGTGGGCCGCGAGCGTGAGGCGCAGATCCAGTGGAAACGCGCTTTGTCGCTGGAACCGACCGAAAGCGGCGAGGTCGATCCCGCCCGCATCCGCGACAAGCTGGAACGGGGTCTGGACGCGGTCATGGCCGACGAGGCCGCGGGCGCCGAGGGGCGTACGCCGCCCAATCCGCAAAGCGTGGCCGATACGACCGAAGCCCCTGCCGAATCCGCCGAATGACCACCGCATTCTCGCTGGTCGAACCGGCCCCGGCCAAGCTGAACCTTGCGCTGCATGTCACGGGCAGGCGGGCGGACGGCTATCACCTGCTGGATTCGCTGGTCTGCTTCGCCGCCATGGGCGACCGGATCGAATTGGCGCCCGGCCCCCTGTCATTGCAGATCGACGGGCCGTTCGCCTCGGGGCTGTCGGTGGCGGACGACAATCTGTGTCTGCGCGCCGCAAGGCTGGCCGGGGCCGAGGTGGCGATCCGGCTGACCAAGAACCTGCCCGTGTCCTCGGGGATCGGCGGCGGGTCGGCGGATGCGGCGGCGGTGCTGCGCGGGCTGGCGCGGATGGGTCATCCCTTGCCCGCCCGGACCGAGGTGCTTGGCGCCGATGTGCCGGTCTGTCTGGCATCCGACCCCGCCCGGATGCAAGGCATCGGCGAGGCGCTGTCGCCGGTGCCGCCCTTGCCGCCTTTCTGGATGGTGCTGGCCAATCCGGGCGTCGCACTGTCGACGCCTCAGATCTTCGCGGGGCTGGAGCGGCGCGACAACCCGGCCCTGCCGCCCGTTCCGCGCCTGCCCGATCTGGCGGCGCTGACCGGCTGGCTGGCCCTGACGCGCAACGATCTGGAACTGCCCGCCATCGCCCGCGCGCCTGTCATCGCCTCGGTTCTGGACGCCTTGCGGGCCGAGGGGGCGGCCTTCGCGCGGATGTCGGGCTCTGGCGCCACCTGTTTCGGGCTGTTCAACGGGGCGGGGCGCGCGCAGGCGGCGGCTGCGTCACTTGCGCGCCACGGCTGGTGGTCGGTCGCAACCGAACTGGCATCCCCTGCCGCGCAAGGCTAATGTGCCGCCGAACCCTCAGGAGGATGACATGCTGCGCCTCGGCGTCAATATCGACCACGTCGCCACGATCCGGAACGCACGGGGCACGCCCTGGCCCGACCCCCTGCGCGCCGCGCTGCTGGCGCAATCGGCGGGTGCGGACGGCATCACCGCCCATCTGCGCGAGGATCGCCGCCACATCAGCGATGCCGATATCGACGCCCTGATCGAGGCGCTGACCCTGCCCCTGAACTTCGAGATGGCCGCCACCGCCGAGATGCAGGCCATCGCCCTGCGTCACCGCCCTCACGCCGTCTGCATCGTCCCCGAACGCCGCGAGGAGCGCACGACCGAGGGCGGTCTGGACGTGGCGGGCAACGAAACCATGCTGGCCGATTTCATCGCCCCCCTGCGCGATGCTGGTTGCCGCGTGTCGCTGTTCATCGGCCACCAGCCCGCCCAGATCGAGGCCGCCGCCCGCATCGGCGCCGCCGTGGTCGAATTGCACACCGGCGCCTATTGCGATCTGGACACCGAAGGCCGCCATGCCGAACGCGACGCCGAAGTTGCCGCCCTGCGCGAGGGCGCGCGACTGGCCCACAGCCTGGGGCTGGAGGTTCATGCCGGCCACGGCCTGACCTATGACACCGTTGGCCCCATCGCCGCGATCCCGGAACTGGCGGAATTGAACATCGGGCATTTCCTGATCTCGGAATCGGTGTTTCTGGGCCTTGATGGCGCGATCCGCGAGATGCGCGCCCGGATGGATGCGGCCCGCGCGGCATGATCCTGGGCATCGGCACGGATCTGGCCAATATCGACCGTATCCAGAACACGCTGGACCGGTTCGGCGACCGCTTCCGCAACCGCGTCTTTACCGAACGCGAGCTGTCGCGCGCCTCGTCCCGCGCGCATGAGGCGGCGACGCTGGCCAAGCGTTGGGCCGCGAAAGAGGCCTGCTCCAAGGCGCTTGGCACCGGGCTGGCCATGGGCATCGCCTGGCGCGACATGGCCGTGTCGAACCTGCGCACCGGCCAGCCGGTGATGGAGCTGACCGGCTGGGCCGCCGACCGACTGGCCGAGATGACGCCCTATGGCCACCGGGCCGTCGTCCATGTGACCCTGACCGACGACCACCCCTGGGCGCAGGCCTTCGTGGTGATCGAGGCCCGGCCGGACCCCGCCGCGCAGCGGCTTGCGCCAAGCCCTGCTTGACTCTCGCCCCATCGCGGGACCATGAACAGCCCCACGCGGCCCAGTCGGCCCGACATCACGAAGGAAGCAGAGCGAATGGCAAGCAAGGCTGGCGCCAAGAAGGAAGGCATCTGGGAGACGGTCAAGACCATCTTCTGGGCGCTGGTGATCGCAGGCATCTTCCGGACGCTGTTCTTCCAGCCCTTCTGGATCCCCTCGGGCAGCATGAAGGACACGCTGCTGATCGGGGACTTCCTGTTCGTCAACAAGATGGCCTATGGCTATTCGGCCCATTCCTGCCCGTTCTCGATGTGCCCGATCTCGGGACGCATCCTTGATCGCGCGCCCGAACGCGGCGATGTCGCGGTCTTCCGTCACCCGACCCGCGACGTGGATTTCATCAAGCGCGTGATCGGCCTGCCCGGCGACACGGTGCAGATGCGCGGCGGCCGGCTGTGGCTGAACGGCGAGCCGGTCCAGACCACGCCCGCGGGCGACTTCATCGAGATCAAGGAACAGCAGGGGCCGCAGGGCCTGATCCCCCGCTGCGTCAATGACCCGGTCGGCGCAGGGGGGCAATGCGTCAAGGAACGCTTCACCGAGACACTGCCCGGCGGGCGCAGCCATTCGATCCTGAACATCACCGACGGCTGGCTGGCCGATGACACGCCCACCTTCACCGTCCCCGAGGGCCAGTATTTCTTCATGGGCGACAACCGCGACAATTCCGAGGATTCGCGCTTTCCGGCTGAAATCGGCGGTCTTGGCTTTGTCCCGGCGGAATTCCTGATCGGCCGCGCCGACCGGATCATGTTCTCGTCGGCGGGCCGGTCGCTGCTGTTCTTCTGGACCTGGCGTTCCGACCGCTTCTTCAAGGCGGTCGAGTGACACCCTCTGCCGAAATCCGGGCCTTCATGGCCCGGCTGGGCCATGACTTCGCCCGGCCCGATCTGCTGCTGCGCGCGCTCACGCATGGCTCGATCGCCAGCGTGACGCGGCCCGACAACCAGCGGCTTGAGTTTCTGGGCGACCGGGTTCTGGGGCTGGTGATTGCGGACGCGCTTTACCATTCCGACCGCAAGGCGACCGAGGGCCAGCTTGCCCCCCGCTACAACGCGCTGGTGCGCGGCGAGACCTGCGCCGATATCGCGCGCCAGATCGGGCTGGGCGATGTCCTGAAACTGGGCCGGTCCGAGATGCTGTCGGGCGGGCGCCGCAAGGAAGCCCTGCTGGCCGACGCGATGGAGGCCGTTCTGGCCGCCATCTATCTGGATGCCGGGCTGGAGGCCGCGCGGCGCATCATCCTGACGCTTTGGGCGGACCGCCTCGACAGCGTGGCCGATGATGCCCGCGACGCCAAGACCGCGCTTCAGGAATGGGCGCAGGCACAGGGCATGCCGCCGCCTCTTTACGAACAGACCGAACGCAGCGGACCGGACCATGCGCCGGTCTTCCTGATCACCGTGCGCCTTGCCGACGGACGCGAGGCGCAGGCCCGCGGCGCGGGCACGAAACGCAGCATCGAACAGGCCGCCGCCCGCGCCCTGCTTGACCGGCTGGAGACAACGACATGACCGACACCACCACCCGCGCGGGCTTTGTCGCCCTGATCGGCGAACCCAATGCCGGGAAATCCACGCTGCTGAACCTGATGGTCGGGGCCAAGGTCTCGATCGTGACGCACAAGGTCCAGACCACGCGCGCCCGCATTCGCGGCATCGCCATGCACGAGGGCAGCCAGATCGTCTTCGTGGACACGCCCGGCATCTTTCGCCCCCGGCGCAGGCTGGACCGCAGCATGGTCGCCGCCGCATGGGGCGGGGCCTCGGACGCCGATCTGGTCCTGCTGCTGATCGAGGCGCATCGCGGCCTGACCGAAGGCACGCAGGCCATCATCGACCAGCTCAAGGAATTGGGCCAGAACATGCCCGTGGCCTTGGTCATCAACAAGATCGACCGCGTCAAGGCCGAGGTGCTGCTGGCCCTGTCGCAGAAGATGAACGAGGCCTATCCCTTCGTTCAGACCTTCATGATCTCGGCCGAAAAGGGCTATGGCTGCGCCGATCTGCGCAACTGGCTGGCCGGCGCCCTGCCCGAAGGGCCGTGGCTTTACCCCGAGGATCAGATCGCAGACCTGCCCATGCGGATGATCGCCGCAGAGATCACGCGCGAAAAGCTGACCCTGCGCCTGCACGAGGAAATCCCCTATCAGCTGACGGTCGAGACCGAGGCCTGGGAGGAGAAATCCGATGGCAGCGCCCGTGTCGAACAGGTCGTCTATGTCGCCCGCCAGGGCCACAAGGGCATCGTCCTGGGCAAGGGCGGCGAGACGATCAAGGCCGTGGGCCAGGCCGCGCGCGGCGAGTTGGAGGAATTCATGGGCCGCCGCGTCCATCTGTTCCTTCAGGTCCGCGTCCGCGAGAACTGGCAGAACGAGGCCGAGCGCTATGACGAGATGGGCCTGAACTACAAGGACGGCGATGGCTGAGGCCAGGCTGGCTGCGGGCCTGTGGGTTTCGGCCTATCTGGCGCGTCTGGGGCTGGCCAACATCCCCGCCTATGTGACCGCGCGTGGCGATGACGTGGCGGGCGCGGTCATGGTCAAATGCGCCCATCTGGACGGGCAGGCGACGCTGTGGTCGCGCGAATGGGATTTTCAGACCGATGCCCGCCCCTGGATCGCCGCCCAGACCGGCCCGGAACGCGATATCGACGCCTCCATTGCCCGCCAGCGCGCCCGTGACCCCGATCTGTGGGTGATCGAGATCGAAAGCCGCGAGGGCCGCACCCTTCTGGGGGATGAGGGGCTGGGCTAGGCGCTGGCGCGGGCCGAACTTGCAGCTTATGCAAACGCCATGAGCGCACCCGACACCGATTCGCCCCGTGGCCTTGCCTATGCCGTCTCGGCCTATGTGCTGTGGGGCTTTCTGCCGCTTTACATGAAGCTGCTGGAACATGTCCCCCCGGTCGAGATCATCGCCCACCGCATCCTGTGGTCCCTGCCCATCGTGGGCGCGGTGCTTCTGTGGCAAAGGCGGCAGGGCGATCTGCTGGCGGCCTTGCGTCAGCCTCGTCTGCTGGCGATGGCGGCGCTGACGGCGGCACTGATTTCGGTGAACTGGCTGATCTATGTCTGGGCCATCGTGAACGATCAGGCGCTGGACGCCGCGCTTGGCTATTACATCAACCCGCTGTTCAGCATCTTTCTGGGGGCGACCCTGCTGAAGGAAAAGCTGTCTCGGGCGCAGATCGCGGCGGTGGCGCTGGCGGGGGCTGCGGTTCTGGTGCTGACATGGCAGGCGGGCAGCCTGCCCATCGTGGCCATCGCGCTGATGCTGACCTGGGCGGCCTATGCGCTGTGCAAGAAGCAATTGCCGCTTGGCCCCAATCAGGGCTTCACGCTGGAGGTTCTGTTGCTGCTGCCCTTCGCCGCCGGGTTCCTGATCTGGCTGTCTGCGACGGGGCAGGGGCATTTCGGCGCCCTCGACTGGCAGACCGCGCTTTTGCTGGGGGCGGGGCCTGCCACGGCGATCCCGCTGCTGTTCTACGCCAACGGCGCCAAGCTGACGCGGCTTTCGACGATCGGCATCCTGCAATACATCTCGCCCACGATGATCTTTCTCTGCGCGGTGCTGGTCTTTGGCGAGGTGCTGGACCCGGCGCGAATGATCGCCTTTCCGATGATCTGGGCGGCGCTGGCGATCTATTCGGCCTCGTTGATCCAGCAGGCCGGAGCACGGCGGCGCGATCGGCGCAACGCCACCAAGCGGATGCAATAAGGGCGGACGCCTGCGCGCCCGCCCCCTTTGTCGCGGCCTTGCGGCGGCTTACTGATACTTGCGGATCTCGCCCGATTTCAGGCGCGCGAGATAGCTGTTCATCTCGGCCTTGACGATCGGCATCAGCACGTAAAGCGCCAGGATGTTGACCACCGCCATGGCGAAGATCGCCGCGTCCGAGAAGTCGATCACCGCGCCCAGGCTGGACGCCGCGCCGATGATGACGAAGAAGCAGAACAGCAGCTTGAAGATCAGCTCTTTCGTCTGGCCCTCGCCGAACAGGAAGGTCCAGGCCTTGAGGCCGTAATAGCTCCACGAGATCATCGTCGAGAAGGCGAACAGCACCACCGCCAGGACAAGGATGTAGCGGAACCAGCCGAAGGCGCTGCTGAACGCGTCCGAGGTCAGCGCGACGCCGCCATTGCCGGTCACGGTCTGGATGCGGTCGCCCGCCTCGTTCAGCACGAACAGGCCCGTGGTCGGGTCGCTGACCAGCTGGCCGGTGATGATGATGACCAGCGCGGTCATGGTGCAGATGATGACCGTGTCGATGAACGGTTCCAGCAGCGAGACGAAGCCCTCGGTCGTGGGTTCCTTGGTGCGGACCGCGCTATGCGCGATGGCGGCCGAACCCACGCCCGCCTCGTTCGAGAAGGCCGCGCGGCGGAAGCCCTGGATCAGCGCGCCGATCATGCCGCCGACCACGCCGTCATTCGTGAAGGCGCCGACGAAGATCTGGCGGAAGGCCTCGCCGATCATGTCGTAGTTCATGCCGATGATGATCAGTGCTGTGCCGACATAGATCGCCGCCATGAAGGGAACGACCTTTTCGGTGACGCGGGCGATGGATTTCAGGCCGCCGACGATCACAAGGAACACGATCACCGCCATCACGACGCCGGTGATCCAGCCCGGATAGGCGCCGACGACATTGGTGATCTGGGCATGGGCCTGGTTGGCCTGGAACATGTTGCCGCCGCCGAAGCTGCCCAGGATGCAGAAGATCGCGAACAGCACGGCCATGAACTTGCCGCCGGGAACGCCGCGTTCCTTGAAGCCCTTGACCATGTAATACATCGGCCCGCCCGAGACGGTGCCGTCGGCATATTCGTTGCGGTATTTCACGCCAAGCGTGCATTCGGTGAACTTGGACGCCATGCCCAGCAGGCCCGCCAGGATCATCCAGAAGGTCGCGCCCGGGCCCCCGATGCTGATGGCGACCGCGACGCCCGCGATGTTGCCCAGTCCGACGGTCCCCGACAGGGCCGTGGTCAGGGCCTGAAAGTGGCTGACCTCGCCCGCGTCATTGGGGTTCGAATAATCGCCCCGCACCAGCTGGATCGAGTGGCGGAAGGCGCGGAACTGGATGAACCCGAAATAGAGCGTGAAGACCGTGGCCCCCACGACCAGCCATGCCACGATCCAGGGAAAGCTGGTCCCCGGAAAGTTCGAGAAGATGATGTTCACGAACCAGGTCGTGGTGGCGGCGAAGAAGCTGTCGATGGCAGTGTCCAGCCCCTGGGCGCGCGCGGGCAGCGTGGCCAGCATCAGCGCCACGGCGGCCGCAGGCAGGCTGCGCGCCATGGTTGTCATATGGTGTTTCATTCTTTTTCTCCCTGTCCCGTCGGTCACGGCACGATGACCACCGGCACGGGCGAAGCCTGTGCCAGCGTCGCCGCGACCGAGCCGAAGATGCGCGCGGCAAAGCCGGAATGCCCCATGCGACCGATGATCAGCATGGCGGCGTCCTCGTCCTTGGCGATGCGCGCCATAGTTTCGGCGATGTGCCCATAGCGCAGCGCGGTGGCGACGGGAATCCCCGCCTGTTCCACTTCGGCCACGACGGGCGCGAGGATGGCGGTTTCGGCGCGCTGCAATTCCTCGCTGCGGCGGCGGTGGCGCTCTTCGACCTCGCTTGGCGTCAGGAAGCTGTAGGGCGACCATTCCAGCACATGCGCGATGACGATGCTGTTGTTCTCGGCCCTTGCGCGCGCCATCGCGAAGTCCAGCGCGCGCCGCGCCGTTTCGCTGCCGTCATAGCCGACGACGATCTTGCGTGTCATGTGTCCCTCATCTGTTGGTTCTTGTCCTCGGGTCCATAGCCGAAAGGATAGGCAGGCTAGGGCTAACGGGCCAGAAAAAAGGTCACAGTCCCGTGAATTCAGCACCGCCCTGTTCAGCGCGGGACCGTCTCGGGTCACTTTTGGTCTTTTCAAGCGCGCGACGGGACGTCATATTTCGCGCCATGACTCGGATGCGCCATATCGCCTCGGCCCCTGCGGCACCCAAGGGTGCGCGATTCGCCGTGCGACTCCGGGGTCTGCTGCTTCTTACGCTGCGCTGAGCGGGTCCGCCGGGCCGCCGCTCAGTCAGGTCCTGGCCCGGTATCCCCCACAGACAGAACCGACCTGCGAAAGACAGCACAATGACCCAAGAGAACCGCGTCCTCATCTTCGACACCACCCTGCGCGATGGCGAGCAATCGCCCGGCGCCACCATGTCCCACGCCGAAAAGCTGGAAATCGCCCAGATGCTGGACGAGATGGGCGTGGACATCATCGAGGCGGGCTTTCCCATCGCCTCCGAGGGTGACTTTGCCGCCGTGTCCGAGATCGCGAAACAGGCGCAGAGCGCCCAGATCTGCGGTCTGGCCCGTGCGCAATTCCCCGATATCGACCGCTGCTGGGAGGCCGTGAAACATGCGCGCCGCCCGCGCATCCATACCTTCATCGGCACCTCGCCGCTGCATCGCGCGATCCCCAATCTGGACATGGACCAGATGGCCGAACGCATCCATGCGACCGTCAGCCATGCGCGCAACCTGTGCGACAACGTGCAATGGTCGCCCATGGACGCGACGCGGACGGAACACGACTACCTGTGCCGCGTGGTGGAAATCGCCATCAAGGCGGGTGCCACGACGATCAACATTCCCGACACGGTGGGCTATACCGCGCCCCGCGAAAGCGCCGACCTGATCCGCATGCTGCTGGAGCGTGTGCCGGGCGCCGATCAGATCATCTTCGCCACGCATTGCCACAACGATCTGGGCATGGCGACCGCCAACGCGCTGGCCGCCGTCGAGGCGGGCGCCCGCCAGATCGAATGCACGATCAACGGTCTGGGCGAACGCGCCGGCAACACCGCGCTGGAAGAGGTCGTGATGGCCATGCGCGTGCGCCATGACATCATGCCCTATGACACCGGCATCGACACGACGAAGATCATCGGCATCTCGCGCCGCGTGGCCGCGGTCTCGGGCTTTCCGGTGCAATACAACAAGGCCATCGTGGGCAAGAACGCGTTCCTGCACGAGTCGGGCATCCATCAGGACGGCGTGCTGAAGAACGTCGAGACCTTCGAGATCATGCGCCCCGCCGATATCGGTCTGAACGAAACGAACATCGCCATGGGCAAGCATTCGGGCCGCGCCGCCCTGCGCGCCAAGCTGCGCGATCTGGGCTACGAGGTCGGGGACAACCAGCTCAAGGATGTGTTCGTCCGCTTCAAGGCGCTCGCCGACCGCAAGAAAGAGGTCTATGATGAGGATATCGTCGCCCTCATGCAGGACAGTGCGGCGAATACCGGCGACGATCACCTTCAGGTCAAGCATCTGCGGGTGATCTGCGGCAGCGACGGGCAATCCGCCGACCTGACCCTGATCGTCGGGGGCGAGGAAAAGACTGTTCACGCCACGGGCGACGGGCCGGTCGATGCCTGCTTCAACGCGGTCAAGCAGATCTTCCCGCATCAGGCGCGGCTGAAGCTGTATCAGGTCCACGCCGTGACAGAAGGCACCGATGCGCAGGCCACCGTCAGCGTGCGGATGGAAGAGGACGGCCGCATCGTGAACGGGCAGGCCGCCGACACGGATACGATCCTTGCCTCGGTCAAGGCCTATGTCGGGGCGCTGAACCACCTGATCATGCGCCGCACCCAGGCCGGGACGGACGGCAAGCAGATCAGCATGTATTCGCACTGACCCGGGGGCGGGGGCGTCCTGCCCCCGCCTTCCGCGCCTTGGCGACGGCCTTCGCGCAAGATCGCGCCATAGCGTCAGCCGCGCGCCATCAGGGCTTTTCCCAAGCGGGCTTGGCCTCTATACGGGGCCACGCCGCCACAGGCGATTCAGGGCGACGGCCCTGGCGGAAAGCATTCAAACGGGCATGCCGGGCCAACCGGCGCGAAAAGGATACGGGGCATGGCATTCGGCGGGCTGTTTTCGACCGACATCGCAATCGACCTGGGAACGGCGAACACGCTGGTCTATGTCAAGGGCAAGGGGATCATCCTCAACGAGCCCTCGGTCGTCGCCTACCACGTCAAGGACGGCAAGCGCGTCGTTCTGGCCGTGGGCGAGGATGCGAAACTGATGCTGGGCCGCACGCCGGGCAGCATCGAGGCCATCCGCCCCATGCGCGAAGGCGTCATCGCCGATTTCGACAGCGCCGAGCAGATGATCAAGCACTTCATCAAGAAGGTGTTCAAGCGCACGACGTTTTCCAAGCCCAAGATCATCGTCTGCGTTCCCCACGGCGCGACGCCCGTTGAAAAGCGCGCGATCCGCCAGTCGGTCCTGTCCGCAGGCGCCCGCAAGGCCGGCCTGATCGCCGAGCCGATCGCTGCCGCCATCGGCGCGGGGATGCCCATCACCGAACCCACCGGCTCAATGGTCGTCGATATCGGCGGCGGCACGACCGAAGTCGCAGTGCTGTCGCTTGGCGACGTGGTCTATGCGCGTTCGGTCCGCATCGGCGGCGACCGGATGGACGAGGCGATCATCAACTATCTGCGCCGCAATCAGAACATGCTGATCGGCGAATCGACGGCCGAGCGGATCAAGACCTCGATCGGCACCGCGCGCATGCCCGATGACGGGCGCGGCGCCACGCTGATGGTGCGCGGCCGCGACCTCTTGAATGGCATCCCCAAGGAGATCGAGATCAGCCAGGCCATGGTCGCCGAAGCGCTGGCCGAGCCCGTGCAGGCCATCTGCGAGGCCGTGATGGTCGCGCTGGAAGCCACGCCCCCCGATCTGGCCGCCGACATCGTCGATCGCGGCGTGATGCTGACCGGCGGCGGTGCCATGCTGGGCGAGCTGGATCTGGCGCTGCGCGAGCAGACCGGCCTGTCGATCAGCCTGGCCGACCAGCCGATGAGCTGCGTCGCGCTTGGCACCGGCAAGGCGCTGGAATTCGAAAAGCAGTTGCGCCACGTCATCGACTTCGACAGCTGACCGCCCGTTCCGGGGCAGGGCCATGGCGCATAAGGGACCAGATTACGCAACCCCCGTCCGGCGCATCCTGATCGCCGTGCTGGCGCTTGTGCTTCTGGTCCTGTTCCTGTTCTGGCGCATCGACAGCCCGCGCGCCGAACAGATGCGGGTCGCCATGATCGACCGCATCGTGCCGCGCTTCGAATGGGCGCTGGTGCCGGTCACGCGCGTCAGCCAGATGATCGGCGGCTTTCAGAGCTATGCGCGACTTTACGAGCAGAACCAGGAACTGCGCCGCGAATTGCAGCGCATGTCCGCCTGGAAAGAGGCTGCCGTCCAGCTTGAGCAGGAGAATTCCAAGCTTCTGGCGCTGAACAATGTGCGCATCGACCCCTCGCTGACCGGGCTGACGGGGATGGTGCTGATGGATAGCGGCACGGCGTTCCGGCAATCCGTCCTGCTGAATGTGGGCGCACAGGATGGCGTGGTCGAGGGTTGGGCCACGATGGACGGGCTGGGGCTGGCGGGCCGGATCGCGGGGGTCGGGCGCTCGACCAGCCGGGTGGTGCTGCTGACCGACCCGTCCTCGCGCATTCCGGTGACGGTGCAGCCCAGTGGCGAACGCGCGCTGCTGACGGGCGACAACACGCCCTTGCCGCTGCTGGAATTCATCGAGAACCTGGACAATGTGCGTCCGGGCGACCGGGTCGTGACCTCGGGCGATGGCGGGGTGTTTCCCTCGGGCCTTCTGGTCGGTCAGGTGGCGCAGGGCAGCGACGGGCGGATGCGGCTGTTGATGGCCGCCGATTACGGGCGGTTGGAATTCCTGCGCGTCCTGCGAAGCCACCCGGCCGAGGCCGTGGCCGATGTCGACGCGATCATCCGAGGCGACCGCGCACCGATCGGCCCCGAAATGCCCGCCCCCGACCCCGAGCCGGCATCAGCGGATGCCGCGCCATGATGCAATTGCCGCGCCGCGACTTCGTGACCGGCAGCCTGTTGTTCCTGCTGGCGGTGCTGGTGCTGCTGTTCCTGCGGATGCTGCCCCTGTCGGCCGGGCCGGGCTGGCCGGGGCCGGACCTGCTGCTGGCGCTGTCACTGGTCTGGGTGCTGCGCCGCCCCGACCAGCTTGCCGCGCCGGTCATCGTGCTGGCCGTCCTGATCGAGGACGTGCTGCTGATGCGCCCGCTCGGCCTGTGGCCGATGATCGTGCTTCTGGGCACCGAGGCCGCACGAATACGAGAGCACCGTTGGCGCGACCAGGGTTTTCTGGTTGAGTGGTTGCGCGCGGCTGCGCTGATCGCGGCGATGATCCTGGGATACCGGCTGGTGCAGATCCTGTTCATGCTGCCGGTGCCCGCCCTGGGTCAGGCGATGCTGCAGGTCGTGGCGACGATCGCCGCCTATCCGCTGGTGGTGCTGGCCGCGCGCTGGTTGCTGGGGCTGCGCCGCCCCGGCCGCCCCGATTGAGACGAGGCCGCCGATGAAGAAATCCCCGCGCGAGATCCAGGACAGCAGCCGCACCATCACCCGGCGCGGGCTGATGCTGGGCGGAATCCAGATCGCCACGGCAGGGGCCTTGGCGATGCAGATGCGATCCATGCAGCTGGACCACGCCGAGGAATTCCGGATGCTGGCCGACGGCAACTCGATCAAGATCCGGCTTCTGCCGCCCGCGCGCGGCCTGATCCTCGACCGCAACGGCATCGTGATCGCCGGGAACGAACAGAATTACCGCGTCACCCTGACCCGCGAGGAGGCGGGCGGCGATGTCGAGCCGATCCTGAGACGGCTTGCGCAGATCATCCCGCTCAGCGATGCAAGGATCGAGGAGCTTCTGGAAGAATTTTCCCGCCGCAGCGCGATCACGCCCATCGTGCTGGCCGACCGCCTGTCATGGGAGGAATTCAGCGCCATCGCCGTGAACGCGCCGTCTCTGCCCGGCGTCACGCCGGAATCGGCCCTGTCGCGCGCCTATCCGCGCCGGGGCGATTTCGCGCATGTGATGGGCTATGTCGGTCCGGTCAGCGATTACGACCTGTCGCGGATCGAACAGCCCGACCCGGTGCTGCGCCTGCCCGATTTCCAGTTGGGCAAGATCGGCGTCGAAGGCCGCCTTGAGGAGGTCCTTCGCGGCAAGGCCGGCGCCCGCCGGGTCGAGGTGAACAGCACTGGCCGAGAGATGCGCGAACTTTCGCGCCAAGAGGGTGAACAGGGCGCAACCCTGCAACTGACCGTGGATGCCGCGCTTCAGAACTATGCCGCGCAGCGCATGGGCGAGGAAAGCGCCGCCGCCGTGGTCATGGATTGCGAGACGGGCGAACTGGCCGCGATCTGTTCGTCGCCCAGTTTCGACCCGAACCTGTTCGTGCGCGGGATTTCCAGCCGCGATTACCGGGCATTGATGGATCACGACCACCGCCCGCTGGCCGACAAGACGGTGCAGGGCGTCTATCCGCCGGGCTCGACCTTCAAGATGGTCACGCTGATGGCGGGGCTTGAGGCAGGCGTGATCAATGCCGGCACGCGCTTCTTCTGCCCCGGCCATACCGAGCTGGGCGGGCGTCGCTTTCACTGCTGGCGCCGGGGCGGGCATGGCTCGGTCGATGCGGTCCAGGGCCTCGAGGAAAGCTGCGACGTCTATTATTACGAACTGGCGCAGCGCGTGGGGATCGACCGCATCGCGGAAATGGCGCGGAAGATGGGGCTGGGCGTGCGCCACGACCTGCCCATGTCTGCGGTGGCCGAGGGGATCGCCCCCGACCGCGAATGGAAGATGCGTCGCCACGGCCAGCCCTGGCAGATCGGCGACAGCCTCAACGCCTCGATCGGGCAGGGCTATGTGCTGTCCTCGCCGCTGCAACTGGCGGTGATGACGGCCCGCATCGCCAGCGGCCGTGCTGTCGAACCGCGCCTCATTCGCGCCATCGACGGCGTCCGCCAGCCCGTCCCCGAATGGCCCCCGCTGGAGGGCGTCAGCGCCAACACACTGCGCGTCACGCGGCTGGGCATGGATGCGGTCATGTATGGCAGCCGCGGCACCGCGCGGGCCAGCCGGATCACCCGCGACGAATGGCGCATGGCGGGCAAGACCGGCACCAGTCAGGTCCGCAACATCACCGCCGCCGAACGCGCGCGGGGCGTCATCTCGAACGAACAGCTGCCCTGGAACCGCCGCGACCATGCGCTGTTCGTGGCCTATGCCCCGTTCGAGGCGCCCAAATACGCCATCTCGCTGGTGGTGGAACATGGCGGCGGCGGCTCGACCGCGGCGGCGCCTCTGGCGCGCGACATCCTGCTGTTCGCGCTGAATGGCGGGCTGCCGCCCCTGGACGCCGTGCCCTCTGACCAGCGCGCCGCGATGGAGGCCCGCCATCAGGCCATGGACCTCTTCATCCCCGAGCCTCCCCGCAACGCCCGCACGAGGGTCTGAGCCATGGCCTATCTCGATTACAAGGTCGCCCAGATCCCGACCGGCTGGCGCAAGATCCTGCATATCAGCTGGCCGCTGGTCCTGTTGGTCACGGCGGTCTGCTGCATCGGCTTCGTGATGCTCTATTCCGTCGCAGGGGGGCGTGTGGACCTCTGGGCCGAGCAACAGATGTATCGCTTCGCGGTGGGCATGGTCCTGATGATCGGGCTGGCCTTCGTGCCGATGTGGTTCTGGCGGGGCATCTCGGTGGCGGCCTATGTGGTCTGCTTCCTGATGCTGGTCGCCGTGGACCTGTTCGGCGTGATCGGCATGGGCGCACGGCGCTGGATCGACCTTGGCCCGATCCGCATCCAGCCGTCCGAGCTGATGAAGATCGCGCTCGTCCTGCTGCTGGCGGCCTATTACGACTGGCTGGACATCCGCCGCGTCTCAAGGCCCCTCTGGGTGATCATCCCGGCGATGCTGATCCTTGCGCCGACCGGGCTGGTGCTGATCCAGCCAGATCTGGGCACCTCGATCATGCTGGTCGCGGGGGGCGCGATCGTGATGTTCGCGGCGGGCGTGTCGCTGTGGTACTTCGCCATCATCGCGGGGGCAGGGGTGGGGCTGGTGACGGCGGTCCTGAAAAGTCGCGGCACCGAATGGCAACTGCTCAAGGACTACCAGTTCCGCCGGATCGACACCTTCCTCGATCCCTATGCCGATCCACTGGGCGCGGGCTACAACATCATCCAGAGCCAGATCGCCTTCGGCTCGGGGGGGTGGTCGGGGCGAGGCTTCATGCAGGGCTCGCAATCGCGGCTGAACTTTCTGCCCGAGAAGCATACCGATTTCATCTTCACCGTGCTGGCCGAGGAATTCGGCTTTGTCGGCGCGATCTCGCTTCTGACGCTCTACATGCTGATCCTGGGCTTCTGCCTCTATTCGGCGCTGTCGAACCGAGACCGCTTCGCCAGCCTGATCACGATCGGCATTTCGGGGACCTTCTTCCTGTATTTCGCCATCAACATGGCCACGGTGATGGGGCTTCTGCCCGCCAAGGGCTCGCCCCTGCCGCTGGTCAGCTACGGAGGAACCTCGCTGATGATCCTGATGCTCGGCTTCGGACTGGTCCAGTCCGCCCATGTCCACAGGCCGCGATGATGCGCGTCCGTTTCTCTGCCCGTCCGCAGGCCTGGGATGAATGGGCGCCCGCCCTGCGCGCGGCCTGCCCCGAGATGGTGCTGGAACGCGGCGGAGACCCCGCGGCCTTCGACGCGATCATCTACGCGCCCGGCGGCGACATCGAGGACTTCGCCCCCTACCGGAACACCCGACTGGTCCAGAGCCTCTGGGCCGGGGTCGAACGCATCGTGACGAACCAGACCCTGACGCAGCCGCTTGCGCGGATGGTCGATCCGGGCCTTGCGGCGGGCATGGCGGAATACTGCACCGGCTGGACGATGCGCGCGCATCTGGGCATGGACCGCTACGCCCAGGACGGCATCTGGCGCAATGGCCAGATCCCCCCGCTGGCAGCCGAACGGCCCGTGACGATCCTCGGCATGGGCGAACTGGGCCGCGCCACGGCCCGCCATCTGCGCGCGATCGGCTTCCCCGTCACCGGCTTCAGCCGCAGCGGCCACCCGGTCGAGGGCGTGGCCGTCACCTCCGACCTGCCCACGGCGCTCGCGCAGGCGCAGATCCTGATCGCGCTTCTGCCCGACACGCCCGACACGCGCAACCTGATGGACGCGGCCAGCCTTGGCCTGCTGCCCAAAGGCGCTTGGCTCATCAATCCCGGGCGCGGCACGCTGATCGACGATCACGCGCTCCTCGACGCGCTGGATGCGGGGCACCTGGCCCATGCCGTGCTGGACGTCTTCCGGACCGAGCCGCTGCCCCCCGATCACCCCTTCTGGCATCATGCCGGCGTGACCGTCACCCCCCATATCGCGGCCGAAACAAGGCCCGAAACTGCAGCCCCGGTTGTCGCGGCCAATCTGCGCGCCGCTATGTCAGGCGGACCGATTTCCTGCCTCGTGGACCGTAGCCGAGGATACTGAGGCCCCCGCCCCTTTGCCTTGGTTCAAGTATCCCGGGGGGAATCCCCGGAACGGGGATGGGGGGCAGAGCCCCCCTCTGGCGCGGCCGCACGCGCCGCCGCCAGTTCGGCCGCCCGCGCGATACGGTCCGCCATCTTTTTCTCGCGCCGCCGTTGATAGGCACGAAAGACCGGCACGGTCAGGTAATGCGTCGCTACCGACACCGCCAGACCAAGGATCACCCCGCCCACCCAATAGGGCAGGAAGATCTGTTCGTTGAATTCCCACAACCGGTTCCAATGGGCGGTCTCGGGGCCAAAGATCGACTTGATATTGTGCCACAATTCACCGCTGGCATGGGTGAATTCGCGAAAGATCAGATGGGCCGAGGGCTCGCCCGGCAGGCCCAGGATGCGCCGCCCCAGCCCCACCGCCGCCAGCGCGATAAAGGGAAACGTGACCGGATTGCCGACAAAGGTGGCCAGAAGCGCGGCCAGCACATTGCCCCGGATGATCCAGGCCAGGGCCGCCGCTGACAGGAAGTGAAACCCGAAAAGCGGCGTGAAGGACACAAAGACCCCCGCCGCGACGCCGCGCGCGATGCGGTGCGGCTGGTCGGGCAGACGGCGCAGGCGGTGCAGCACATAAGTCCCGGCCCGGCGCCAGCCGCCGCGCGGATAGACGAACTCGCTGGCAATCTGGCCATAACTCCGAGGCTTCTTGCGCTTGAACACGGACCACCCGTTTCTTGGGACGGACGGCCCGTCGGGGCCGCCTTCAGGGTTTCAGCGCCGGGTCGCGGATCCGCGCCACTTGCGCCACGTCGCTGTCCGCTTCCAGCGCGGTCAGCAGCTTGTGCAGATGTTCGTGATCGCGCAGCTCGACCTCGACCTCGATGCGGTAGAAGTCGGGCTTGCGATCGATGAACTCGAGGTTCGAGATATTCGCCCCCTGCCCGCCGATCAAGCTGCAGATGCGCCCAAGAACCCCGGCATCGTGCCGGATGGTCAGGCTCAGCACCGTGGAATAGGCCGCCGGATGGCGCCCCTCGCGCCATTGCAGATCGACCCAACGCTGCGGATTATCCTCGAATTCGGCCAGGACGGGGCAGTCGATGGCGTGGATCACCACGCCTGCACCGCGATAGGTGATGCCGACGATTCGTTCGCCCGGCAGCGGGTTGCAGCATGGCGCGCGCTTGAAGTTCGCATCCGCCTCCAGCCCCGCGATGGGGCGGCGCGAATCGATCTCGTCATCGTGATCGGCCAGTTCCGGGTAGAGCAGCTCCAGCACTTCCTTGGCCGAGTTCTCGGCGCTGCCGATCCGGGCCAGCAGATCCTCGGCCGAGGGCAGGCCCATCTGCCGCGCCGCCGTCCGCAGCGCCTTGTCGGTGACCTTGCGGCCCACATGCTCGAAGCTGACGCGCACCAGTTCGCGCCCCAGCCGCATGAAGCGGTCGCGGTCCTCCTCGCGCAGGGACCGCCGGATCGCGGCCTTGGCGCGGCCCGTGACCACGATGTCCAGCCAGGTCGATTGCGGCCGCTGCCCCGAGGCCGAGATGATGTCCACCGACTGGCCGTTCTTCAGCCGCGTCCACAGCGGCACGCGGATGCCGTCCACCTTGGCGCCGACGCAGGAATTGCCCAGCCGCGTATGGATCGCATAGGCGAAATCGACCGGGGTCGCGCCCTTGGGCAATTGCAGCACGTCGCCCTTGGGCGTGAAGCAGAAGACCTGATCCTGATACATCTCGAGCTTCACATGCTCGAGGAATTCGTTGTGATCCTCGCTGTCGAAGCGGTCGGTCAGTTGCGCGATCCAGGCGGCGGGGTCCACGGCAAAGGGGTTCCGCGCCCGGACCCCGTCGCGATAGGACCAATGCGCGGCAACCCCGGCCTCGGCCACCTCATGCATCTGGCGGGTGCGGATCTGCACCTCGACCCGCTTGCCGTCGCGGCCCGACACGGTCGTGTGGATCGAGCGGTAGCCGTTCGACTTGGGCTGGCTGATGTAATCCTTGAACCGCCCCGGCACGGCGCGCCAGCGATGGTGGATCACCCCAAGTGCGCGGTAGCAGTCCATCTCGGATGCGGTGATGATGCGGAAACCGTAGATGTCGGACAGGCGCGAGAAGGCAAGCTGCTTTTCCTGCATCTTGCGCCAGACGCTGAAGGGCTTTTTCGCGCGCCCGAAAACGGTCGCGTCGATCCCCTCGCGTTCCAGTTCGACCCGGATATCGGCGGTGATCTGGCCGATGATGTCGCCGCTGTCGCGCTGCATGCCGACGAAGCGGCGGATGATGGAATTGCGCGCCTCGGGGTTGATGACCTTGAAGGCCAGGTCCTCAAGCTCTTCGCGCATCCATTGCATGCCCATCCGCCCCGCAAGGGGGGCGTAGATGTCCATCGTCTCGCGCGCCTTCTTGACCTGCTTTTCAGGACGCATCGACCGGATCGTGCGCATGTTGTGCAGCCGGTCGGCCAGCTTGACCAGGATCACGCGCAGGTCGCGCGACATGGCCATGAACAGCTTGCGGAAATTCTCGGCCTGCTTGGACTGGGCGCTGGACAATTCCAGATTGGTCAGCTTGGTGACGCCATCGACCAGATCGGCGATCTCCTCGCCGAACATCGCCGCGACCTCGGTCTTGGTCGAGCGCGTGTCCTCGATCGTGTCATGCAACAGGGCGGTGATGATCGTGGCATCGTCCAGCCGCATCTCGGTCAGGATGGCGGCGACGGCAATGGGATGAGTGAAATAGGGCTCGCCCGAGTGACGGAACTGCCCTTCGTGCATCCGCATGCCGTATTCATAGGCATCACGGATCAGGGCGGCATTGCTGCGCGGATTGTAGTTCCGCACCAACGCCAGAAGGTCTTCGACGTCGATCATCTTGCTGCCGAAGACCTCTGCTTGCTGTGGTTGTCCCGGTGCCGTCAGCCGCGCTGGTTGGCTTCCAGCATCATGCGAAGCATGCGCTCTTCGGACTCCTCGTCGGCGGGACGGGGGCGATCCACCTCGGCGCCCAGAAGCAGCGCCATCGCGTCTTCCTCGGGCTCGTCCACCTCGATCTGGGTCTGGGTGGATTCGATCATCCGCTCGCGCAGATCATCGACGGGCTGGGTTTCCTCGGCGATCTCGCGAAGCGCGACGACGGGGTTCTTGTCGTTGTCGCGGTCCACGGTGGCAGGGCTGCCCGCCGCGATCTCGCGCGAGCGATGCGCGGCCAGCATCACCAGATCAAACCGGTTGGGAACCTTGTCGACGCAGTCTTCAACCGTAACGCGGGCCATGAATCACCTGTGCAGTTGCGAATCGGATATTCCGGGCGAAACCGGACTAGTGGTCAGCAACGGGGGGAATGTCAAGCAAAAGCCCCCAAATCGCCCGGATCAAGGGGACGCATCCCGGCCAGCCCCTCGGGGCCGAGCGCCGCCAGCATCTGCGACACGCTGGACCCGGTCAGCGGGTGGCGCCAGTCGGGCGCGATCTCGGCCAGGGGGCCGAGGACGAAGCCGCGATCCTGCATCCGGGGATGGGGCAGGATCAGCCTGTCCGGCGCGGTGCGGCCCTGATCCTCGGGGGCAAGGCCGATCCAGTGGCGCAAAGTCGCCTCGTCAGGCAGGACCAGCCCGTCCAGCGCGATCAGGTCCAGATCCAGCACCCGCGCCGACCACCGCCCGGTCGAACGGTCGCGCCCGGCCACGGCCTCGATCGCGTGCAGCCGCGCCAGCAGCGCCTCGGCCGTCAGGCTGGTGCGGATCAGCGCCGCCGCATTGGCGAAATCGGGGCCGGACCCCGGCGGATAGGCGGGCGTCCGCCAGAAGCGGCTGAGCGCCGTGATTGAAATATCGGGTTCGGCATGCAGAATGCCTACGGTCTCGTGCAGCGTAACCACCGGGCCCTGCGCCGACGAGGGGAGGTTCGCGCCCAGGGCGACTATACCAGAAGACAGGTTAACCATTCTCTCCTTCCCGTCCTACAAACCGTGGCCGGGGCATTCGGTCGGGTCCCTCACCCCGACCGCCCCAGGGCTGCCCAACAGCAAGGCTTATTGAAGGCAACACCGCATGTTCTACAAGGATGACCGCCTGGCGATCTTCATAGATGGCGCAAACCTCTATGCAGCGTCCAAGGCTCTTGGCTTTGATATTGATTACAAGCTCTTGAGACAAGAGTTCGACCGCCGTGGCAAGCTGATGCGCGCCTATTACTACACCGCGCTGGTCGATGGCGAGGATTATTCCCCGATCCGCCCGCTTGTCGACTGGCTGCATTACAACGGCTATTGCGTCGTTACCAAGCCCGCGCGCGAATACACGGACGCGCTTGGCCGCCGTAAGGTCAAGGGCAACATGGATATCGAACTGGCCGTGGCCGCCATGGAGCTGGCACCGCGGCTGGATCATGCGGTGCTGTTCTCGGGCGACGGCGATTTCCGGCCGCTGGTCGAGGCGCTGCAGCGGCAGGGGGTGCGGGTCTCGGTCTGCTCGACCATCCGCAGCCAGCCGCCGATGATCGCGGACGACCTGCGCCGTCAGGCCGACAACTTCATCGAGCTGGACGCGCTGCGCGAGATCATCGGCCGCCCTCCGCGCGAGCCCGCCCCGCAAGAGGGCTGAGACAAGACCGCCGCCCCCGGCAACAGGGGCGGCGGATCATGGTGCGGACGGCGGGAATCGAACCCGCACTTCCTTGCGGAAAACAGATTTTCGTACCACTTCGGCTTTCGCCGCCGGGCGCGGATGCGGCCCGTTCGTGGTCTGGACTATCCCTTCGCCATGGCCCGAAGGCTTTAGGCGCCGCCCGTCTAGTCTCTACACCTTCCCCGTTTCCGGGGCTTGGCTCGGGATCGGCACGGGCGCCAAGGCCCAGAGCTTTCCCCGAATTTGAGCGGTTCTGCACCGGGGGTTTCCCCGACCGGGCACTCCAATCGTCAAAGTCTGCTGCGTCTACCGGTTTCGCCACGTCCGCATCGCCTGCCTCATGCCACAGACAAGCGCACGATGCGACAGGAAATTGGCGATCCGGCGCAAGGGCTTGGCGGTCTTAGCCGAAGCTGCGTGTCGGGCGGTCAAAGACCTTGCGGCCCATCAGGCTGCCCACCAGATCGACCATCAGCTTGGCCGTGCGGCCTCTTTCGTCCAGAAACGGGTTCAGCTCGACGAGATCCAGCGAGGTGACAAGCCCGGATTCATGCAGCAATTCCATGACCAGATGCGCCTCGCGGAAGGTCGCGCCGCCGGGCACCGTGGTCCCCACCGCTGGCGCGATCGAAGGGTCCAGGAAGTCCACGTCAAGGCTGACATGCAGCAGCCCGTCCGCCGCCCGCACCCGATCAAGGAAGGCCCGCAGCGGCGCGGTGATGCCCTGTTCGTCCAGGACGCGCATGTCGTTCACGGTGATCTCGGTCGGCTGCATCGCGGCCAGCTCGGCCGGGTCCACGCTGCGGATGCCGAACATGCAGATGTTCTCGCCCGGTATGGGCGCGGGAAAGGGCGGAAAGGGCGCAAAGCCCGGCAGCCCGCTGGCATAGGCCATGGGCGTGCCGTGCAGATTGCCCGATGTGGTCGTCTCGACCGTGTGGAAATCGCTATGCGCGTCCAGCCAGATCACGAAAAGCGGCCTGTCGGCGCGCGCGGCGTGCCGGGCGACCCCGGTCAGGGTTCCCATGGCCAGCGCGTGATCGCCGCCCATGATGATCGGCATGGCCGAGGCCATCGCGTCCTCGGTCGCGCGGGCCAGCGCCTCGGTCCAGGCGATCATTTCGGGCAGGTGATGGACGGCGGGATTGGCGCAGGTCTGGACGCCCACGGGGCCGGGGACGACATCGCCGCGATCCTCGACCTGATGGCCAAGCGCGGACAGGGTTCCGGCAAGGCCCGCCACGCGATAGGCGGCAGGCCCCATGAGGCAGCCGGGGCGGCGCTGGCCTTCATCGACGGGGGCGCCGATCAGGATGCAATGGGTCATCCGGGTCTCCTTTTTGGTTGGCCCGGATGAAAGCGGCCCGGCGGCGGAATGTCCACCGCCGGGGATGGGGTCAGAACTCGGTCGTCAGGCCAAGCCACAGGCGACGGCCTTCGCCGACCGTGTTGTTGGTGGCCATGTCGATGTCGCGGTCCAGCAGGTTATAAACCGCCGCATTGACCGTCGCGCGATCCGACAGGCGGTAATTCGCGCCCAGATCCACCGTCAGGTAGGACCCGTATTCATAGGCGATGACATCCCCGGCCTCGTTGGTGGCATAGGGTCGGCCATTGGTGCCGATCCGCGCGCCCGCCGCGACCTCGCGGCCGTGGTAATTGGCGGCGCCCCACAGGTCCAGCCCGGTGACGGGCGTCTGCCAATCCACCGTGACGCTGGCCGAATGACGCGGCGTCCGCGCCAGAGGCAAGCCCGCAAAGGCGCCGCTGCGCTGTTCGGAATCCACCAGGCTGTACGAGGCCCGGACCGTCACATCCGACGAAGCGTCCCAGTCGGCGGTCAGTTCCACGCCCTGAAGCCGCGCCTCGCCCACGTTGAACCATTCCCACCGGTTATAGCCCTGACCGCCCACGGTGATGCGTTCACCGGTATTGGTGCTTTCGATCTTGTTCTCGAAATCGGTGCGGAAGGCCGTGGCGCCCAGGCTGAAGCCCTGACCCTCATACAGGGCGGCCAGTTCGAAGTTGGTGCTGGTCTCGGGGTCGAGGTCGGGATTCGAGACGATCACCCCCGCGCCGCGCTGCGTGGTGTAGAAATAGCCCGGCACGATCGACCGCACGTCGGGCGCCCGGAACCCGGTCGATACGCCGCCCTTCAGCACCAGATCCGGCGTGGCGTTCCACACGCCGTAAAGGCGCGGCGTGACATGGGAGCCGAATTCCTGGTGGCGGTTCAGGCGCGCGCCCAGGGTCAGGGCGAAGGCGTCGTTGGGCTTCCATTCGTCCTCGGCAAAGATCGCCCATTGCGAGGTGGCAAAGCGATAGGTCACGCCGTCGCCAAGGCCGGGGTTCTGGTCGCGCACCTCGGCCCGGTCGTGCTGCGCGCCAAGGCTCAGCATGTGGCGGCCCTGCCATTCCAGCGGCGTGGTCAGCTTGGCATCGGTGACGGTGTTCGTGACCTTGGGCGCGCGTGTGGCGGGCGACAGACCCACGGCGCCATTGCCCGACGAGGTCACGCGCTGCCCCGTCTCGCGCTGGACCGAAGCCTCAAGCCGCGTCTCGCCCATCCGTCCCGCATAGCTCAGCCGGGCATGGTCGCGCTTGTTTTCCTGCAGGCTGTCATTCTGGCGGGTGCCCCGAAAATCGGTCTCGGGGATGGTGCGGCCGACGCGGCCCAGATCCTCGATCCGGCTGCGCCCGCCCTGCAGGCTGATCTCGTGATCCGTGGCGGGGGTCCAGGTCAGCCGCGCGGACAGGTCGTTCATGTCACGCTCGCGCAGGCCGTCGATCACGCGGGCCTCGCCGCGGTCCAGCTTGCGGCCCCAGACCTGCAGACCCAGCATGTCGGCGATGACCGGGCCGTTGGCATAGAAGGACAGCTGACGGCTCGAACCGTCCTCGTCGCGCTCGGGGATCGTGGTCTCGGCCGTGACCGAGCCGCCCCACCGATCCGCGACGGGCCTGGTGATGATGTTGACCACACCGCCCATCGCGTCCGAGCCGTAAAGCGATGACATCGGCCCGCGCACGATCTCGATCCGCTCGATGGCGGCGGCGGGGGGGATGAAGCTCTGCTCGATCCCCGCGCTGCCATTCGTGCGGCTTTCGCGGGTGGATTGGCGTTTCCCGTCCACCAGGATCAGCGTGTATTGCCCGCCAAGGCCGCGGATGGTGATGTCCTGCTCGTTCGCGGTGCCGGTCGTGGCGACGCCCTGCACGCCGCGCAGCGCGTCGGTCAGGCTGGTGATGTTCCGGCGCTGCAACTCGTCGCCCGATATTACGGTGATGCTGGCGGGGGCGTCCGCGACGTTCTGTTCGAAGCCCGAAGCGGTGATGACGATCTCGTCCAGCAGGAAGGGCTGGCCCTCCTGCGCGGCGGCCAGCGCGGGCGTCAGCGCGACCGTCGCGGCAAGCGTCGTGCGGGTGAGAATGCGGCAAGAGGCCTGGCGCCGGGACGGCGCGGCCAGGGCATGGGCGAAGGGCATGCGATAGGCTCCGGATTATGGGATTTGCATGCCTGGGGCAGGGGCCGAGGGAACAGACCGCATACCTGGGTAATACGCTCGGGATTAAGCCTGCGTTTTAGGGGGAACAACCTGCGCGGCCGAAGCCCGTGGCGGGCTGTTGCGCAAAGGTCACATTCTTGTGCCCAGGCCCAGGGGGGTGCGGGGGGCAGGATGCCCCCCGCCCTGTCGCGGGACGCAAGCGGCGCAAGGCCGCAATCCTCAGCGGCGCACGCCCTTGAAGCGCTCGGCCCAGGTTTCGCGATCCTCGTCGCTGATCTTGGCGAACAGCAGGTCGGGCACGGTGAAGGCATGGCCGGGGCGCAGCGCGGACAGGGCGTCCTGCATGTCGCCGGGCCATTCGGCGCCGGTTGCGCCCATCGCCTCGAGCAGCCGGGCCGAGGCAAAGGGGATGAAGGGCGCCGACAGAACCGCGTAAAGCCGGATCAGGTTCAGCCCCATGCGGACCTGCATCGCGGCCTTGTCGGGATCGGTCTTGAACACCGTCCAGGGCGCAGCCGATTGCAGGTATTCATTGCCCAGAACCCAGATCGCGCGCAGTTCGGATGCGGCCTTGCGGACCTCCATCGCCTGCATGTTGGCGTCATAGGCGGCCAGCCGCGCGGTCAGGGCCGCGATCAGCGCCGCCTCGTCGGCGCCGTAGGCGGGGCCCTCGGGGACGGTTTCGCCGAATTTGGACCGGCAGAACTTGGTGATGCGGCTGACGAAATTGCCCAGAACGTCGGCCAGGTCCTTGTTCACCGATTGCTGGAAATTCTCCCAGGTGAACTCGCTGTCGCCCGACTCGGGGGCGTGGGACAGCAGCCACCAGCGCCAGTAATCCGCCGGCAGGATCTCCAGCGCGTGGTCCATGAAGACGCCGCGGCCCTGCGAGGTGCTGAACTGCCCGCCGTCATAGGTCAGGTAGTTGAACGACTTGATGTAATCGACCATCTTCCACGGCTCGCCCGATCCGATCAGCGTGGCGGGGAAGCTAAGCGTATGGAAAGGCACGTTATCCTTGCCCATGAACTGGGTGTAGGTCACGTCCTCGGCGCCTTCGTCCAGGCGCCACCAGCGGCGCCAGGCGGCGTCATCGGCGCCGGTCGCGTCGGCCCATTCGGCGGTCGCGCCGATATATTCGATGGGGGCGTCGAACCAGACATAGAAGACCTTGCCCTCCATCCCCGGCCATTCGGCATCGCCGCGCTTGACGGGCACGCCCCAGTCCAGATCGCGGGTGATGCCGCGATCCTGCAAGCCGTCGCCGTCGTTCAGCCATTTCTTCGCGATCGAGGTCGTCAGGATCGGCCAGTCGGTCTTGGCGTCGATCCAGGCGGCGATCTCGCCCTTGAGGGCGGATTGGCGCAGATAGAGGTGCTTGGTCTCGCGCACTTCCAGATCGGTCGAGCCCGAAATCGCGCTGCGCGGGTCGATCAGGTCGGTCGGGTCAAGCTGCTTGGTGCAGTTCTCGCACTGGTCGCCGCGGGCCTTGTCATAGCCGCAATTGGGGCAGGTGCCCTCGATGTATCGGTCGGGCAGAAAGCGGTTGTCGGCGTGGGAAAAGACCTGTTTCTCAACCACTTCGCGGATATAGCCCTGATCGGCCAGACGGCCCGCGAAATGCTGGGTCAGGGCGCGGTTGCGGTCGCTGGAAGAGCGTCCGTAATGGTCGAAGGACAGGCCGAAGCCGGCGGCCAGCTGGGCCTGTTCGGCATGCATCCGGGCGCAGTAATCGGCCACGGCTTCGCCGGTCTTGGCGGCGGCCAGTTCGGCGGGCGTGCCGTGTTCGTCGGTGGCGCAGATGAACATGACCTCGTGGCCGCGCGCGCGCAGGTAGCGGGCATAGAGATCCGCCGGAAGCTGGGAGCCGACGAGGTTCCCCAGATGCTTGATGCCGTTGATATAGGGCAGGGCAGAGGTGATCAGGTGGCGGGCCATGGCATGCGTCCTTTGGGGGTCGCGCTTCTCTAGCCCTGTTGCGCGGTGATGAAAAGTGCGGCGCGCGTTGCAGGGGCTGTGCACGCAACGCCCCGGCGCGCGGCGGCGCACGAAAGCCCATGTTTTGCCGGGAAAACCGGCCTCACCTTGCGTCCACTGGGCGTGCACGGGATGTGCACCGGACGTACACCGCTTGCGCGCGTTGCGTGATGTTTCTGCGACGAGGGGCTTGAGGGTTGCGCGGCGCCGGTGCAGCGTGGCGCCGCGACCAGAGGAAAGCCCCGCCATGACACGACCCACGCTGCCCGCCGCGACCCTGATCCTGGGCCTGCTGGTGCCGTTGGCCTGGCTGTCGCTGGGCCTTGCGAGCGGGCAGGATCAGGACGAGCTTTACGGCGAAAGCGGCCCGGTCGAGATGTTCTCGGCCCTATATCTGCTGCTGGCCGGGGTGGCGCTGATGATCCTGCCGGACCGGGCAGCGCGCTGGCATCAGGTGCTGCTGCTGGTCGCGGCCGCCCTGCGAGAGATGGACTGGGACAAGAGCTTCACCGAAAACGGCATCCTGTCGCTGCGCCATTATTCCGGCGCGGCGCCGCTGGTCGAAAAGATCCTTGGCGCGGTCGTCGTGCTGGCCGTGCTGGCGGCCGGGCTGCGGCTGCTCCGGCGCGATCTGGTCCCGTGGCTGGGTGGATTGCGGCGAGGATCGGGCATCGCCTGGCTGTGGCTGGGCGCGATCGTGATGCTGGTTCTGGCCAAGGCGGGCGACGGTCTGGACCGCAAGCTGGCCGGGTTCGGGATCAGCTTGCCCGAGGGCGCGATGGTTCTGATCGCGCGGGGCGAGGAAGTGCTGGAACTGGTCGCATCCGTCCTGATCCTGACCGCCATTGCCGTTCTGGTCGCCCCGGCGCCGCCGCCGCGCTGATCAGCAATCGCTGTCTTTGTCGATCATGCCGGGCTTGTCGCGGTTCTCGCAGGGGGCCGCATCGGGGCGGTTGCCGCCGGGAATCGCGGGACTGGCATCACCTGCGGCGTGATCGGGGGCCTTTGGGTGGCGTTCGGTCCGGGCCGAGGCGCGCACCTGCTGGGTGGGGGTCAGACGGGATTTGTCGGTGGTCATCGCTTGGTCCTCCTGTCCGTGGTCAACCGGCGGGGCGGGGCGATGTTCCAGGCCTGCGGGAAGCGCAAAGGCCGCCCTTGCGGGGCGGCCTTGTTGCATCCGGATAGTGGTGCGGATCAGCGGCGGCGGTCGCGGCGGCTGCTCATCGGCTGGAAGGCGACGCCGACATGGGCCTCGCAATAAGGTTTGCCGGGCTGGCTGGGCAGGCCGCAGAACCAGAACTTGTCGGTGGCCGGATCGCCGATCGGCCATTTGCAGGTGCGTTCGGTCAGTTCCATCAGGGTCAGCTTGCGGGCGCGTTTCTCGACCTCGCGGACCGAGGCGAGGGCCTCGGGGCTGATCTCGTTGGCCGAAGGTTGCGGCGGCAGGGGCTGGCCCGCCGGCACGATGGGACGGCGCGGCACCGGGGTGAAAGGTGCGGGTTCGGCGGCGCGGGGCTCGGGCTTGGGCTCGGGGCGCGGCTCGGCGCGGGCCTCGACCTTGGGCTCGGGGCGCGGCTCGGGCTTGGGTTCGGGGCGCGGTTCGGCGCGAGGCGCCGCAGCTTCGGCGCGCGCGGGCGATTCGGCGCGGGCGGCGGGCTGCTTCTGCGGCTCGGGCGCGGGTTCGGGCTGGGGGTCGTCATTGCGGTTCGACAGGCCCAGGCGATGGACCTTGCCGATCACCGCGTTGCGGGTGACGCCGCCCAGTTCCTTGGCGATGGCGCTTGCCGACTGCCCCTCGGACCACATGCGCTTGAGCGTCTCGACACGTTCATCCGTCCAGGACATGGCTGCCTTTCCGGGCGGGTCTTGCCTGCCGCCCCATCTTGAAACCTGCGATTGGTCCCGCCAGAAACGGGATGCCGAGATTTAGCCGCCGACGCGCAGAAATTCAAGGACCGCCAGATGACAGCCCCAAGCACCGAGAAAAGCCCCCGCGCCCTGCCCCCCGCCGCGCGCGAGATGGGGGTGCGCCGCTTCGGGCGCATGAACTGGCTGGGGCTGTGGACCCTGGCCCGGCGCGAGGTCATGCGCTTCATGGCGGTCTGGCAGCAGACGGTCTTTGCGCCCCTGATGACGGCGGGGCTGTTCGTGCTGGTCTTTGCGCTGGCTTTGGGCGGCGAGCGGCAGGTGATGGGCCTGCCCTATCTGGTCTTTCTGGGGCCGGGCATCCTGATGATGACGGTGATCCAGAACGCCTTTGCCAACAGTTCCAGTTCCATCGTGGCGGCCAAGGTGCAGGGCAATATCGTGGACACGCTGATGCCGCCCCTGTCGGCGGGCGAGTTGCTGGCGGGCTATCTGGCGGGCTCGGTCGTGCGGGCGGGGCTGGTCGCGGCGGTGATCGGCACGGGGATGGTGGCGGTGACGGGGCGGGGCATCGCGCATCCGCTCTGGGCGCTGGCGTTCGTCGTGATGGCGGCCTTGCTGATGGGGGCCCTGGGGATTCTGGCCGGGATCATGGCGCAGAAATTCGACCAGATGGCCGCGATCAGCAACTTCATCGTCACGCCGCTGAGCTTTCTGTCGGGCACCTTCTATTCGGTGCAGGCCCTGCCCGAGCCGTTCAACACGATCTCGCACTGGAACCCGATCTTCTATCTGATCGACGGGGCGCGTTACGGCGTGACCGGGGTCAGCGATTCGCCCCCCTTGCGTGGGCTGATCGTCTGCGCTGCGGTGCTGGCGGTGGTGCTGTATCTGGCCTGGCGCTGGCTGAAGACGGGCTATCGGATGAAGCCCTAGCGGCGGCGCTGCCGGTCGCGCCAGACCAGCAGGCCCGCCCCCGCGACAAGCATGGCCGCGCCGATCAGGCTGACCCCGTCGGGCAGGACGCCAAAGACCCAGAGGTCGAACCCCGCCGCCCAGACCAGCGTCAGATAGAAGAACGGCGCGACGAAGCTGGCATCCGCCCGCCGCATCGCCGCAAGGTTCAGCGCCTGCCCGCCCGCCATGATCAGCCCAAGCGCCGCCAGCGCGGCCCATTGCGCGGGGTTGGGCGCGGCCCAGATCGTCAGCGCCGCCACCGTCGCGATCACCGCGCCCATGCCGTTGTTCACAATGAGGATCTGCAAACGCCCCTCGCGCGCGGTGAGGCGCTTGATGAAGATCGCCTCGAGCCCCATCGCGGCGGCGGCGCCAAGGGCCAGGAACGCGGCGGGCTGGATCGCGCCGGTCGGGCGCAGCAGGATCGCGGCGCCGATCAGGGCGATCACGGCGGCGCCCCAGCGGACGGGGCCGACGCGTTCGCCCAGCAGGGGGATGGCCAGCATCATGGTGAAGACCGGCGACAGGAAGCTGATCGCGGTCGCATCGGGCAGGGGCATCTGTGCGACGGCGGCGAACATCAGCGTGATCCCGCCCCAGCCGCAGAGCGTGCGCGCCAGATGCGTTCCCCAGGCGGGCCGCGTCAGGACCGGCCGCATCACCGCCAAGGCCAGCGCGATCCCGGCCAGCGCAAAGCCGAACCGCCCGAAGCTGACCATCAGCGGCGGCAGCGCGGGGCCAAGCGCGCCCGTCCCGATCGCCTTGGCGATCAGCGAGGTCGCGGCAAAAAGTGCGGTCGCGGCCACCATCAGGGCGGCGGTCACGCGGCGGTCGGGCTGATGTTCACCGGATGTTTCCATGCGCGCAGACTTGGCCGCGCCGCCCGGCAGGGTCAACCGCCCGGCAGAGGCAATTACCGCTTGCGTGTCGCGCCCGTCACGCGCATCTTCGCAGCCATGAACAAGCGACGCGCCCGTATCATCCGACGCTGATGCGACCCCTCGACGGTCCGCATCCCCGCTTGCCTGCCCCTTTCCCATCGCTGCAAAGGCCCTGCCCATGACCACGCCCGCGATTCCGCATGTCCTGCCGACCTATAACCGCGCCAACCTGGCCTTTGAACGAGGCGAGGGCGCATGGGCGATCACCGCCGACGGCACGCGCTATCTGGATCTGGGCGCGGGGATCGCGGTGAACGCGCTTGGCCATGCCCATCCGGCGCTGGTCCGGGCGCTGACCGAACAGGCGGGGCGGATCTGGCATGTCTCGAACCTCTACCAGATCCCCGAGCAAGAGCGTCTGGCCGACCTGCTGGTCGAACACACCTTTGCCGACACGGTCTTTTTCACCAATTCCGGGACCGAGGCCGCGGAACTGGCCATCAAGATGGTCCGCAAATACTGGGACCACGCGGGCGATCCCGACCGGACCGAGATCCTGACCTTCGAGGGTGCCTTTCACGGCCGCTCGACCGGCGCCATCGCAGCGGCGGGATCGGAAAAGATGACCAAGGGCTTCGGCCCGCTGATGCCGGGCTTCCGCACGCTGCCCTTCGGCGATCACGACGCCCCGCGCGCCGCCGCCAGCAACCGCACCGCCGCGATCATGGTCGAGCCGGTGCAGGGCGAGGGCGGCATCCGCGTGCTGCCCGATGCCTGCCTCAAGGGCCTGCGCGAGATCTGCGACGCGACCGGCGCGCTGCTGGTCCTTGACGAGGTTCAATGCGGCATGGGCCGGACGGGGCGGCTTTTTGCGCATGAACATGCGGGCATCGCCCCCGACATCATGATGGTCGCCAAGGGCATCGGCGGGGGCTTCCCGCTTGGCGCGGTGCTGGCCACGGCGGATGCGGCTGCGGGTATGACCGCCGGCACGCATGGCTCGACCTATGGCGGCAACCCGCTGGCCTGCGCGGTGGGCGAGGCGGTCATGCGGATCGTCGCAGACCCCGCCTTTCTGGCCGAGGTGAACCGCAAGGCCGCGCTCTTCCGCCAGAAACTCGAAGGCCTGGTCGCGGCCCATCCCGAAACCTTTGAATCCGTGCGCGGCCAGGGCCTGATGCTGGGCCTCAAATGCCGGACCGCCCCTGCCGATCTCGTGCGCGCGGCCTATGACCAGCACCTGCTGACCGTGCCCGCCGCCGATAACACGCTGCGCCTCCTGCCGCCCCTCAACATCGAGGACGCAGAGATCGCCGAGGCCGTCGAACGCCTCGACCGCGCCGCCGCCAGCCTCGCCGCCTGAAGACGGGGGCGCCGCCCGCGCCCCCTGCCTCTTTCTTCTTCAGAAAAATATCCCGGGGAGTCGCGCGTCAGCGCGACGGGGCAGAGCCCCCCTTTTCCCGACCTTCCGCCCCTTGACCCCGGCCTCCGGGCAGGGCTTGCTGTCACAAAACGCTGAAAGCCGGAACGATGACGCATTTTCTCGATATCCACACCACCGACCGCGCTGCCCTGCGCGCCATCATCGACAATGCCCGCGCGATGAAGACCGCCCGTCAGGGCCGCCCGCGCGGCATGCCCGATGACGAACAGCCGCTGGCAGGCCGGATGGTGGCGCTGATCTTCGAGAAACCCTCGACCCGCACCCGCGTCAGCTTCGATGTGGGCGTGCGGCAGATGGGGGGCCAGACGATGGTGCTGTCGGGTTCGGAAATGCAGCTGGGTCACGGCGAGACGATCGCGGACACCGCCCGCGTCCTGTCGCGCTATGTCGATCTGATCATGATCCGCACCTTCGAAGAGGCCACGCTGCACGAGATGGCCGAATATGCCAGCGTGCCGGTGATCAACGGGCTGACGAACCGCACCCATCCCTGCCAGATCATGGCCGATGTGATGACCTTCGAGGAACATCGCGGCGACATCGCGGGCCGCAAGGTCGTCTGGTCGGGCGACGGCAACAACGTCTTTGCCAGCTTCGCCCATGCGGCGGGGCAGTTCGGCTTCGACCTGACCTTCACCGGCCCGCGCCCTCTGGACCCCGAACAGGAATGGCTGGACTACGCCGCAGCCCAGGGCCGTCCCGTCACCATCGAGCGCGATCCCGAACGCGCGGTGATCGGCGCCGATCTGGTCGTGACCGATACCTGGGTCAGCATGCACGACCCGCAATCGGCCAAGGAGCGCCGCCACAACCAGCTGCGCGGCTACCAGATCAACGAGGCACTGATGGCGCGCGCCAAGCCCGATGCGCTGTTCATGCATTGCCTTCCCGCCCATCGCGAGGACGAGGTGACCAGCGCGGTCATGGACGGGCCGAACTCGGTCATCTGGGACGAGGCCGAAAACCGCCTGCACGCGCAGAAGGCGATCATGCGGCATTGCCTGGGCGTCTAGGCCGCCCCGGCGCCGTGTGCCTGGGACCAGAACGGCGTCAGCACCCCGGTGTCGTCAGCGTCTCGCAGGCGTTCGCATGCGGCATGGAACAGGGCCTGCCGCCCTGACAGCGTGTCCGAGACCTGCCTGATGCGCGACTGGAACGGGTCGGCGCGGGGGCGGAAGTCGCGGGCGGCCTCGGCCTCGATGGCGGCGATGGCGGTTTCGGCCTCGGCGCCAAGGCCCCCCGCGCCGCCGCTGCGCGCGCGCAGGAAGCCTGACAGCCAGCCGGGCAGGGCGTCATAGCCCACGATATCGGTCTGGGGCGCGGGGACGCACCATTTGCGCGCGAAGTCCAGCACGAAGCGGCTGCGCCGGTCCAGCCAAGCCTCCAGCGCGCCGGGGGCGACGGGGCGGAACCGCGCCTCGATCACGCGATAGGCGCGGGCCAGCAGCGCCGGATCGTGGCGGAAATAGATCTGCGTCAGCGGCACGTCATGGGCCTTGAGGATGTCGCCGTGGCGGCCCAGTTCCTCGAGCGCCCACCACGAGGTCAGGATCATCAGCGGGTCGCGCAGCATGATCAGCCGGTGGATGCCGGGGCCGGGCGCATAGGTCGGGTCGGTCAGGTCGAAATCATGCGATTTGACCATCCTCAGGCCGGGGTGTCCCGCGCCCTGTTCCTGCGGCAGCGGCGTCAGGCGGCAGGGAAAGGCGCGGCAGCAGCCGGGCTCTTGGTACCATTCGCAAAAGCGGAAGCCCGGCCCAAAGACCCGCGACAGCCGCGATTCAAGGAAATGCAGCCCCGAGCGCGGCAGCGACTTGGTTTCCAAGAGCAGCGGCATGTCGCGCCCGGCCTGCCAGCCGGGCAGGGCCTCGGCCAGCCGCGCCAGATGAGGGGCGGATGCGGCATGGCGCCCGGTGGGCGGGTGGGGCAAGCGGGCGCGGGCGCGGCCAAGGGCCTCGGCGGCGAGGCGGTCTGCATCGGGGGGCGTCGCGCCATCCGCCAGCAGCGCGGCGGCGCGGCGGGCAAGAACGCCTGCGCCGCCCTCGTCACGCGCCAGCAGGGCGGCCTCGGCCAGGGCATCCAGCGCGCCCGAACTCAGCGCCGCCGCCGCCCGGTCGCGCGGGCAGCCCCAGCCGATGGCCAGTGTCAGCAGGCGGCGGGCCTTGTCCTGCGCCCCGTGCCGCGCCTGCGCCACCGCCAGAGCCAGTGCCAGATGCGCGCGGTCGGGTGCGTCTTGCAGCAGCGCGGTCAGCATGTCCGGGCGCTGATCCTGCAGCGTCGCCTCTGGCAGGCGCCATTCGGCAAGGCTGGGCCAGTCGCCGCGCGCCAGAGCCGCCCGGATCAGGTCGAACTGCCCCGGATCAGCGGTCATGCCTTGCCTCCGTCGCCGGAGGGGTCACAGCCGGATCAAGGACCAGTAGGCCGCGCAGCAGGTCGATCTGCCCCTCGGCGCGCAAGAGCTGGTCGCGCATCGCGGCCACGCGCATCGCGGCATCGTCGCGCGCGGTGTCGCGTTCGGACTGGGCCTTGGCCAGAGCCTCGCGCAGCCGGGTCAGTTCGGCCTGCGCCTGAGCTTGGGCCTCGTCGCGCGCGGTGTCGCGTTCGGACTGGGCTTTGGCCAGGGCCTCGCGCAGCCGGGTCAGTTCGGCCTGCGCCTGAGCTTGGGCCTCGTCGCGCGCGGTGTCGCGTTCGGACTGGGCCTTGGCCAGAGCCTCGCGCAGCCGGGTCAGTTCGGCTTGGGCCTGAGCTTGGGCCTGCGCCTGCGCCTCGGCCTGAGGGGCGGAGGCGGGTCGTTGGGCCAGTGTGGCGCGGGCCGCAGCCAGCGCCTGCCGCAAGCGATGGATGGCCGGTTTCGTGGCCAGCAGCCAGGGGCGGTCGGGGTCGTCCTGCGGGCCTTCGGACGGGATCAGGGTGAAGCCCCCGGCGGTCAGCATCTGCGCCAGGTCCGACAGGGGGGCCGCGCCCTCGTGCAGGGGCTCGCGGCCCTCGCGCAGCAGCAGCGCGTCCAGCCGTGCCAGCGCGCCGGTCTGCGCCAGCCGCCGCAGCAGCGCCAGCGCCCGGCCCGGCGCTTCGAGGCACAGCACCACCGCGCGGCCTTCGGGGCCTGCGGCCTCGTCGATTGCGTCGGGCAAGGGATCGGGCAGGGGCAGGCTGGCGATATCGCGCGCCGTCACCGGGTCGCGCCCCAGAAGGCGCAGGCCGGGAAACAGGCGCAGCAGCGCGGGCGCGGGGGCGCCAAGCCCGTCCAGCGGCGCGAAGCTGGTGCGGTGCAGCACCTGCGGGCCTGCTGCGGCGGCCATCACGGCCTGTTCCAGCAGCACCAGCCCTGCGGGGGCGGGGCGGCCGGACAGCGCCGCCACGGCCTGCGGGTCGGCCAGAACAAGGCGCAGGCTGTCATCGGGGCCAAGCCGGTCCAGCAGCCCCGCCTCGCCCATGCCGCCCGAGACGACGACATGGGTGATGTCCAGCGCCTGCGCGCCCCTGTCACGGGTCAGGTGTGCGCGAAGATGGTCAAGAGCGTGGTTCGGCATGGCCCGGCTTTCTGGCGAGATCGTCATGGGGGATCGGTGGGGGCGCGATCAGGGGCGAAGGCGGCGACGCAGCCAGCGCAGGGGCGCCGTCACGCGATAGGAGTTCGAGCGGTAGAAGCGGTCAAGCTCGGCGCGGGTCGCGTCGCGGTCGCGGATGGCCTGATCGGCGCGGGCGCGGGCGCGGGCGACGGTGGCGCGGCTGTCCTCGGCGCTGGTCTCGGCCTTGTCGATCCGCGCGGCGATGGCGATGTTCTGGCGGGCCATGGCCTCCAGCTCCTCGCGCCCCGAGGCGCAGCGGGCTTCCAGCAGGGCGATGGTCGCGGCGTCGCGGCGTCGCGCGGCGGCTCTGTCGGCGGCGTGGTCGCGGGCGGTTTCGAGATCCAGCGGATCGGTCAGGGGCGCGGGCTGAAGGGCGCTGCGCTCGGCCATCAGCGCCTGTTCAAGCGCGCCAAGCGCCGGGTCGCGGTCGATCAGGTGGCGCGCCAGCAGGATCAGCAGCGCATCGGGCAGCGCGGGGGCGGGCAGGGGCAGGGGTTGCGCGGCCAGCCCCAGCATCGCGGTCAGCGCCTGCGGATGGGCCAGCGCCTCTTGCGCGATCAGCAGATGCGTGTTCGCGCGGTCGGCCCGGCGCGCGGCCAGCGCGGCCTCGGCGGTTGCTGCCAGGGCGGGCAGGGCGGCCTGCACCGGCATCTGGGCCAGCGACGCGGCCAGCGTCAGGACCGGCTGGCCGATGAGGACAAGGCGCCGCCCCTGCGGCAGGGCGGATTGAGACAGCGCGAGGCGCAGCGTCTCGGTCGCGGGGCTGTCATCGGCGCAAAGCACGGCTGCCGGGGGGGTGGGTGTGGCGGGGATGGGCGATGGCACGGGCGCGGCAACCTTTGCTGGCGCGGCCAGAGGCGCGCTGGTGTGAGTGGTCGGGCAGGCTTAGCAAAGACGGGCGCCTTGCGACAAGGCTTTGCGGCAAGGCTGTGTTGCGGGCGGGTGCGCCGGGGGGGGCTCTGGCCTTGGCGGCGGGGCGGGGATAAGGTCGGCGCGGCCTTCATCGGGGCCGGGTTCAGGGAGCGGCGAGGATGCGCGGCAGGATCAGGGTCTTTGTCTCGGGCCGTCACAAGGCGCGGATGCCGGTCAGCTATGCCGCGCTGGCGCCGCTGTTTGCCGACCGGATCGAGGTCGTGGACCGGCCCGATCAGGCGGATCTTTACCTTTTCGCGCATGTGCTGGATGTGGCCGAGGCGCCTTTGGCCGTGGTCGAGGACTGGCGCGCGCGGCGGGTGCCGGTGGTGCTGCTGTCCGAGGAGCCGTTCTGGGATACGATCTGGAACCGCCGCCCCACCGCGCCGCGCCGGGTGGTGGACGGGTTGCATGGCGCCCTGCCGGTGGTGCAGATCAACCACCAGACCAGCGATGTCTTTCGCTTTGGGCAGATCCCCTATTACCTGCTGACCCATCACCGTTTCGCCACGACCTATGCCGCGCGCTTTGCCCGCAATGCGCGGCTGTCGGCATCGGGGCTGCGCGCGCGCCTGAAGGCCGCGCCCCGCGATCTGTGCTTTCTGTTCGAGCGTCGCCCCGAGCCGTATCACAATGCGGGCTGGCCCGAGGCGGGGTTGTTCGGCCTCTGCGCCTGGCGGACGGCGCTGGCCGAGGCCTGCACCACGGGCCGGGTCGAACGTCTGGGCGCAAGCTGGCAGGGCGGGCCAAGCCGCTTTGGCCTGACGAACTGGTATGCCGACAAGATGGCGCGGCTGGACGGGCGCGCGCGGATCATGGGCGCGATCGAGAACACGCATCAGCCCGATTACCTGACCGAAAAGCTGTTCGACGCGCTGGCGAACCTGTCGCTGCCGCTCTACTGGGCGCAGCCCGGTCATCGGCTGGCCGAGTTCGACCTGCCCGAGGGGTCGTGGGTCAATCTGGCGGGATTGGAGCCGGGCGAGGCCGCGCAGCGTGTGGCCGATCTGATCCGCAAGCCCTTCAGCGACGAGCGGATCGAGGCGCTGCGCGAGGCGCAGGTGGTTCTGGCCGCCCGGCTGGGTCGCCCCGAGCCGTGGCTGGCCGAGCGCGCGCGCCTGGCCCATGCGCTGCCCCGCGCGCTGGAGGCGGTGCTGGAGGCGCCGCGCTCAGCGGATGCCGAGGCGGTCGAGCAGGGGGCCGCGTTCGGCGCGTAGGCTTTCGCGCAGGGCGGGCGGCGTGTGGTCCAGCCAGAAGCGCGCGGCATGGGCATGCAGCGCGGGCTGGTGCTCGGGCGGCAAATGCGCCTGGATCCAGTCGGCCAGACCCCAGACAAAGGCGTTGAGGGCCTCTGCCATGGCGGGCTTGCCGCCAAGGGCGATCTCGGTCGCAAGCGCGTCCAGAACCGGGAACAGGCGCAGCCTTTCGGCGGTGTGCCGGTTGGTCAGGCGGTTGCCCTTGGGGCGCACGACATGCACCACGCCGATCCGGTCGCTGGCCAGCACCCGGTCGGCCAGCAGAAAGCTGCGCCAGTGCAGTTCGACATCGTTATGCACCATCAGGGGCGTGCAGCCGATGCCCTTGTCGCGCAGAAAGGCGGTGCGGTAGATCTTGTTCCACGGGTAATTCGCCGTCTGCACCAGCAGCGCGGCCTGCGCCTCTGAAACAGGGTTCAGCGCGCCATGCGCCAGCCCCGCCTGCCGCCACAGCCTGTCGTCGAAGGGGCGCTGGCCCCAGAGCCGTTCCTGATCGCCGCGCGTGTCGTGATGCTGGAAGATGCAGAAATCGGCGCTGCGGGCTGCGGGGTCATGGGCCAGATCGCGCGCCAGATGCCCCAGATCGGGCAGCACCATGTCATCGGCATCCAGAAAGATCACATGCGGCGCCGTGACCAGCGTCAGGCCCAGATTGCGCGCGGCCCCGGCGCCAAGGGGCGTGGCGTGGCGCAGGATGCGAAGCCAGCCGGGGGGCATGGCCTCGGCCTCGGGTCCGGCGGCGCGCAGCAGGGCCGCGCGGCGAAGGGGCGGGGACGAGGCGTCGTCGATCACCACCACCTCGGTCACCGGACCCGACCGGGTCAGCGCCGCCAGCAGCGGGGCCAGCGTCGCCGCGTCGTTGTGGCAGGCGATGACGGCGGCCAGCGCCAAGGGGGCGGCTGCGCTCATGCGGTCAGGATCGCAAGATCGTGCAGGTGCAGGTCCAGCGCCCGGCAGGGCAGGAACAGCACCAGTTCGCGCCATGGCGCCTGCATCGGCAGGGCGTTCTGGCTGGGCAGGTGGATCAGGTCGTGATGGGTCGCGGCCTGGTCATGGGCCAGCCAGTGCCGGGGCAGGAAATGGTCGCGAAAGCCGCCATCGGGTTTGCCCGAGCGCAGGCAGGCGCGGATCAGCACCTCGTCGGGGGCGACGGCGCGGGCGGCAAGGCCCAGAAAGCGCAGGCCCGACAGGTCGGGCAGGTCCAGCGCCAGATGCAGCCCCAGCCATGCGCCGGGCGCCGTGGGGCGCAGCGCCAGTTCCAGCAACCGCCCGGAGGGCGAGCGCCAGTCGCCCGCCATCTGCATGGCCGGATCGGCATTCAGGGCCAGCCCCGCGCAGAAGGGGGTGTGTTTGTCGCTGGTCGCGCCCTGGGCCGGGGCATCCAGAAAGGCGTGGAAGGCGGCGGGATGGGCGAGGCTCATGCGGTGTTTCCTTGCGATGCGGCGGGGGCCGGTTCGGCGGGTGGCAGCCCGGCAAGGTCGCGGAACAGCGCCTCGTAGCGCAAGGCCTGTGTCATGAAGGACAGCATCCCTTCGGCATGGGCGCGGCAATCCAGCGCCATGCGCTGCGCGGCCTGCGGCCCGAGCGACAGAAGCGCGGCCATGGCGCGGGTCAGCCCCTCGACATCGCCCACGGCGGCGGTCTGGCCGGTCTTGCCGTCGATCACCAGATCGGGGATGGCGCCGGTGCGGAAGCCCGCCACCGGCACGCCGCAGGATATCGCCTCGGCTGTGGTGTTGGAAAAGGTTTCCTCAAGCGACGGCACCACGACCAGATCGGCGCAGGCATAGGCGCGGGCCAGCGTCGCGTTGTCGTGGATATAGCCAAGCGCCTTGCGCTCGAACGGGATCGAGGCGGTGGCGGGGGTGTCGTTGCCGACCAGCATGACAAAGGGCGCGGGGCCGGAATGGCGGCGGGCCAGACGTTTCATCGCCTCGGTGATCTCGCGGTAGCCCTTGACCTCGCTGGAGAACGAGGGGACGTAGCCGATGATGGGCCGGTCCTGCGGCAGGCCGAATTCGGCGCGGCAGGCGGCGCGGTCCTGCGGGCGGAAGATGTCGGTCTCGATCGAGTTGGGGATCAGTTCGATCCGGCAGTCGCGGAAGAACGGCGCGCGGCGCAGGATGTCCTGCGTGTGCCGCGACAGCGCCACAAGCGTCAGGTTGGCGAAGTCGTAGCCGCTGCGCTTCATCGCCAGCAGCGAGGCCGGATAATCGCCATGGCCATCCGCGATCTGCGGACAGGCGGCGCAGTCGCGCAGCCAGCCCTCGCAGCCGTGGAAATAGTGGCAGCCGCCGGTCAGGGGCTGCATGTCGCGCACGGTCATCACCACCGGCTTGCCGCTGCGTGTCAGCGCGGCGACATTGCCCGCCGACAGAAAGCGCGCGTGCCAGTGCAGGTTGATGATGTCATAGGGCTGGACCATCCGCAGCAATTCGGTGTCGGTGATGTGGTCGTCATTGACGGAAAAGATCGTCAGCCCTTGGCGCGGGGCGCGTTGCAGGCGGTCCCATTGCCGGCCATCGCCCGAGGGGTGCGGCACGACCGTCACATCGGGCTGGGCGCCCTCGTCGGGAACCTTGGCAAAGAGGCGCGGCCTGACCGAGGTCTGGCGCAGCCCGCGATGCAGCCGGTAGGCCGCATAGCCCGCCCCCTGCCGCGTGCTGGTCGAGATCAGCGCCACCTTCAGCGCGGGCGACGCGGTCAGCCGGTCGATCAGCGCGGTCAGCCCGTCGATGCGCGCCTGTGGCGAAAAGCGCGCCAGCCGGTCCAGCGCATAATCGCGGTTGTCGGCAAAGGCGCTGCCGTCGCGCCACAGGTCGATCATGGCGCGGGCCAGCGCATCGGCATCGCCATGCGGCACGATCCGGGCAAAGCGGGTCTCGGCGCCGATCACCTCGGGCAGACCGCCCGCATCGGTGGTGATGACCGGCAGCCCGGCCACGATGGCCTCGAGCGGCGCCACGCCGAAGGTTTCGGATTTCGGAGCAGGCCCCGCGCTGTAGGTCGAGGGATGCACGAACAGGTCGAAGCCCGCGTAGAAATCGGGCCGGGCCGAGAAATCGACGAAGGGTTCCAGCGTGACATGCGCCTCTAGCCCCAGCCGGGCGATCTGCGCCGTCAGGGCGGGCTTTTCGTGATCGCCCATGCCATAGACGATGGTGAGATGGGCGTCCGTGGTGGCCTCGGCCCGGAACCGGGCGAAGGCGTCGATCAGAGCGGCATGCCCCTTCCAGTCGATCAGCCGCCCCACGGCCAGCAGCCGCAGCGTCCGGTCGCGGTGGTAGAAGCCGCCGGTCTTGCGGTGCTGGAAGAAGCGGTCGTTTACGCTGTTGGGCAGCAGATGGATGCGGTCCTCGGGGATGCCGCGCGCGATCATATGGTCGCGCAGGTAATCCGACACGGCGGTGAAGGCCGCGTCGGGGCGCTGGGCGAAGACATTCAGCACGTGGTCGGTGTAATCGGGCTTGTCGCCCAGCATGAACACGTCGATCCCGTGGCACATGGCGATGGTGGGGATCGTGTGGCCAAGGCCGCGGATGCGGTCAGCCCATTTCCATTCGTTCAGCGCGAAATGCCCGATCACCACGTCGGGGCGCAGCCGTTCGAGGATGTGGCGATAGATCAGCCGCGCGACGGGTTCGGGATGGTCGGCCCAGTGGACCTGGATCGCCTTGGCGAAGGGGCGTTCCTCGGGCAGTTTCGCGTGTTCGAACAGGACGAAGTTGTCGGTATCGGGCAGCGCGTCGAGCTGGTTGACCAGATCGTAGATGAAGGTTTCCGAGGGTGCCGAGAACACCGTGACCACATGCAGGATCGTCCGGCGGGCGCCCTGTTTGCGGCGGTCGAGGATCGCGTCGATGCGCGTCAGGTGATCGGCCAGCGTGCCGTCCTTGGTCTCGACCTGGAGGCAGCCTGCGCCGATGCCCAGCAGATCGGCCAGCCGGACCAGATCGCGCAGGACCGGGCCTGCCGCCTCGGTGCGCGAGACGCGGAAATTCGCGCGCTGGCCCAGGCAATAGGCCACATAGGCGGCCAGCGCCCCGATCAGCGCCGGATCGCCCAGATGCCGCGACGCCAGATCGGCCAGCGCCCCGGCACGGGCCTTGTTGAAGCGGAACATGTAGATCGCCTCGGCCTCGGCTGGCGTCAGCGCGGGAAAGAGCAGCCGGTAGCTGTCGGCCATCTCTCGGATGAAAAGCTGGCGGTGCGTCTCGGACTGGCCCGAGGAGAGCCCGCCGTCGGACAGGGTGAACAGCGGGCGGTTCAGCGGCAGGAAGGACTCGCCCGCCAGAAAGGCGCGGCGCATCCAGATCGCGTCGCTGACGATGCGGCGATCCTCGTGATAGGGGCCGATGCGGTCCTGCACGGCGCGCGGTGTCAGGAAGGTATTGTGGCAGATGTTGAGATGGCCAAAGGCCAAACCCTCGCTGGCGGGCAGGGTCCGCAGGGGTTGGCCACCCGCAATGTAGTCGGTATGCACGATCCCGCCCGGCGCTTCGGCATGCCGGGCCAGCGCGGCCTCGATGAAATCGGGTTCGTAGAAATCGTCCGAGTTCAGCAGGCAGATGAAATCGCCCTGCGCCGCCGCGATGCCCTTGTTCATCGCGCTGTAGATGCCGCCATCGGGTTCCGAGACGACATAGGCCAGGTGGTCGGCATTGGCGCGCAGGATGTCCAGCGTGGCCGCGTCGCTGCCGCCGTCGATGATGATGTGCTCGACATGGGGCCAGGTCTGGGCGCGCACGGAATCGATGCAGCGTTGCAGCGTGTCGGGGTTGTTGAACAGCGCAGTCACCACCGTCACCAGCGGCTCGTCCGCCGGGTCATGGGGCGGGCGTGTCGGGTCGAGGCGGGTGCCGGTCTCAAGCCAGCGCGCGCCGGTCACGTCGGGCAGGCGGTCGAACAGGCCCGCCCGAAAGCCCGAGGCCTGCCCGTAGAACCAGCGGTCCGGTGCCAGCGCGCCTGCCGGGTCGCTGACGGGTGCGGGGCCTTGCAGTGCCGCCAGCCGGGCGCGCAGCCGGGTCAGCTGGCTGCGGCTGCGGTCATCGGCGCGCGGGTCGGGCAGGGTGCTGGTCACGTGGCGTCATCCGTTCTGGTCTGCGGCGCGGGTTCGGTCGCCCCCTCCATAGGCGGGGTTGCGCGGGTTGGGCAAGATCGCAACCCAGAGCGGTGGCAATACGCGCGGCATTGTGCTTGAAGATCGGCCTAGCACGCCAGAGGCCGGAGCCGACATGCAGAACCCGACGACCCCCGCCCCTTTTGACCTGATGCCCGACCTGATGCGCGGCGAGGCCGGGGGGCTGGCCATTGCTTGCGCCCTGGACGGGGTGCCGCCCGAGGATCTGGCCCGGACCGGGCTGCGGCCGGTGGCTCTGGCCGATCTGTTGGCCGGGACGGGACCGGGGGTGATCCTGATGGATCCGCCGGTGGTCGCGCTGGCGCGGACCTTGGTCGAGGCGGCGCCCGAGGCTGCGCTGGCCCTTTGGGTCGAGGCTGCGCGCGCATTGCTGGCGGGCTATCGCCCCCGGCGCGCGCGGCTGATGCTGCTGGATGTGGCGCGGATCGGGGATGAGGCCGTGGCTGCGCGTCTGGGGCTGCGGCTGCCCTTGCGGATGCCCGTGCGGATGCCGGACGTGTCGGCGGCGGCGCTGCTGGCGGCGGGGCGGCTGATCGGCGCGGATGCCGGGGCGCGCGCGCTGGCCGAGGAGCTGGAGGCCGCGATGATCGCGGCGCCCGCGCCCGAGGCGGTCTGGCTGGCCGCGCAGACCTGCGCCATGATCGAGGAAGTCACCCTGCTGCGCGCCCTTAACGTGGCGCAGGAGGCCGAGATCGAGCGTCTGGGTCGCGCGCGGCTTGCCGATGCGCTGGCCCGGCCCGCCACGCCGGCTGTTGCGCCTGCCGTCACGCCTGCCGCTGATCCCGCGCGGCTGAGGGCGTTGGAGGGGCGTGTTGCCGAACTGGAGGCCGAGTTGGCGGGGGTTTACGGGTCGCGGTCGTGGCGGATCACCGCGCCGCTGCGCGACGCCCGTCGCGCTCTGGGCCGCTGAGCGAGGTCGGATCTGGCCGAATGCGCGGCCCTGTCCTGTAAAGCGGGCCATCTCAGGCGGGGCATCTCAGGCGGGGCCATGCAAAACGCGGCGAGCCTTGGCCCACCGCGCGTTCATTCCGGGGTGGGGCGCCTCAGCCGATGGCGGCGGCGCGGACCTCGTCGTCGATTGCGCCCAGATATTGCGCGAAGTTGTCGCAGAACATCTGCACCAGCTTGCGGGCCTGCGCGTCATAGGCCGCCGCGTCGGCCCAGGTCTGGCGCGGGTCCAGCAGACGGTCCTCGACGCCCGGCACGCTGACGGGAACCTCGAAGCCGAAATTGGGGTCCTTGCGGAACTGCACGTCGTTCAGGCTGCCGTCCAGCGCCGCCGCCAGCAGGGCGCGGGTCGCGGCGATGGGCATGCGCTTGCCGGTCCCGAAGGCACCGCCGGTCCAGCCGGTATTGACCAGCCAGCAGGACGCGCCGTGCTGGGCGATCTTTTCCTGCAAGAGCTTGCCGTAAACCTCGGGGCGGCGGGGCATGAAGGGCGCGCCGAAGCAGGTCGAGAAGGTGGGGACGGGCTCGGTCACGCCGACCTCGGTGCCCGGCGTCTTGGACGTGAAGCCCGACAGGAAGTGATACATCGCCTGCGCGGGCGTCAGCCGCGCGATGGGCGGCAGGACGCCGTAAGCGTCGCAGGTCAGCATGATGACGTTCTTCGGATGCCCGCCGAGGCTGGTCGCCGAGGCGTTCGAGATCGCGTCCAGCGGATAGGCGCAGCGCATGTTGTCGGTGATCGAGTTGTCCTCGAAATCCAGCTCCAGCGTGTCGGCGTCGAAGACCATGTTCTCGATCACGGTGCCAAAGCGCGAGGTGGTCGCGTAGATCTCGGGCTCGGCCTTGGGCGAGAGGTTGATCGTCTTGGCGTAGCAGCCGCCCTCGAAGTTGAAGATGCCCTTGTCGGACCAGCCATGTTCGTCGTCACCGATCAGCACGCGCGAGGGATCGGCCGAAAGGGTCGTCTTGCCGGTGCCGGACAGGCCGAAGAACACCGCGCTGTCATCGGGGTTGCCCGGCGCGTGGTTGGCGCTGCAATGCATCGGCATGATGCCCTTTTCGGGCAGCAGGTAGTTCAGCAACGTGAATACCGATTTCTTGTTCTCGCCGGCATAGGCGGTGTTGGCGATCAGGATCAGCTTCTTGTCGAAGTTGAGCGCGATCACGGTTTCCGACCGGCAGCCGTGGCGGGCCGGATCGGCCTTGAAGCCGGGGCAGTTGATGATCGTGAAATCGGGGGTGAAGCTGGCCAGTTCCGACGCCTCGGGGCGGCGCAGCAGGTGACGGATGAACAGGCCGTGCCAGGCCAGTTCGGTCACGACGCGCACGTCCAGGCGGTTGTCGGCATCGGCGCCGCCGAAGAGATCCTGCACGAAATAGTCGCGGCCCTTCATGTGGGCCAGCATGTCGGCATGCAGCAGATCGAACGCCTCGGGGGACATCGGCTTGTTGTTGTCCCACCAGATCGAATTCTCGACCGAAGGCGTGCGGACGACGAACTTGTCCTTGGGCGAGCGGCCCGTATGGCTGCCCGTCGAGACGAGGAAGGCGCCGCCGAGGCCCAGACGACCCTCGCCGCGCGAGACGGCCTGGGTGATCAGGGCGGGTTCCAGCAGGTTGTAATAGACCTGGCCCAGCCCCTCGATGCCTTGATCCTCAAGCCGGCAATTGGGGTTCACGCGCGTCGTCATGTTCTCGGGGCTCCGTGGCTGTGAATTGGACCGCGACGTTTCGCGGCGCAGCAAGGCGGCTATAACACGGGCGAAAAGCGAGGAAACAAGTCAGCGCAAACGGTTAGCGCCAACATCGAATGTTATCGCAAACGAGCAGAAATCTGGCGGAAATTCGCGCGGAATTAACCAATCAAGGTGCAGATTGGGAAAGGGGTGATTCGCATGGTCCAGTTGCACGCAAGCACCGTGGCGCTGCAGGGGCGCGGGTTGATCATTCTGGGACCTTCGGGTTCGGGCAAGTCCAGCCTGGCGCTGGAACTGATGGCGGTGGGGGCCGTGCTGGTTGCCGATGACCGCACCGACCTGCGGGCGGAGGCGGGGCGGCTGATCGCCTCGGCCCCGGCCGGGATCGCCGGCCGGATCGAGGCGCGGGGGCTGGGCATCCTGGCCGCCGAGGCCGCGCCTGCGGCGGTGACGCTGGCCTGCGATCTGGGCGCGGCCGAGGATATGCGCCTGCCGCAATGGCGGCATGCGGAATGGCTGGGGGTGCGGGTTCCGCTTGTCTTGGGGCCGTATCGACCGCATCTTTGTGCTGCGCTGCGGCAGATGCTGCTGGCAGGGCGGCTGGACTGAGGGGCGCTGTTTGCCGAAAGGGATGCCATGACGGACGCCACCGAGAATGACACCGGCACGCAGAGGCTGGTTCTTGTCACCGGACCTTCGGGGGCCGGGCGCTCGACCGCGATCAACGTGCTCGAGGATCTGGGCTTCGAGGCGATCGACAACCTGCCGCTGTCGCTGATCCCGCGGCTGCTGGACGGCCCGGCGCGGCCCACGCCGCTGGCGCTTGGGCTGGATGTTCGGAACCGCGATTTCTCGGCCTCGAACGTGATCGAGCTGATCGACCGGCTGACCCGCGCGCCGGGTTTCCTGCCCGAGGTCCTGTATCTGGACTGTGCCGCCGACGTGCTGGTGCGCCGCTACAACGAGACGCGGCGCCGCCATCCGCTGTCGCCCGACCGTGCGCCCCTTGCGGGCGTTCTGGCCGAGATCGACCTGCTGGCGCCGATCCGGGCGCGGGCCGATGTGCTGGTCGATACCAGCGACCTGTCGCCCCATGACCTGCGGGCGGAACTGGGGCGCTTTTTCGACATGCGCGCGGTCTCGCGGCTGAGCGTGTCGCTGCATTCGTTCAGCTACAAGCGCGGCGTCCCGCGCGGGCTGGACCTGATGTTCGATTGCCGCTTTCTGTCGAACCCGCATTGGCAGGCCGATCTGCGGCCCCTGACCGGGCTCGACCCGCGCGTTCAGGCCCATGTCGAGGCCGATCCCCGATTCGCGGAATTCTTCGAACGGACGCGCGATCTGGTGCGCTTCTTGCTTCCTGCCCATATGGAAGAGGGCAAATCGCATCTCTCGGTGGGCTTTGGATGCACCGGCGGGCAACACCGTTCCGTCACTTTGGTTGAAAAGATGGCCGTTTCGCTTGCAGAGGCGGGGTGGCCGGTGTCAATAAGGCACAGGGAACTTGAGCGGCGGATCAACGCTGTGCCCCTTGAAGGCGATGCGGCGCCCAACGCCGAGGCAGGACCGGACAAGAGGCGGGCATGACGATGTCGCACGCAGGACGTGGTGGAACGCGTTGATTGGAATTGTGATCGTAGCGCATGGCGGGCTGGCCCGGGAATATCTCTCGGCGGTCGAGCATGTCGTCGGGCCCCAGGCGGGCATCGCCGCCGTCGCGATCGAGGATGATCACGACCGCGCCGCCAAGACGGCGGAAATCAAGGCCGCCGCGAATGCGGTCGATCAGGGCGAGGGTGTCGTCGTGGTGACGGACCTCTTCGGCGGCTCGCCCTCGAACCTGTCGCTGCCTGCCTGCGCCGTGCAGGACCGCGCGATCCTCTATGGTGCCAACCTGCCGATGCTGGTCAAGCTGGCCAAGTCGCGCCACCTGCCCGTGTCCGAGGCCGTGGCCTTCGCCAAGGAGGCCGGGCGGAAATACATCAACTCCTACAATGTCCCCCCTGAGGCGGCGTCCGATCTGGGGCGTATCGCACGATGAGCGACGTGATCACCCGCGAGCTGACCATCATCAACGTCAAGGGCCTGCACGCGCGGGCCAGCGCAAAATTCGTCGATCTGGTCGAACGCCATGACGCGCAGGCCCTGGTCTCGAAGGACGGGATGGAGGTTTCGGGCGATTCCATCATGGGATTGCTGATGCTGACCGCCCCGCGCGGCAGTAGCATCACGGTGACGACGCGCGGCCCCGAGGCTGCGGCGCTTGCCGACGCGCTGGAGGCGCTGGTGGGGGATTATTTCGGCGAAGGCATGTAGTGGCCGAACGCCGGTCCTACCATCACGGCAACCTGCGCCAGGCGCTGGTCGAGGCCACCGCCGCGCTGATCGAGGAACAGGGCCCGCAGGCCTTTACGCTGACCGAGGCCGCGCGCCGGGCGGGTGTGTCCGCCGCCGCGCCCTATCGCCACTTCAAGGGCCGCGAGGATCTGCTGGAAGAGGTCGCGCGGCAGGGTTTCGTCGAATTCGCCGGGCGGCTGGAGGCTGCCTTCGATGCGGGCAGGCCGCGCGCGCTGACGGCCTTTTTGCGGATGGGGCAGGCCTATCTGGATTTCGCCCGCGACCGGCCCGGCTATTACATGGCGATGTTCGAATCCGGCCTGTCGATCGCGGGTAATGCCGATCTGGCCGCCGCGTCCGAACGTGCGCAGCGCGTGCTGGTCGAGGGGGCCGAGGCCCTGGCCGAGCGCCTGCCAGAGGACAGGCGCCCCCCGGCGCGCATGGTCGCCAACCACATCTGGGCCTTGAGCCACGGCGTGGTCGAACTGTTCGGCCGCGGCAGGCCGGGCAGCCGCAGCCCGGTGTCTCCATCCGAGATGCTGGAAAGCGGCGCCATCGTCTATCTGCGCGGGCTGGGCCTGATCCCCGAGTGATTTTTCGCCACGATCCTCTTGACGCGAGCCATGGGGCCTTCCATCTATGTAAATGTGATTAACATTAACATCGGAGACAAGAGATGAGCATGGGCACGCAGGCGCTGCCTCCGGTTCCCGCCGGGACGCGCTTTTCGGACTTTCTTCTGCGGGGTCGGGACTGGCTGGACGGGCATGGCCGCAAGGCCTGGATCGCCGCCATGATCCTGGGTTTCATCGCCTTTTGGCCGATCGGCCTGGCCTTCCTGTTCTACATGATCTGGAGCAATCGCATGTTCGGATGCAGCAAGCGCAGCAAGGCGCCCCGCTATTACGCCCCTACCACCGGCAATTCGGCCTTTGACGCCTATCGCGAACAAACGCTGAAGCGGCTGGAGGACGAGCACCGCGAATTCATGGATTTCCTGGAAAAACTGCGCGAGGCCAAGGACAAGGCCGAGTTCGACCAGTTCATGGAAAAGCGCGACGCCAAGGCGGATGCCTGACAATCGCCGCGGGGCCGGGTCGCCGGCCCCGCACCAATGCTCCTAGCGCGTCGGAACCGGCGTCTCGCCTCGGTAATCGTAGAAGCCGCGACCGGTCTTGCGGCCCAGCCAGCCGGCCTCGACATATTTGGTCAGCAACGGGCAGGGGCGATATTTCGTGTCGGCCAGCCCGTCATGCAGGACGTTCATGATGGCAAGGCAGGTGTCCAGCCCGATGAAATCGGCCAGTTCCAGCGGCCCCATCGGGTGATTGGTCCCCAGCTTCATCGCAAGGTCGATGGACTGGACCGAGCCGACCCCTTCGTAAAGCGTATAGACCGCCTCGTTGATCATCGGCATCAGGATGCGGTTCACGATGAAGGCGGGGAAATCCTCGGCCGTGGCGGGAGTTTTGCCCAGTTTCTCGACCACCGCCAGCAGGGCCTGATAGGTCGCGTCGTCGGTGGCGATGCCGCGGATCAGTTCGACCAGCTGCATGACCGGCACCGGGTTCATGAAGTGGAAGCCCATGAATTTCTCGGGGCGGTCGGTGCGGCTGGCCAGACGCGTGATCGAGATCGAGGATGTATTCGAGGTCAGGATCGTCTCGGGCTTCAGATGCGGCAGAAGGTCGGCAAAGATCGCCTGCTTGACCGTCTCGCGTTCGGTCGCGGCCTCGATCACCAGGTCGGACTGGCCCAGATCGGCAAGCTGCGTCGTGGTGCGGATCCGGGCCATCGCAGCGGCCTTGTCAGCGGGGGTGATCTTCTCGCGGCTGACCTGCCGGTCGAGATTGCGGTCGATCAGCGCCACGGCCTTGTCCAGCGCTTCGGCGCTGATATCGGTGAGCAGCACGTCATAGCCCGACTGCGCGAAGACATGGGCGATGCCGTTGCCCATCTGTCCTGCACCGATCACCCCAACCGTTTGAATCGTCATTGATGCCCCCCCGGTGTCTGACTTGGCACGACGATAGGCGCCGTGCTGCGCTGCCGCAACGCAAAACCGCCCCCGTGACGCAAGGGTGCGTTGCGGGGGCGGCTGTTCCTGCATCCGGGCGGGAAGGGGGGCGCTGCCCCCCGTCGCTGCGCGACTCCCCCCGGGATATTTTCGTGAAGAAGAGCTCAGAGCTTCTCGGTCAGTTCGGGGATCGCGGTGAAGAGATCGCCCACCAGGCCGTAATCGGCGACCTGGAAGATCGGGGCTTCCTCGTCCTTGTTGATCGCCACGATGACCTTGCTGTCCTTCATCCCTGCAAGGTGCTGGATCGCGCCCGAGATGCCGACGGCGACATAAAGGTCGGGGGCGACGACCTTGCCGGTCTGGCCGACCTGCCAGTCGTTCGGGGCGTAGCCCGAATCGACGGCCGCGCGGCTGGCGCCGACGGCGGCGCCCAGTTTGTCCGCAAGGCTTTCGATGATGGCGAACTGCTCTTTCGAGCCGAGGGCGCGGCCGCCCGAGACGACGCGCTTGGCCGAGGTCAGCTCGGGCCGGTCGCTTTGCGCGACCTCGTCCGAGAGCCATTTCGACAGCGCCGGGTCGTCCGCCAGCGTTGCGTCGGAGACCGGGGCGGCGGCGCCTTCGCCGGCGGCATCGAAGCTGGCGGTGCGGATCGTCATGACCTTGATGCGGTCGCCCGATTTCACGGTCTGGATCGCGTTGCCGGCGTAGACCGGGCGGTCGAACGTATCCGCGTCGATCACCGCCGAGACATCCGAGATGACCATGACATCCAGAAGCGCCGCGACGCGGGGCATGACGTTCTTGGCATCGGTCGTCGCCGGGGCCGCGATGTGGCTGTAATCGCCCGACAGGCCCGCCAGCAGCGCCGCCGTCGGTTCGGCCAGGCGGTGGCCGTAGCGCGCATCCTCGGCGACCAGCACGCGGCTGACGCCCGCGATGGTGGCTGCCGCATCGGCTGCGCCGCGCGCTGAGGCGCCCGCGCAGAGCACTGTCACATCGCCGAGCGCCTTGACCGCGTTCACTGCCTTGGCCGTCGCGTCGCGGTTCAGTTCGCCATTCGTGACTTCGGCCAGAAGAAGAACAGCCATCACACCACCCCCGCTTCTTTCAGTTTCGACACAAGCTCATCGACCGAGCCGACCTTGATCCCGGCCTTGCGGCCCTCGGGTTCGCGCGTGCTGACCACGGTCAGGCGCGGGGTCGTGTCCACGCCGTAATCGGCGGCGGTCTTTTCATCGAGCGGCTTTTTCTTGGCCTTCATGATGTTGGGAAGGCTGGCATAGCGCGGCTCGTTCAGGCGCAGGTCGGCGGTGACGATGGCGGGCAGTTTCACCTCGATCGTCTGAAGGCCGCCATCAACCTCGCGCGTGACATGGGCCATGTCGCCCGCGATCTCCAGCTTGCTGGCGAAGGTCGCCTGACCCCAGCCCAGCAGCGCGGCCAGCATCTGGCCCGTCGCGTTCATGTCGTTGTCGATGGCCTGCTTGCCCGCGATCACCAGGCCCGGCTGTTCGGCGTCGATCACGGCCTTGAGGATCTTGGCGACGGCGAGGGGTTCGATGTCCTGATGCACGTCATCGGCGGCCACGACCAGGATCGCGCGGTCCGCGCCCATGGCCAGCGCCGTGCGCAGCGTTTCGGCGGCCTGCTTGACACCGATCGAGACGGCCACGATTTCCGAGGCCGCGCCCTTTTCCTTGAGCCGGATCGCCTCTTCGACCGCGATCTCGTCGAAGGGGTTCATCGACATCTTCACGTTCGCCAGATCGACACCGGAACCGTCCGCCTTCACGCGGGCCTTCACGTTGTAGTCGATCACGCGCTTGACTGGCACGAGAACCTTCATCGGCCTCTCTCCCTTGGTTGCGTCATCTGTCGAACGGGAAGGTAGAGGCGGAAATCGCCCGATAACAGGGCAAAAATGACGCAAGACGCAGCGTTTGCGACCAGCAGGGGGCCGGTCGCGGCGCTAACGGCTGGCGCCGGGCACCCAGAGGATATCGCCCTGGCCGTTGTCATTGGCCACGCGCGAGGCGACGAACAGCCAGTCGGACAGGCGGTTCAGATAGCGGATCGCCGCGCCGTTCACATCGCCGCCCGCCAGCAATTCCGTGGCGCGGCGTTCGGCCCGGCGCGCGACCGTGCGCGACAGGTGCAGATAGGCGGCCAAGGCCGAGCCGCCGGGCAGGATGAAGCTGCGCAAGGGTTCGAGATGGGCATTCATGGCGTCGATCTCGGTCTCGAGGCGCGTCACCTGTGCGTCGATGATCCGCAGCACCGGGTAGCCCGCCTGATCGTCCGCCGCCATGTTCGGCCGCGACAGGTCCGCGCCAAGGTCAAAGAGGTCGTTCTGGATCACCGCGATGCGCTGCGCCATCTCGCCCGTCGCGTGCTGGCGGCAGAGGCCGAGCGTCGCGTTCAGCTCGTCCACGGTGCCGTAGGCCTCGACGCGGGGGTCGTGCTTGGCCACGCGGCTGCCATCGGACAGGGCCGTGTCGCCCTTGTCGCCGGTGCGGGTATAGATGCGGTTCAGGACGACCATCAGCGCGCCCTCCACCACACGAAGAGCAGCAGGACCGCAATCGCCGCGGCCTGTGCGTAGAGGCGCCAGCGCATCATGCGGTTGCCGTGCTTGCGGTTGAACTCTCCGCCCTTGGCGAAGCCGCCGATGCCGGTGAGCAGGATCGCCATGACCACTCCGATCGAGATGATGGTCACGAGAAACAGGGGTTTGTCTGCCATGGGGGACCGCCTTTCGCGGGCCAACCTAGTTCCGCCGCGCGAACCAGTCCAGTGCGCGGGTCGGCAGAAGCCGCCTTGCGAGACCGGAAATCCGCGTCGGCGCCGTGACATAATAGCGCGGCGCGGGGTCGCGTGCGGTCAGGGCGGCCAGAATCCGGTCGCTGACGGCCGAGGGCGGCAGCTCGAATCGGTCCTTTCCCGGCGGGCCATAAAGGCGTTTCAGCAGGCTGGCGCGATACTGGTCGGCGCGGGGGCTGGCCTGCCAGTCCACCCATCGTTCGAAATGCGGGATCGCGTTCTCGCGGATGCGGCTGGTGATCGGGCCGGGCTCGATCAGGATGACGCGGACGGGGGTGCCGTGCATTTCAAGGCGCAGGACATCGGTCAGCCCCTCCAGCGCGAATTTCGTCGCGACATAGGGGCCGCGCCAGGGGATGCCCACGAGGCCCAGGACCGAGCTGATGTTGACGATCCGCCCGCCCCCCTGGCGGAAATGCGGGATCAGGTGGCGGGTCAGGTCATGGGTGCCGAACAGGTTCACCTCGAAGATGGCGCGCAGGGCGCCGCGCGGCATGTCCTCGACCGCGCCGGGCAGGGCGAAGGCCGCATTGTTGACCAGCGCGTCCAGAGGTCCGGCCTTCAGCACCGCCTCGGCGCAGGCGGCCACGCTGTCCTCGCAGGCCAGATCGAGGGGCAGGCACTCCATCCCCTCGGCCCGGCGGGCGGCGATGTCCTCGGGGCGGCGGCAGGTGGCTGTGACCTGCCAGCCCTCGGCTTGCAGGCGGCGCGCGGCATCCAGTCCGATGCCGGACGAGCAGCCCGTGATCAGCACCCGTCCGGGCTGCCTCATTGCGGTTGATCGCTGACGAATTGCGCCGAGACATAGCCCGTCTGGCCGCCCGGCGCGCGGACATTGACCCAGCCGTCCTGCGCGGGGGCCAGCGGCTCCAGCCGCGTGCCGCCGTCAAGGCCGGTCACCACGCTTGCGCTGCCATTGGGCGCGGAACGCATGTTCAGGCGGCTGGCCGTGACCCAGAGGGCGGGGCTGTCCGACGCGGCGGGGGCGGGCGTGTCGGCCTGCGGCGCGCGGCCCGCGAATTCGGGCGAGGCTTCCAGCGCGGGGCCGGGAAAGCGGGGTGCCTGTTCGGGCGTCTGCTGCGGCTGGGGCAGGGGCTCGGCGGCCTGCTGCGGCTGGGGCGCGGCTTCGGGTTGGGGCGTCGGTTCGGGCTGGGGTGTCGGTTCGGGCAGCCTGACCGCGACAGGCTCGGGCACGCTGCGTTCGGCGCGCAGGTCCTCGCCGCCCAAGAGCATCATCGCGGCATAGATCCCTGCCATCGTGGCCAGAAGAAGAAAGGACAATCTGAACATCACCGGCGCATTCCCCCGTCGTCGCGGCGACCTTAGCCGCCCCGTCCCCCAACGCCAAGCGCGCGGTCCCGTTCCGCGCCCGGCCATCGGCGCTTTTCGATCTGGACCGGGCGCGCGCCGCGCCCTATCCAAGGGCCATGTCAGACGATCCGATTTCCGACCCCGCCGAAGGTGCCGCCAAGGGCACGATGTCAGAGCCGCTCAGCCGCGCGATCGGCGAGCGTTACCTGACCTATGCGCTGTCCACGATCATGCACCGCGCGCTGCCCGACGCCCGCGACGGGCTGAAGCCGGTGCATCGCCGCATCCTTTACGCGATGCGCGAACTGCGGCTGGCGCCGAACGGGCCGTTCCGCAAATCGGCCAAGATCACCGGCGACGTGATGGGGAACTACCACCCCCACGGCGATGCGGCGATCTATGACGCGATGGCGCGTCTGGCGCAGGATTTCGCCATGCGCTACCCGCTGGTGGACGGCCAGGGGAACTTCGGCAACATCGACGGCGACAACCCCGCCGCCGCCCGCTACACCGAGGCCCGCCTTGCCGCCGCATCCGAGGCGCTGATGGACGGTCTGGCCGAGGATTCGGTCGATTACCGCGCCAATTACGACGGCACGCTGACCGAACCCGTGGTGCTGCCCTCGGCTTTCCCGAACCTCTTGGCCAATGGCGCCTCGGGGATCGCGGTGGGGATGGCCACGAACATCCCGCCCCACAACCTGCACGAGGTCGTGGATGCCTGCCTGCATCTGATCAAGTCGCCCGACGCCCGCGACGACACGCTGGCCGCGCTGATCAAGGGCCCCGACTTCCCCACCGGCGGCGTTCTGGTCGAGACCGCCGAAAGCATGGCCGAGACCTATCGCACCGGCCGCGGTGCCTTCCGTCTGCGCGCGCGCTGGTCGGTCGAGGATCTGGGCCGCGGCCAGTGGCAGGTCGTCGTCACCGAGATCCCCTATCAGGTGCAGAAATCCAAGCTGATCGAGCGGCTGGCCGAGCTGATCCAGATCCGCAAGATCCCGATTCTGGCCGATATCCGCGACGAATCCGCCGAGGATGTCCGCATCGTGCTGGAGCCGAAATCCCGCAGCGTGGACCCCGATCAGCTGATGGGTGCGCTGTTCAAGACCAGCGATCTGGAGATCCGTTTCAACCTGAACATGAACGTCCTGATCGACGGCCGCGTGCCCAAGGTCTGTTCCCTCAAGGAGGTTCTGCGCGCCTTTCTGGACCACCGCCGCGAGGTTCTGGTGCGGCGCTCGAACTACCGGCTGGGCAAGATCGCCGCCCGGCTCGAGGTGCTGGAAGGCTATCTGATCGCCTATCTGAACCTTGATCGCGTGATCGAGATCATCCGCACCGAGGATGACCCCAAGGCCGTGATGATGGCCGAATTCGCGCTGAACGAGGTGCAGGTCGAGGCGATCCTGAACATGCGCCTGCGCGCGCTGCGCAAGCTCGAGGAGATCGAGCTGCGCGCCGAACGCGACGCCCTGCTTGAGGAACGCACCGCGTTGGAGGCGATGCTGGCCGATGAGGGCGCGCAATGGGCGCGCATCACGGACGAGCTGAAAGGCGTGCGCGATGCTTTCGGCAAGTCCCACCCCGAGGGGCAGCGCCGCACCACCATCGCCGAGGCCGCCGAGACGCCCGCGATCGACCTCGATTCGATGATCGAGCGCGAGCCGCTGACCGTGATCCTGTCGAAGATGGGCTGGATCCGCGCGATGAAGGGCCACCAGCCGCTGGATGCCGAACTCAAGTTCAAGGATGGCGACGGGCCGGGCTTTGCCCTTCATGCCGAGACGACCGACAAGCTGATCGTCTTTGCCTCGAACGGGCGGTTCTACACGCTGCCCGCCGTGGGCCTGCCCGGCGGGCGCGGCATGGGCGAGCCCCTGCGCCTGATGATCGACCTGCCCAACGAGGCCGAGATCATCACCGTCTTTCCCTGGCGCGAGGGGGTCCGCTATCTGGTCGCCTCGAAGGCGGGTGACGGGTTCGTCGTGGGCGCCTCGGACATCCTCGCGCAGACGCGGTCGGGCAAGCAGGTGCTGAACGGCGATGCGCTTCTGTGTCGGCCTGTGAAGGGCGATCATGTCGCCGTCGTGGGTGACAACCGCAAGCTGCTGGTCTTCCCGCTGGACGAATTGCCCGAGATGGCGCGCGGCAAGGGCGTGCGGCTGCTCAAGTTCAAGGATGGCGGGCTGTCGGACGCGGTCTGCCTGAGCCTGGCCGAGGGGCTGTCCTGGCCGATGGGCGGGGGCAAGACCCGGCACGAACCCGACCTGACCGAATGGCTGGGCAAGCGCGCCACGGCGGGCCGCATGGCGCCGCGCGGCTTCCCGCGCGACAACCGCTTCGCATGACGTGAACAGGGGCGGGCCGACGGCTTTCGCCCCCTGTTTTCGCCCGCCCTTCACGCCATTGCCACAGTGCCGCCGGGGCCTTGCGCGAAGGGCACAACCTGCCCTTGATTTTTCCCCGGTGCCCTTATAGATCGCAGCGCACGTCAAATCCGGGGCCGTCTCAGCCATGCCCCGTGGTATCCAGGAGGCCCAGATGGCAAAGGCAAAGTTTGAACGGACGAAACCGCACGTCAACATCGGCACGATCGGTCACGTTGACCACGGCAAGACGACGCTGACGGCTGCGATCACGAAGTATTTCGGCGAGTTCCGCGCCTATGACCAGATCGACGGCGCGCCCGAAGAGAAGGCCCGCGGGATCACGATCTCGACCGCGCATGTGGAATACGAGTCCGAGTCGCGCCACTACGCGCACGTGGACTGCCCGGGCCACGCCGACTACGTGAAGAACATGATCACCGGTGCCGCCCAGATGGACGGCGCGATCCTGGTCGTGAACGCCGCCGACGGCCCGATGCCGCAAACGCGCGAGCACATCCTGCTGGGCCGTCAGGTCGGCATCCCCTACATGGTCGTCTACCTGAACAAGGTCGACCAGGTGGATGACGAAGAGCTGCTGGAACTGGTCGAGATGGAAGTGCGCGAGCTGCTGTCCAGCTACGACTACCCGGGCGACGACATTCCGATCATCAAGGGCTCGGCCCTGGCCGCGATGGAAGGCCGCGACAACGCCATCGGCGAGGACTCGATCCGCGCGCTGATCGCCGCCGTCGACAGCTACATCCCGACCCCCGAGCGTGCGATCGACCAGCCCTTCCTGATGCCGATCGAGGACGTGTTCTCGATCTCGGGCCGCGGCACGGTCGTGACCGGCCGTATCGAGCGCGGCGCCGTGAACGTCGGCGACGAACTGGAGATCGTGGGCATCCGCGACACCCGCAAGACCACCTGCACGGGCGTCGAGATGTTCCGCAAGCTGCTGGATCGCGGTGAGGCTGGCGACAACATCGGCGCGCTGCTGCGCGGCGTTGACCGTGACGGCGTCGAGCGTGGCCAGGTGCTGTGCAAGCCCGGCTCGGTGAAGCCGCACACGAAGTTCGAGGCCGAGGCCTACATCCTGACCAAGGAAGAGGGCGGCCGCCACACGCCGTTCTTCGCGAACTACCGTCCGCAGTTCTACTTCCGCACGACGGACGTGACGGGCACCGTGAAGCTGCCGGAAGGCACCGAGATGGTGATGCCGGGCGACAACCTGAAGTTCGAGGTCGAGCTGATCGCCCCGATCGCGATGGAAGAGAAACTGCGCTTCGCCATCCGCGAAGGCGGCCGCACCGTCGGCGCAGGCGTCGTCTCGAAGATCCTCGCCTGATCCTTGGCGACATCAGACAGAGGGGCCGTCCGCAAGGGCGGCCCTTTTTCAATGTGAGGAGGTGTCATGACGCGCCTGGATGCCATTCTGCGCGGGCAGCTCGGGCTGCCTGGATGGGTAAAGGCCGTAGCCACGATGTGGATGCTTTTCGCGATGGCCCCAATCTTTGCAACCTCATTTGGCTTTTGGCCCCTCGTATCGGCACAGGGCTATCCCGGTATCCTCGCCGTGATTTTGCTCTGCGGCATGATTTCCTTCGTGATGTTTCTGGCATTGATGCGGCCGGCGACGCCGAAAACCATGCCCGCTCGTCACCTCGCGGATTTCGGCCGCTTCATGGTGGCATTTCTCATGGCTCTCTTTGCCGGCTACTCTGCGGGCACAGGCACACTTCCGCTGGCCGCAGCCGTGCTGTCAGGGCATCGTGTCGAAGCGGTCGTTACGATTGAGGACGGCAGAGCAGGAAGCACGGCGCGCTGTCGGAACCCCGTGCGTGTTGCCGAAATGCGCCCCCTATTCAGCAGCATTTGCGATCTGTCGTCGCCGCTGCGAGAGCAACTGCAACCGGGGACGCTGGTCGTCGTTTCGGGCTGGGGCATGGGTTCGGCCATCCTTGCGGACGGGGTTCGTCTGGCCGAACGCTGATGGCTGCTATCACCGCTTGACGGATCGTCCGACATTTTGCATAAGCCGCCATCGCCGTCGATCCGCAAGAATCGACGGGTTTCGCACGGGCCGCCCGTCACAAGGGGCGGCCTTGCGATTTATACACGGTCCGATGCTGGCGCCGCGCGGTGCGATGTCAGCCTCTCGACTGGAACTCCCCGCAAGAGGGATGTGACGATGCAAAGTCAGAATATCCGCATCCGCCTGAAGGCGTTTGACTATCGCGTGCTGGACGCCAGCACCCAAGAGATCGTCAACACCGCCAAGCGCACCGGTGCGACCGTTCGCGGCCCGATCCCGCTGCCGAACAAGATCGAGAAATTCACCGTTCTGCGCGGCCCGCACATCGACAAGAAATCGCGTGACCAGTGGGAAATCCGTACCCACAAGCGTCTGCTGGACATCGTCGATCCCACGCCCCAGACCGTGGACGCCCTGATGAAGCTCGACCTCGCCGCCGGCGTGGATGTCGAGATCAAGGTGTAAGGAGGCCATCATGCTGCGTACTGGTGTAATCGCCAAGAAACTGGGCATGACGCGTCTGTTCCTCGAGGACGGCCGCCAGGTCCCCGTTACCGTTCTGCAACTGGACGGTCTGCAAGTCGTCGCTCAGCGCACTGCCGCTGTTGACGGCTATACCGCCGTTCAGCTGGGCGCCGGTGCCGCCAAGGCCAAGCGCACGACCGCCGCGATGCGCGGTCACTTTGCCAAGGCCTCGGTCGCGCCCAAGCGCAAGATCGCGGAATTCCGCGTGGCTGAAGAAAACCTGATCAATGTCGGTGAGGAAATCACGGCTGACCACTACTTCGCGGGTCAGTTCGTGGACATCGCCGGCACCTCGATCGGTAAGGGTTTCGCGGGCGCCATGAAGCGTCACAACTTTGGCGGTCTGCGCGCCTCGCACGGCGTGTCGATCAGCCACCGTTCGCACGGTTCGACCGGCCAGTGCCAGGACCCCGGCAAGGTGTTCAAGGGCAAGAAGATGGCGGGTCACCTGGGTGCCGTCCGCGTCACCACGCAGAACCTGCAGGTCGTCAAGACCGATGCCGACCGTGGCCTGATCATGGTCAAGGGCTCGGTTCCGGGCTCGAAAGGGGGCTGGGTCACGATCAAGGACGCGGTCAAGAAACCGACGCCCGAGAACGTGATCTATCCCGCCGCCCTGAAATCCGCCGCCGAGGAAGCCAAGCGTCTGGCCGAGGAAGCTGCCAATCAGGCCGCTGCCGAGGAAGAAGCCGCCCGCAAGGCCGCCGAGGAAGCCGCAGCCGCCGAGCAGGAGGCCGCGCTGAGCGAGGCCCAGGCTTCGGATGGTGCTGACGCCGCGCCCGAAGGAGACAAGTAATGAAACTCGATGTGATCAAGCTGGACTCCGGCAAGGCCGGGTCGATCGAGCTGGCCGACGAGATCTTCGGGCTGGAGCCGCGCGGCGACATCCTGCAGCGCGTCGTCCGCTGGCAGCGCGCCAAGGCGCAGGCCGGCACGCACTCGGTCCTGGGCAAGTCGGACGTCAGCTACTCGACCAAGAAGATCTATCGCCAGAAGGGCACCGGCGGCGCACGCCACGGTTCCAAGAAGGCCCCGATCTTCCGTCACGGCGGCGTCTACAAGGGCCCGACCCCGCGTTCGCACGCTTTCGACCTGCCCAAGAAGGTCCGTGCGCTTGGCCTGCGTCATGCGCTGTCGGCGAAAGCCACCGCGGGTGAACTGGTCATCGTCGAGGATCTTAACCTCGCCGACGCCAAGACCTCGGCCGTCGCCAAGGCCGTCAAGGAAAACGGCTGGAAGCGCGTTCTGGTCATCGACGGCGCCGAAGTGAACGAGGGCTTTGCCCGTGCCGCCCGCAACCTCGAAGGCGTGGACATCCTGCCGTCGATGGGCGCGAATGTGTATGACATCCTCAAGCGTGACACGCTGGTGATCACGAAGGCCGGTGTCGAAGCTCTGGAGGCTCGCCTGAAATGAGCGCGAAAGCTGAACATTACGACGTGATCGTCAAGCCGATCATCACCGAAAAGGCCACGATGACCTCGGAGAACAACGGTGTTGTCTTCCAGGTCGCCAAGGACGCCTCCAAGCCGCAGATCAAGGATGCGGTCGAGGCCCTGTTCGGTGTCAAGGTGAAGGCGGTCAACACCACCATCACCAAGGGCAAGACCAAGCGTTTCCGCGGTCAGCCCGGTCGCCGCAGCGACGTGAAGAAAGCCTATGTCACGCTGGAAGCGGGCAGCACTATCGACGTGACCACGGGTCTCTGATAGTAGGGCGCGAATCTGCGGCCCCGGTTCATCCGGGGCCGCTGATCTTTTGACTGAAACGGACCATTTCGGTTCAAAGCAACGGAAGACAGAAAGATGGCATTGAAGTCGTATAAACCGACGACGCCTGGCCAGCGCGGGCTGGTTCTGATCGACCGTTCGGAGCTTTGGAAAGGCCGCCCCGTCAAGTCCCTCACCGAGGGTCTGACGAAGAACGGGGGCCGGAACAACACCGGACGGATCACGATGCGCCGCAAGGGCGGGGGCGCCAAGCGCCTGTATCGCATCGTCGATTTCAAACGCACCAAGTTCGACATCGCGGCAGTCGTCGAGCGGATCGAATACGATCCCAACCGCACCGCCTTCATCGCGCTGGTGAAATACGAAGACGGCGAGCAGGCCTATATCCTGGCTCCGCAGCGTCTGGCCGTTGGCGACAAGGTCGTCGCCGGCGCCAAGGTTGACGTGAAGCCCGGCAACGCCATGCCCTTCAGCGGCATGCCGATCGGCACGATCGTCCACAACGTCGAACTGAAGCCCGGCAAGGGCGGCCAGATCGCGCGTTCGGCTGGCACCTATGCCCAGTTCGTCGGCCGCGACGGTGGCTACGCCCAGATCCGCCTGTCCTCGGGCGAGCTGCGCATGGTCCGTCAGGAATGCATGGCGACCATCGGCGCCGTGTCGAATGCCGACCATTCGAACCAGAACCTTGGTAAAGCGGGCCGCAACCGCCACAAGGGCATCCGCCCGAGCGTCCGCGGCGTCGCCATGAACCCGATCGACCACCCGCATGGTGGTGGTGAGGGCCGCACCTCGGGTGGCCGGACGCCGGTCACGCCCTGGGGCAAGGACACCAAGGGCAAGAAGACTCGCAGCAACAAGGCGACCGACAAGTACATCCTGCGGTCGCGTCACGCGAAGAAGAAGGGGCGTTAAGCCATGGCACGTTCTGTTTGGAAGGGCCCCTTTGTTGACGCCTATGTGCTCAAGAAGGCGGAAAAGGCTCGCGAGTCGGGCAAGTCCGACGTCATCAAGATCTGGTCGCGTCGTTCGACCATCCTGCCGCAATTCGTCGGCCTGACCTTCGGCGTCTATAACGGGCAGAAGCACATCCCCGTGAACGTCACCGAAGAGATGATCGGTCAGAAATTCGGTGAATATTCGCCCACGCGCACCTATTACGGTCACGCCGCGGACAAGAAAGCCAAGAGGAAGTAATCGTCATGGGTAAGGAAAACAATCCGCGCCGCGTGGCGGAGAACGAGGCCTTCGCCAAGACGAAGATGCTTCGCACCTCGCCGCAGAAGCTGAACCTCGTGGCTCAGCTGATCCGTGGCAAGAAGGTCGACAAGGCTCTGGCCGACCTGACCTTCTCGCACAAGCGCATCGCTGGCGACGTGAAGAAATGCCTTCAGTCGGCCATCGCGAATGCCGAGAACAACCACGGCCTTGACGTCGATAACCTGATCGTCGCCGAAGCCTGGGTCGGCAAGAACCTGGTGATGAAGCGTGGCCGTCCGCGGGCACGTGGCCGGTTCGGCAAGATCATGAAGCCGTTTTCGGAAATCACCATCAAGGTGCGCCAAGTCGAGGAGCAAGCGTAATGGGTCAGAAGGTCAATCCGATCGGCATGCGCCTCCAGGTCAACCGCACCTGGGACAGCCGCTGGTACGCCGACGACAAGGATTACGGTAACCTGCTGCTTGAAGACCTGAAGATCCGGGACTTCATCCACAAGGAAGCCAAGCAGGCCGGCGTCAGCCGCGTGATCATCGAGCGTCCGCACAAGAAGTGCCGCGTCACGATCCACGCAGCCCGTCCCGGCGTGATCATTGGCAAAAAAGGCGCCGATATCGAGACCCTGCGCAAGAAGCTGGCGAACTTCACCGACAGCGAGCTGCACCTGAACATCGTCGAAGTGCGCAAGCCCGAAGTCGATGCGCAGCTGGTGGCCGAGTCGATCGCACAGCAGCTTGAGCGCCGCGTGTCCTTCCGTCGTGCCATGAAGCGCGCCGTGCAGAACGCGATGCGCATGGGCGCCCTGGGCATCCGTGTGAACGTGGCAGGCCGCCTTGGCGGCGCCGAGATCGCGCGTACCGAATGGTATCGCGAAGGCCGTGTGCCGCTGCACACGCTGCGCGCGGATATCGATTATGCACTGTCCGAAGCCACGACCCCCTACGGGATCATCGGCGTGAAGGTGTGGATCTTCAAGGGCGAGATCATGGAACATGATCCGCAGGCCCGCGATCGTCGCGCCGCCGAGGCTCAGGAAGGCCCTGCGCCCCGTGGCCCGCGCCGCGACCGCGACGCTCGGTAAGGAGTAGAACAGATGCTGCAACCGAAACGGACGAAGTTCCGCAAACAGCACAAGGGCCGCATCCACGGCGAAGCCAAGGGCGGGTTCGACCTGAACTTTGGCTCGTTCGCCCTGAAGGCGACCGAACCCGAGCGTGTGACCGCGCGCCAGATCGAGGCGGCTCGCCGCGCGATCACGCGCCACATGAAACGTCAGGGCCGCGTCTGGATCCGGATCTTCCCGGATGTCCCGGTCTCGTCGAAGCCCACCGAGGTTCGGATGGGTAAAGGCAAGGGCTCGGTCGATTTCTGGGCCGCCCGCGTCCACCCGGGCCGGATCATGTTCGAGATCGACGGCGTCAATGACGTCATCGCCCGTGAGGCCCTGCGCCTTGGTGCGATGAAACTGCCGATCAAGACGCGCATCGTCGCCCGCGAAGACTGGTGATTTCCCGGCCTCGCAAGGGGCCAGGACGCTGACGGACCCCGCCGGGAAACCGGCGGGGTTTCGCATTGGGGCCACGCGCCCCTAAAGGGGTTGCCAAACGGGCTTTCGGCCTGTATGGGCAGGCCTTCATCACGAAACTCCACCGGAATCAGGGTGGCCCTGTGAAACAGGGGCTCTCCGGTGATGTTGAAAGGAAGACGCGTCATGGACGCCAAAGAACTGAAGTCGAAGACGCCCGACCAGCTGAAAGACCAGCTGGTTGCGCTGAAGAAAGAGGCCTTCAACCTGCGCTTCCAGCAGGCCACCGGGCAGCTTGAAAGCACCGCGCGCATGCGCGCCGTCCGCCGCGACGTTGCTCGCGTCAAGACGATCCTGAACCAGAAAGCGGCCGAAGCCGCGGCGTCGAACTGAGGAGGCCCGGTCCATGCCCAAACGTATCCTGCAAGGCCGTGTCGTCTCGGACAAGAACGAGCAGACCGTGACCGTCCTGGTCGAGCGCCGCTTCAAGCACCCGCTGCTGCAAAAGACGGTTCGCTCGTCCAAGAAATACCGCGCGCATGACGCGCAGAACCAGTTCAAGGTCGGTGACACCGTTCGCATCATCGAATGCGCGCCGATCTCGAAGACGAAACGCTGGACTGTCCTGACGGACGAAGCGGCTACCGCGTAAGTCCATCATCACAGATCAGAAATGATCGAAACCCTGGGGCTGCGACAGGCAGTCTCCAAAGGTCGGGAGAAACCAAATGATCCAGATGCAGACCAATCTGGATGTTGCTGACAACTCCGGCGCTCGCCGGGTTCAGTGCATCAAGGTCCTGGGTGGTTCGCACCGTCGCTATGCGTCGGTGGGCGACATCATCGTCGTGTCCGTCAAGGAAGCCATCCCGCGGGGCCGGGTCAAGAAAGGTGACGTCCGCAAGGCCGTCGTCGTCCGCACCGCGAAAGAGGTCACCCGTGAAGACGGCACCTCGATCCGCTTCGATCGCAACGCCGCCGTCATCCTGAACAACCAGGGCGAGCCGGTCGGCACCCGTATCTTCGGGCCGGTCGTGCGAGAGCTGCGTGCGAAGAACTTCATGAAGATCATCTCGCTTGCTCCGGAGGTGCTGTAATGGCTGCCAAGCTGAAAAAGGGCGACAAGGTCGTCGTGCTGGCCGGCAAGGACAAGGGCAAGCAGGGTGAGATCACGGCCGTGTTCCCGAAAGAGAACAAGGCTGTCGTGGACGGCATCAACATCGCCATCCGCCACCAGCGCCAGACCCAGACCAGCCAGGGCGGCCGCATGCCGAAGGCGATGCCGATCGACCTGTCGAACCTCGCGCTGATGGACAAGAACGGCAAAGCGACGCGCGTCGGCTTCCGCGAGGAAGACGGCAAGAAGGTCCGCTTCGCCAAGACCACGGGAGACGTGATCTGATGCTGGACGCAACCAAATACACGCCGCGTCTGCGCCAGCAGTTCCGCGACACGATCCGCGCCGCGCTCAAGGAAGAGTTCGGCTACAAGAACGACATGCAGATCCCGCGTCTGGACAAGATCGTCCTGAACATGGGCGTCGGCGAGGCCGTCAAGGACACCAAGAAGGTGAAGCAGGCGGCTGAAGAGCTGTCGCTGATCGCCGGTCAGAAGGCCGTCATCACGCATGCCAAGAAGTCGATCGCCGGCTTCCGCGTCCGTGAGGAGATGCCGCTTGGCTGCAAGGTCACGCTGCGCGGCGACCGCATGTACGAGTTCCTGGATCGCCTGATCAACATCGCGCTGCCGCGCGTCCGCGACTTCCGCGGCGTGAAGGCGACCTCGTTCGATGGCCGTGGCAACTACGCCATGGGCCTGAAAGAGCACATCGTGTTCCCGGAGATCAACTTCGACAAGGTCGACGAAGTTCTGGGGATGGACATCATCATCTGCACCAACGCGAAGACCGACGCGGAAGCGAAAGCGCTGTTGAAGCATTTCAACATGCCGTTCAGCGCCTGATCGCGGAGGGAAAGAAGATATGGCAAAGAAATCGATGGTCGAGCGCGAGAAGAAGCGCGAGCGCCTGGTCCAGAAATACGCGGCGAAGCGCGCTTCGCTGAAAGAAGTCATCAACGACCAGTCCCTGCCGATGGAAGAGCGGTTCAAGGCTTCGCTGAAGCTGGCCGAACTGCCGCGCAACTCGTCGGCGACGCGTCTGCACAACCGGTGCCAACTGACCGGTCGTCCGCATGCGTATTACCGCAAACTGAAACTGTCGCGGATCATGCTGCGCGAGCTCGGCTCGCAAGGTCAGATCCCCGGCCTGGTCAAGTCCAGCTGGTAAGGGGGCACACAAGATGATGAACGATCCTCTCGGCGATATGCTGACCCGCATCCGCAACGCTCAGATGCGCGGCAAATCGACCGTCCGCACCCCGGCCAGCAAGCTGCGCGCCTGGGTCCTGGATGTGCTGAAAAGCGAAGGCTACATCCGCGGCTATGACGAAGTGACGACCGAATCCGGCCATAAAGAGCTGGAAATCGGTCTGAAATACCACGACGGCACTCCGGTTATCCGCGAGCTGTCGCGTGTCTCGAAGCCTGGCCGCCGCGTTTACGCCGGCGCCAAGGAAATCCCGCAGGTCCGTCAGGGTCTGGGCGTCTCGATCGTCTCGACCCCCAAGGGCGTCATGTCGGATGCAGCGGCTCGCAACGCCAATGTTGGCGGCGAAGTCCTCTGCACCGTGTTCTAAGGAGGGCGGAATGTCTCGGATTGGTAAGAAGCCGGTCGAACTGCCCAAGGGCGTGACGGCCGAGATCAAGGGTCAGACCATCGAAGTGAAAGGGCCGAAAGGCACCCGCAGCTTCACGGCGACCGACGATGTGGACCTGGTCCTCGAAGAGGGCTCGGTTTCGGTGAAGCCGCGCGGCACGTCCAAGCGTGCCCGCCAGCAATGGGGCATGACCCGCTCGATGATCGAGAACCTGACCGTGGGCGTGTCCACCGGGTTCAAGAAAGAGCTGGAAATCCAGGGCGTCGGCTACCGTGCCAACATGCAGGGCAATGTCCTGAAGCTGGCTCTGGGCTATTCGCATGACGTGAACTTCGAGGTGCCCGAGGGCGTCACGATCACGGCCCCGAAGCAGACCGAAATCGTTGTGGAAGGCATCGACCAGCAGCTTGTTGGTCAGGTTGCAGCGAACATCCGCGAGTGGCGCCGCCCCGAGCCCTACAAGGGCAAGGGCATCCGCTACAAGGGCGAGTTCGTCTTCCGCAAGGAAGGCAAGAAGAAGTAAGGGGCGCGAGAAATGGCACTGAAAAAGCAAGAGCTGTTCCAGAAGCGCCGCCTGCGCGTTCGGAACAAGCTGAAAGCGATGTCGAACGGCCGTCCGCGGCTTTCGGTTCATCGTTCGTCGAAGAACATCTCGGTTCAGATCATCGACGATCTGAACGGCGTGACCGTGGCTTCGGCCAGCACGCTGGAGAAGGATTTCGGCCTGGTCGGCAAGAACAACGTCGAAGCCGCAGCCAAGATCGGCGCCGCGATTGCCGAGCGTGCGAAAGCCGCCGGCGTCGAGGAGGTCGTGTTCGACCGCGGCGGCTTCATCTTCCACGGCAAGGTGAAGGCTCTGGCCGACGCTGCCCGTGAAGGTGGCCTGAAGTTCTGATCTTGCGGGCGGCGTCTTCGGGCGCCGCCCCGATGATCCGGGGATGGCTCTTGCGGGTGTCCACCAGGATCGGATGAAACGGCCGCCCGACGGGCGCGCCACCATATGAAGGAATGCCTTATGGCAGAACGTGACAACCGCCGGGGCCGCCGCGAAGAGCGCGAGGAAACCCCGGAGTTCCAGGATCGCCTTGTCGCGATCAACCGCGTGTCGAAAACGGTCAAGGGTGGCAAGCGCTTCGGCTTTGCGGCTCTGGTTGTCGTGGGCGATCAGCGCGGCCGCGTCGGTTTCGGCAAGGGCAAGGCCAAAGAAGTGCCGGAAGCCATCCGCAAGGCGACCGAGCAGGCCAAGCGCAACATGATCCGCGTCCCGCTGCGCGACGGCCGCACGCTGCACCATGACATCGAAGGCCGCCACGGCGCGGGCAAGGTGATCATGCGCACCGCCGTTCCGGGTACCGGTATCATCGCAGGCGGCCCGATGCGCGCCGTGTTCGAGATGCTGGGCGTTCAGGACGTCGTCGCCAAGTCGCAGGGTTCGCAGAACCCCTACAACATGATCCGTGCGACGCTTGATGGCCTGAAGAAGGAATCGAGCCCCCGTTCGGTCGCGGCACGCCGCGGCAAGAAAGTGGCCGACATCCTGCCGCAGGACAACAAGCCGGCTCAAGAAGCCGTCGAAGCGTAAGGAGACAGGCGCATGGCAACCATCGTCGTCAAGCAGATCGGCAGCCCGATCCGCCGCCCCGCCATCCAGCGTGAGACGCTGAAAGGTCTGGGCCTGAACAAGATGAACCGCACCCGCGAGCTGGAGGACACGCCTTCGATCCGCGGCATGGTCGCCAAGATCCCGCATCTGGTGACGATCATCGAGGAAAAGGCCTGATCCATCGGGCCTGACCTGAAAACGCCCCGCAGCGATGCGGGGCGTTTTTCGTTTCCGATCCGGCTGAGGAATCAGTCTCGGTCGCGGCAGGCATAGACCGCACCGCCGACCGCCACCAGGCTGATCGCGGCGCCCGCAACCAGCGCCGGACTGCCCGCCGCCGTCGCCGCCGCCCCGCCAAGCGAGGTCAGCGCGCTGGACACCGCATTGCCGCTGCCGCTGAGGATCACGGCACCCGACCCGTCTGGCAGCGCCTCGAGCCCCGCCATCGCGCCGCGCCCCGCCGCCGATGTCAGCGACCCCGCGACCGACCGCGTGTGGTTTACCCGTTCGCAGAGCGAGGCCCTGCGCGCCTCGCACCGGCCCCAGGCGTCGCGTTCGCCCAGATCGTAGCCCATCACGGAATTCGTCGCCTCGTCGAAGCGCAGGCAGAAGGGGCGGCGCTGGTCGTCCGACAATTCCGGCGTCAGTGCGCGCATGACGACATAGCTGGGGCAGTCATGCGCGCCCCAACGCGTGGCCAGCCGCTCGCGCCGGCTGAAATTGCGCGACAGGCCCGGCTCGGCCGTGTCATAGCCCAGCACCGTGTCGCGGTCGTTGATCCGCGCGGTGCAAAGCGTCGGCTCGCCCGAGGCCGAGGTCGCGCCTAGCGCGGCAAGCGTCAGGGCGGCGGAGAAAAGGGTAAGGCGCATGGTGAACCCCTAGGGCAATCTGAGCGTCTGACTTACCGGCGCCCGCGGGCGGCTCAAGACACAAGACGGTGTGCGCGTCGCGGGACCCGGCTTGAAAGGCGGGCGCGCTTTGGGTATAGGCGGCCGGTGCGCCAAGGGGCGTGCAAGAACAAGCAAGAGAAGCCGCGTCCGCCCTGTTCGCTTCGGGGGCGTGTCCGGCAAAGGAGAAGCGATATGAAACTGCATGAAATCCGCGACAACGAAGGCGCGAATCGCAAGAAGAAACGCGTTGCGCGTGGTCCCGGCTCCGGCAAGGGCAAGACCGCCGGCCGTGGTATCAAGGGCCAGAAATCGCGTTCGGGCGTCGCGCTGAACGGTTACGAAGGCGGCCAGATGCCGCTGTATCGTCGTCTGCCCAAGCGCGGCTTTACCGCGCCGAACGCCAAGACCTTCGCCGTGGTGAACCTGGGCCAGATCCAGGGCTTCATCGACGCGGGCAAGATCGACGCCAAGGCCGAACTGACCGAAGACGCGCTGGTCGCTTCGGGTCTGGTGCGCCGCAAGCTGGACGGCATCCGTCTGCTGGCCAAGGGCGAGCTGAAGGCCGGTCTGACCATCACCGTCACCGGCGCGTCGAAAGCCGCCGTCGAAGCGGTCGAGAAGCTGGGCGGCAAGGTGCAACTGCCTGCCGAAGCAGCGGCGGCCGAATAAGCTGTTGAACGGGGCGCGACTGCCCCATAGATAGCATTCAGGTTTTCTGGCGCCGCCGGTCCCCGGAAATGGGTCGGCGGCGCTGTCATGACACGGGACGGACTTCATATGGCGTCAGCCGCAGAACAGATGGCCGCGAACCTCTCCTGGGGTCAGCTTGGCAGGGCCACGGAACTTCGCCAGCGGATCTGGTTCACGATCGGGCTTCTGATCATGTATCGGGTCGGGACCTACATCCCGGTTCCCGGCATCGACGGGGCCGCGCTGCGGACCTTCATGGAGCAGGCCCAGACCGGCATCGGCGGCATGTTGTCGATGTTCACCGGCGGCGCGCTTGGCCGGATGGGCGTCTTCGCCCTGGGGATCATGCCCTATATCTCGGCCTCGATCATCGTGCAGCTGCTGACCTCGATGGTTCCCTCGCTTGAACAGCTCAAGAAAGAGGGCGAGCAGGGCCGCAAGAAGATCAACCAATATACCCGCTATGGCACCGTGCTTCTGGCGCTGTTCCAGGCCTATGGTCTGGCGCGCAGCCTCGAGGCGGGCGGTCTGGCGCATGACCCCGGCCTGTTCTTTCAGGCCTCGGTCGTGATCACGCTGGTCGGCGGCACCATGTTCCTGATGTGGCTGGGCGAGCAGATCACCGCGCGCGGCGTCGGCAATGGCATTTCGCTGATCATCTTCGTCGGCATCCTGGCCGAGATCCCGGCCGCGCTGGCGACCTTCTTCCAGCAGGGCCGCACGGGCGTCATCTCGACGCCGGTGATCCTGTTCGTGATCTTCGGCCTGATCGGCATCATCGCTTTCGTGGTCTTCATGGAGCGCGCGCTTCGCAAGATCCGCATCCAGTATCCCCGGCGCCAGGTCGGCATGAAGGTCTATGACGGCCAGTCCAGCCATCTGCCGGTCAAGGTGAACCCGGCGGGCGTGATCCCGGCGATCTTTGCCAGCTCGCTTCTGCTGCTGCCGATCACGATCTCGACCTTCTCGGGCAACGAGACGGGTCCGGTCATGTCGCTGGTTCTGGCCTATTTCGGCCCCGGACAGCCGCTTTACCTGCTGTTCTTCGCAGCCATGATCATCTTCTTCACGTATTTCTATACGCAGAACGTGTCGTTCAAGACCGATGACGTGGCCGAGAACCTGAAGAACCAGGGCGGGTTCATTCCCGGCATCCGTCCGGGCAAGCGGACGCAGGATTACCTGGATTACGTCGTCAACCGCATCCTGGTGATCGGCTCGGCCTATCTGGCGGCGGTCTGTCTTCTGCCCGAGGTGCTGCGCGACCAGTTCTCGATCCCGGTCTATCTGGGGGGCACGTCGGTGCTGATCGTGGTCTCGGTCACGATGGACACGATCAACCAGGTCCAAAGCCATCTTCTGGCCCACCAATACGAGGGTCTGATTGAGAAATCCCAGCTGCGTGGTAAACGTAAGCCGGGAACCGCGAAGCCGCGGCGCGCACCGTCGCGCCGCTGAGCGGAAAACGACAGATCAGCCCGGAACGGGTAGCTGAGGGGGACAGCCATGACGATCAACATCATTCTTCTCGGGCCTCCGGGTGCGGGCAAGGGCACGCAGGCCAAGCGCCTTGTGGACGAGCGGGGCTTGGTCCAGCTGTCCACCGGCGACATGCTGCGCGCCGCCCGTTCCTCGGGGACCGAGATGGGCAAGCGCGTGGCCGAGGTCATGGACCGGGGCGAGCTTGTCACCGATGAGATCGTCATCGGTCTGATTCGCGAGCAGCTTGAAAAGGGCGGCAAGGGCTTCATTTTCGACGGCTTCCCCCGCACGTTGGCCCAGGCCGACGCGCTTGGCGCGCTGCTGGCCGAGACGGGCAACAGCCTGGACGCGGTGATCGAGCTGCGTGTCGATGACGAGGCCCTTGTCGGTCGTATCGTCAAGCGCGCCGAGCAATCGGCCGCTGCGGGCGAACCCGTGCGCCGTGACGACACGCCCGAGGTCTTTTCGGACCGTCTTCGTGAATACTACAAGAAGACTGCCCCTCTGATCGGTTATTACTATGCCAAGGGCGATCTGCGGTCGGTCGACGGGATGGCGGCGATGGACGAGGTCGCCTCGCAGATCGCTTCGATTCTGGACCATTCCTGACGGGCAGGGTTGACGTTCGGCCTGCCGGACATTAACGGTCAGCATCTCGCAAGAGAATCACCCGCATCACGCGAGTGGCCCATCGATTGGCCCGAAGGCTAGGCTTTCGGGCCTTGCGTTGTGAAAAAAGGTTCCGGCGTTACGGAACCGCAACTGAAAAGGATAACGCGTGGCACGTATTGCTGGCGTCAACATTCCGACGGGGAAACGCGTCCCCATCGCTCTGACCTACATCCACGGCATCGGTGACATGTTCGCCGAACAGATCTGCGAAGCGACCGGCATTGACCGCACGCGCCGCGTGAACGAGCTGTCGGATGCCGAAGTTCTGTCGATCCGCGAATACATCGACGCAAACCTGACCGTCGAAGGCGACCTGCGCCGCGAAGTCCAGATGAACATCAAGCGCATGATGGATCTGGGTTCGTATCGCGGTCTGCGTCACCGTCGCGGCCTGCCGGTTCGCGGCCAGCGCACCCACACCAATGCCCGCACCCGCAAGGGCCCGGCCAAGCCGATCGCCGGCAAGAAGAAGTAAGGGGGCAGCGACATGGCACGTGACAAGACCCGCATGAAGCGCAAGGAACGCAAGAACATCGCCGCTGGCGTTGCTCATGTGAATTCGAGCTTCAACAACACCAAGATCCTGATTTCGGACGTCCAGGGCAACGCGATTGCGTGGTCCTCGGCTGGGACGATGGGCTTCAAGGGTTCGCGCAAATCGACCCCCTATGCCGCGCAGATGGCCGCCGAAGACGCGGGCCGCAAGGCGCAGGAACACGGCGTCCGCACGCTGGAAGTCGAAGTTCAGGGCCCTGGCTCGGGCCGCGAATCGGCTCTGCGCGCTCTGGCCGCGGTTGGTTTCAACATCACGGCCATCCGTGACGTGACGCCCATCGCCCATAACGGCTGCCGCCCGCCCAAACGTCGGCGCGTCTGATTTCGGATCATCAATGACCGGTTCGCGCGTCCTTTCGCGCGGGCCGGATTTTCGCATTTAACCTCGGGCGTTTCCGGCCACGGTCATGGGTCGGGAACAGGTATGGAGGCAAACCCATGATCCACAAGAATTGGGCCGAACTGATCAAGCCGACCCAGTTGGTCGTCAAGCCGGGCGCCGATGCGACCCGGACCGCGACCCTGGTCGCCGAACCGCTCGAGCGGGGTTTCGGCCTGACGCTCGGGAATGCGCTGCGCCGTGTGCTGCTGTCGTCGCTGCAAGGCGCCGCCATCACCTCGGTCCAGATGGACAACGTCCTGCACGAATTCAGCAGCGTCGCCGGTGTCCGCGAGGACGTGACCGACATCGTGCTGAACCTCAAGGGCGTGACGCTGAAGATGGACGTCGAAGGCCCCAAGCGCCTGACGCTCTCGGCCAAGGGCCCGGGCGAGGTCAAGGCTGGCGACATCCAGGAAACCGCTGGCATCACGATTCTGAACCGCGAGCACGTCATCTGCCATCTGGATGACGGGGCTGAGCTGAACATGGAGCTGACCGTTCAGACGGGCAAGGGTTATGTCGCCGCCGACAAGAACCGCCCCGAGGATGCGCCCATCGGCCTGATCCCGATCGACGCCATCTTCTCGCCGGTCAAGCGCGTCAGCTACGAGGTCCAGCCCACCCGCGAGGGCCAGGTTCTGGATTACGACAAGCTGACCATGAAGATCGAGACGGACGGCTCGCTGACCCCTGAGGACGCCGTGGCCTATGCCGCGCGCATCGTTCAGGATCAGTTGTCGGTCTTCGTCAACTTCGACGAGCCCGAATCGGCGACCCGCCAGGACAGCGACGACGGTCTGGAATTCGATCCGCGCCTGCTGAAGAAGGTCGACGAGCTGGAGCTGTCGGTCCGTTCGGCCAACTGCCTGAAGAACGACAACATCGTCTATATCGGCGACCTGATCCAGAAGACCGAGGCCGAGATGCTGCGGACCCCGAACTTCGGCCGCAAGTCTCTGAACGAGATCAAGGAAGTGCTTTCGGGCATGGGCCTGCATCTCGGGATGGACGTGGTCGATTGGCCGCCGGAGAACATCGAGGATCTGGCCAAGCGTTTCGACGACCAGTTCTGATCTTTCGGCGGGGGCTTCGGTCCCCGCCACCCGGGCATCCCGCCCCAAGGAGAGCGGCCCGCACGCATGGGCTGCCGGACAAAGCAAAAGACGTCATAGGAGATTATCATGCGTCACGCCCGTGGCTACCGCCGCCTCAACCGCACCCACGAACACCGCAAGGCGCTGTTCGCCAACATGGCCGGCTCGCTGATCGAGCACGAGCAGATCAAGACGACCCTGCCCAAGGCCAAGGAACTGCGTCCGATCGTCGAGAAGCTGATCACGCTGGCCAAACGCGGCGATCTGCACGCCCGCCGTCAGGCCGACGCTCAGCTGAAGCAGGACATCCACGTCGCCAAGCTGTTCGAGGTTCTGGGCGAGCGTTACAAGGACCGTCAGGGCGGCTACGTTCGCATCCTGAAGGCCGGTTTCCGCTATGGCGACATGGCGCCGATGGCGATCATCGAGCTGGTTGACCGCGATCCCGAGGCGAAAGGCGCTGCCGACCGTGCGCGTCTGGACGCCGAGATGGCGGCCGACGACGAATAAGCGATCTGCCGCAACCGGCATTGCATGGCCCCGTCAGTTCGCTGGCGGGGCTTTTTCGCGTCTGAATGGGCCTTTTGCGCGTGAATCTTATTTGAGCATACATAAATACGGGCACTGATTAACGAACGCTGACGCTACGTCATGAAAGAATTGTTTTCTTGCGATGGCGCTTTGCTGTTAACGCGCTGGAAACAAAATTCAGCCATGCTATTTTCCAGGTTGACGCATTCGAAAGCAATTTGTCTAAAAAGCCATGTCCCCACGCGCCGATATCAACGCCGGACTGACGAAACTGGGCAGGTTTGCCCAGTCCGGTTATTTTGTCGGTCTGCATATTCGTTTCGCCGCGCCGCTGATGCAGTTTCAGACCTACGCGCAGGAATGGTCCGATTTCTATTCCCAGAACGGTTATGCGCTGCGTGACCCAACGATTGCCTGGGGCTTTTCGACGGTCGGGTCCTGCCGCTGGTCTGCCTTGCCCATCCCTGACCCGTTCAACATCCTGGCTGATGCCGCGAATCACGGCTTGACCTTTGGGGTGACGGTTTCGCATGGGCCGATCAGCTCGCGCACCATCGCCAGTTTCGCTCGCGCCGACCGCGAGTTCACGGATGCCGAGATCGCCGAGATCGAGGCGACAGTCAGGCTGCTCCATGATATTACCGAGCCGCCCGAGAGCCTGACCAAGGCTCAGAAAGAAGCCCTTCGCTGCATCGCGCAGGGCGACCGGCACGCAGCAGCGGCGGCCAAGCTTGGAATTACGGAAAGCGCATTCAAGGCAAGGTTGATTTCCGTGCGTGAGCGTCTGAACGCCCGCACCACTGCCGAGGCGCTGCAAAGGGCCAAGGAATACCGCTTGTTGTAGCCGACTTGCCCGGTCGTTCCGCGACGCGTGAAGGTCCCCTCTCACTCCAGGAGAAGCCTCGATGCAGATGACCACTCTCTCTTTTGCCAATTTGCACAACCATGGCGAGTTGTTCGCAAACCTTTTTCGCGCACGAAAGCAAAGTTTCATCGTCCAGAAGAACTGGGACCTGCCCGAGGTCGATGACATGGAGTTCGACCAGTATGACACGCCGCAAAGCCGCTGGATCGCGATTCACGACATGGGTACCGTTCTGGCCGGCATCCGCCTGACGCCCACCACCGCGCGCTGCGGCATCTACAGCTACATGATCCGCGACGCGCAAGAGGGGATCCTGGGTGGCTCGATCCCGCAGGATCTGCTTTACGCGCCCGCGCCGGTCGATCCCCATATCTGGGAATGTTCGCGCGTGTTCGTCAGTCACGCCATCCCGCAGGTCTATCGCCGCAAGGTGCATTTCAAGATGGTCGAGGCGATGACCTCGTCTGCGCGCGAACAGGGCGCCACGCGGCTGATCGCGCTGACCGGGGCGAACTGGCCGCGCTGGTATGGCCGCTGCGGGCTGACCGCCGAGGCGCTTGGCCCGATCCTTTGGATCGACGATGGCGAATTCCAGTGCGTCTCGATCGACCTGACCGACAAGATGCACTGATCGCGGGGGGTGTTCGGCGGGGCAGGGGGCGCCTAGACTGGCGCCATCATGCCCGATCTGTTCGACTCGCCCTCTGCCACCCCGCCCGAAGCGCCGCGTCCGCTGGCTGACCGCATCCGCCCCGCGCGCCTGTCCGAGGTGATCGGCCAGACGCGCATTCTGGGCGCGGATGGGCCGCTTGGGTCCATGCTGGCGGCGGGCAGCCTGTCCTCGCTGATTCTTTGGGGGCCGCCGGGCGTGGGCAAGACCACCATCGCGCGGCTTCTGGCCGACGAGACGGATCTGGCCTTTGTCCAGATCAGCGCGATCTTCACGGGCGTGCCAGAGCTGCGCAAGGTGTTCGAGGCCGCCCGCCTGCGCCGCCAGCAGGGCAAGGGCACGCTGCTTTTCGTCGATGAGATCCACCGTTTCAACAAGGCGCAGCAAGACGGCTTTCTGCCGCACATGGAGGACGGCACGATCCTTCTGGTCGGCGCCACGACCGAGAACCCGTCCTTTGAACTGAACGCCGCGCTTCTGTCGCGCGCGCAGGTCATCGTGTTGGAACGCCTGTCCTTGGCCGAGCTGGAATTGCTGGCGCAGCGGGCCGAGCGTGAGCTGGGCCGCAAGCTGCCCCTGACGCCCGAGGCGCGCGACGCGCTGCTGGGCATGGCCGATGGCGACGGTCGCGCCATCCTGAACCTGATCGAACAGGTGGCGGCGTGGAAGACCGCCGCGCCGCTGGACACTGACGCCATGGCGCAGCGCCTGATGCGGCGGGCGGCGAAATACGACAAGTCGGGGGACGAGCATTACAACCTGATCTCGGCGCTGCACAAATCGGTGCGGGGCAGCGATCCGGATGCCGCGCTCTACTGGTTCGCCCGGATGCTGGAGGGGGGCGAGGACCCGCGCTATCTGGCGCGCCGCATCACCCGCATGGCGGTCGAGGATATCGGCCTCGCGGATCCCGCCGCCGCGCGGCACTGTCTGGACGCCTGGGCCCTCTATGAGCGTCTGGGCAGCCCCGAGGGCGAGCTGGCGCTGGCGCAGGCGGTGATCTATCTGGCGCTGGCGCCGAAATCCAACGCGGGTTACGCCGCCTACAAGGGCGCACGGGCCGAGGCGCGCCGCACTGGCAGCCTGATGCCGCCCGCCCATATCCTGAACGCGCCGACCAAGCTGATGAAGGAACAGGGCTACGGCGCGGGCTATGCCTATGACCATGATGCCGAGGACGGGTTCAGTGGCCAGAACTATTTCCCCGACGGCATGAAGCGCCCGGTTCTCTATCTGCCGGTCGAGCGTGGGTTTGAACGGGAACTCAAGCGGCGGCTGGACTGGTTCGTCAGCCAGCGGCTCAAGCGGGGCGGTTGACTTTGGCCCCGCCGCGCCACAAACCCGGACGATGATGAACCCTTATCTTCAGGTCGCCGTCGGCGCGGCAATCGGCGGCATGTGCCGCCTTGCGTTCTATCGCTCGCTGCCCGCGCATTGGGTGGCGATGGGCGGTGCGACGCTTGCGGTGAACGTGATCGGCAGCTTCGTGATGGGGCTTGGCTTCGCGCTGGTCGTGCAACGGTTGGGGCAGGATTTCGCGCCCTTCCTGCTGGCCGGTCTGCTGGGCGGGTTCACCACCTTTTCCTCTTTTTCGCTGGATGTGGTCGCAATGTGGGAGCGGGGCGAGGCCGTCGCGGCGGTGGTCTATATCGCCGCCTCGGTCGTCCTGTCGATCCTCGCGCTGATCGCGGGTCTGGCTGTCGCAAGGAGCGTGCTGGCATGAGCGGCGTGCAGATGATCCGCGTGGGTCTGGACGAGGGCGAACAGCGCCTCGACCGTTGGTTGAAGAAGCGGTTTCCGCACCTGTCGCAGGGGGCCGTCGAAAAGATGTGCCGCACCGGGCAGCTTCGCGTGGACGGGGGCCGGGTCAAGGCCGCAACGCGCCTCGAGGCGGGACAGGAGGTCCGTGTGCCGCCCCTGCCCGAGGCCGCGCCCGCAGCGCCCCGGATCAGCCGGGGGCCGCGCATCCCCGAAAGCGATCAGGCCATGATCCAGGCGGCCGTCCTGTGGAAGGACGAGCATGTGATCGCGCTGAACAAGCCCCCGGGCCTGCCCAGCCAGGGCGGCAGCGGGCAGGGCAGCCGCCATGTGGACGGGCTGACCGGCGCGCTGATGTTCGGCTTCAAGGACCGGCCCAAGCTGGTGCATCGCCTGGACAAGGACACGTCGGGCGTGCTGCTGCTGGCGCGCACCGACCGCGTGGCCCGCGCCCTGTCCGAGGCGTTCCGCGCCAAGACCACGCGCAAGATCTATTGGGCCGTGGTTGCGGGCGTGCCGCATCCGCGCATGGGAACGGTGCGCTACGGTCTGGTCAAGGCGCCCGGCCACGGACGCGGCGGCGAGGGCGAGAAGATGATCGCCGTCCATCCCCGCGACATCGACACGACCGAGGGCGCCAAGCGCGCCACCACCGATTACGCCGTGCTTGACGCGCTTGGCTCGCGCGCCAGCTGGTGCGCGCTGGTGCCGATCACGGGCCGCACCCATCAGTTGCGCGCGCATATGGCCGAACTGGGCCATCCGATCGTGGGCGACGGCAAGTATGGCGGATCGGGGCAGGAAAACCTTGGCGATGGCTGGGGCGCGCAACTGGGCGGAGAGATCAGCCGCAAGCTGCATCTGCATGCGCGCTCGATCAGCTTCGATCACCCGATCACCAAGAAGCGCATCACCCTGACCGCGCCCCTGCCCGAGCATATGCAGCGGACGTGGAAAACGCTTGGCTGGCACGAGAACGACGTGCCCGACGATCCCTTTGCGGAGGTCGAATGAGGCTGGTCGTCTTCGACGTGGACGGGACGCTGGTGGACAGCCAGCATCACATCATCCGCGCGATGACCGACGGTTTCGCCGCCGCCGGGCTGGAGCCTCCGCCCCGGGACGAGGTTCTGGGCATCGTCGGCCTGTCGCTGCCGGTCGCTGTGGCGCAGCTTCTGCCTCTGGCCGATCTGCCGACGCAAGCGCGGGTGGTCGAGGCTTATCGCGCCTCTTACATGCAGGCGCGCAGCGAACGCGCGGCGCCGCTTTATCCCGGCGCGCTGGATTGTCTGGACCGTCTGTCGGCACGCGACGATCTGCTGCTGGCCGTGGCCACGGGCAAGTCGCGGCGGGGGCTGGATGCGGTGATCGCCGCGCATGGGTTGCAGGGCCGCTTTGTCAGCCTGCAGACGGCGGACGGGCATCCGTCGAAGCCGCATCCCTCGATGCTGCTTCAGGCCCTGGCCGAGGCCGGATGCGAGGCGCGCGCGGCGCTGATGGTCGGCGATACCAGTTTCGACATCCAGATGGCCCGCGCCGCCGGGATGCCTGGCTGGGGCGTGACCTGGGGCTATCACCCGGCGCAGGCGCTGAATGCTGCGGGCGCGGCGCTGATCGTCGAGGATTTCCACAACCTGACAGAGGCAATCGAGGATTGGGCTTCATGAGCGAATGGAAGGCGCGGCGCTTCTGGAAAGCGGTTTCGATCCGCGACACCGAGGGCGGGCACGAGGTCTATCTGGATGATCGTGCGCTGAGAACGCCGGGAAAGCTGCCGCTGATCCTGCCGACCGCCGCCCTGGCCGAAGCGCTGGCGCAGGAATGGCAGGCCCAGGGCGATCTGATCCAGCCTCAGACGATGCCGCTGACCCGCGCGGCGAATTCCGCGATCGAAAGGGTTTCGACCCAATTCGAAGCCGTTGCGGACATGCTTGCCCAATATGGAGGCACGGATCTGCTGTCTTATCGGGCAACCGAACCGGCCGCGCTGATCGCGCTGCAGGCTGATTCGTGGGATCCTCTGCTGGACTGGGCGCGCACCGAACTGGGCGTCGTTCTGAGGGTCACGCAAGGGGTGATTCCCGTCGCGCAGGACCCCGCCGACATGGCCCGTTTACGCGCGTTGCTGAGTGATTTTGACGCGTTCGGCCTGACGGCGCTGCATGATCTGGTCACCTTGCCCGGCTCGTTGATCCTGGGTCTGGCGGTCGTGCGTGGCCATCTGAATGCCGACCAATCCTTCGCTTTTTCCCGCATCGACGAGGAATTCCAGGCCGCGCGATGGGGCCGCGACGAGGAGGCCGACGAGGCCGCCGAGGCCCGCCGCCTGTCCATGATTTCAGCAGAGAGACTTTGGCACCTTTCGCGGGTCGGTTGAAAGCGTTTGCCAAAGCGTCACGAGTTCTTGACGCATGGCTTTGTATCGGCACAATAACGCCTATGGGACCGCCCTCCGGGGCGGTTTCGCACAAGAAGGGTCGGCAACGATCCGCTTTGCGCCTTTCGCGGCCAAGGCTTCGGGGCGCTCCAACACAGAGGTAGATATGACAAAAACGGTTTTCCTGGGGACGGTAGCCGCAGCGAGCCTGATCGCCGGCATGAGCCTGGCGCAAGAGGGCTCGACGCTTGCTCAGGTCAAGGAGCGGGATGAACTGAATTGCGGCGTGAACACCGGTCTCGTCGGCTTTGCCGCACCGGACGCCAACGGCAACTGGACCGGCTTTGACGTCGCTCTGTGCCGCGCTGTGGCTGCCGCCGTTCTGGGCGATGGCAACAAGGTGCGCTTCGTGCCGACCACCGGTCAGACCCGCTTCACCGCACTGGCCTCGGGCGAGGTTGACGTTCTGGCGCGCAACTCGACCTGGACCTTCTCGCGCGATACCGACCTTGCGCTGGATTTCCTGGGCGTCAACTACTACGACGGTCAGGGCTTCATGGTTCGCAAGGACCTGGGCGTGACCTCTGCCAAGGAACTGGACGGCGCCACCGTCTGCATCCAGACCGGCACCACGACCGAGCTGAACCTGGCCGATTACTTCCGCGCCAACGGCATGAACTACACGCCCGTCAACATCGACAGCAATGCCGAGGGCGAGCAGCAATACATGGCCGGCGCCTGTGACGCCTACACGACCGACGTGTCGGGCCTTGCCGCGACCCGCGCCGCCTTTGCCGATCCGGAAAACCACGTGATCCTGCCCGAGATCATCTCGAAGGAACCGCTTGGGCCGGCCGTTCGCCATGGCGACAACAACTGGGGTGACATCGTCCGCTGGACCCTGAACGCGCTGATCGCCGCCGAGGAATACGGCGTCACCTCGCGCAACATCGAGGAGCTGGTGCGTTCGTCCAACAACCCGGAAGTCCAGCGCCTGCTGGGTACCAGCGACGATCTGGGCGCCATGATCGGCCTCGACGCCGAATGGGCGCGTCGCGCGATCCTGGTCGGCGGCAACTACGGCGAAATCTTCGCCGCCAATATCGGCGAGCAGACCCCGATCGGTCTGGCGCGCGGGCTGAACGCCCAGTGGACCCAGGGCGGCCTGCTCTACGCGCCCCCGTTCCGCTGATTGCGGCATGACCGGGATCAGGGCCTTCGGGCCCTGGTCCCACGCCCGACAAGGGCGGTGATCTTCAAGAATTCGCCCGCAAGACACATACGGCGCAAAGCCGAGACGCGGGTCAACAGGGGTTTATTCAGATGACGGATGTCTCGGCGCCGGGCAACCCGCCGTTCCGGTTGAGCATGCTGATCTATGATCGGCGCTACCGCTCGCTGACCTTCCAGGTGATCGTTTTCATTCTTGTGATGGCGGGGCTCTGGTGGCTGGTGGACAACACCATCAAGAACCTTGCCCTGCTGGGCAAGAACTTCAACTTCGGCTTTCTGTTCCAGCGCGCGGGCTACGACATCCCGCAGACGCCCATCCCCTATACTTCGGACGACACGCATTTCCGCGCGGCCACCGTCGGACTGCTGAACACGCTGATCGTGGCCATCCTGGGCTGCATCGCGGCGACCTTCCTGGGCATCATCGTCGGCGTGGCCCGCCTGTCGAAGAACTGGCTGTTCGCCCGCCTGATGACCGTCTTCGTCGAGATCTTCCGCAACATGCCGCTGCTGCTGTGGATCCTGATCATCTATGCGATCTTCACCGAGATCCTGCCCACCCCCGCCGCCTATCGGGGCGAGGATGCGGCCTGGTCGATGATCTTCTTCGATCACGTGGCGCTGACCAACCGCTACACCGCACTGCCCACGATGGCGATGACCAATGATCCGGGCAGCCTGGACCTTGGCGCGCGCATCACCTTCAACTGGGCCACCATCACCTTTGCCTCGGTCCTGATCCTGGGCCTGTTCGTCCGCCGGATGATCCGCAACTGGGCACAATCCGTGCAGGACCGCACCGGCGACCGTCCGACGACATGGTGGATGAGCGTTGCGGTCATGACCGTGCCGTCGCTGCTGCTGATCTGGTATTTCGGCCTGCATCTGGTCGCGCCCGAACTGACCGGCTTCAACTTCACCGGCGGGCTGAATGTGTCCAATGCGCTGATCGCGCTGTGGCTGGCGCTGACGCTCTATACCGCCGCCTTCATCGCCGAGATCGTGCGCGCGGGCATCCTTGCCGTCAGCAAGGGCCAGACCGAGGCCGCCTATGCGCTTGGCCTGCGTCCGAACCGCACGATGAACCTGGTGATCCTGCCGCAGGCGCTGCGGGTGATCGTGCCGCCGCTGATCTCGCAATACCTGAACCTGACCAAGAACAGCTCGCTGGCGATCGCGGTCGGCTATATGGACCTGCGCGGCACGCTTGGCGGCACCACGCTGAACCAGACCGGCCGAGAGCTGGAAGCCATCGTCCTGATGATGCTGGTCTATCTGGTGCTGAGCCTGCTTATTTCCGGCGCGATGAACATCTTCAACGCCCGCGTCAAGCTGAAGGAGCGCTGAGATGAGCGAAACCGGCGCACAAACCGTCGCCTATGTCCGCGACACGATGCTGCCCCCGGCCCCCGCGCCCGAGGCACAATCCGGCGCGATCAAGTGGCTGCGCGAGAACCTGTTCTCGGGGCCCGTCAACACGATCCTGACGCTGCTGGGCATCGGCATCGTCTATTTCCTGTTCATGACCTTCTGGGACTGGTTCGCCCATTCCGTCTGGAACGCGGGCAGCCTGAACGAATGCCGCGAGATCATCGCCGCCACCTGGGGCGAGGGCGCGCGCGGGGCCTGCTGGGCCGTGATCCGCGAACGCTGGAACCAGTATGTGTTCGGCTTCTACCCGCAGGACCTGTATTGGCGCCCGACCATGACGATGGGCCTGATGATGGTGGCGCTGGCCCCGGTGCTTTTCGCGCCCGAGATCCGCATCCGCCGCGTCCTGCTGGTCATCACGGCCGCCGTCACGCTGGTCTCGATGATCGCGCTGTCGGCACCCACGGGCTGGCTGCTCTTTGCGGCGATCGTGCTGATCGGCGGGCTCTGGATCTCGGAACGCAACGTGCTGTGGCTGCTGCCCTTCTCGGTCCTGTTCCCGCTGCTCGGGGTCTGGCTTCTCTGGGGCGGCAGCCTCTGGGGTCCGATCTTCGTGCTGGTCGGCCCGGTCCTCGGCTACCTGGCCTATCGCGCGATGCTGCGCGTGCTGCCGGCGGCCTCGGTCATCGTGGCGATCATCGTCACGCTGCTCTTCTGGCTGACGCTGGCGGGCGAGGCGGCGCGCGACGCGGAAAACCTGCTGTCGCTGTCGATCCAGTCGGTCCGGTCGGACCGGTTCGGGGGCTTCCTTCTGTCGGTCACGATCGGCGTTTCGGGCATCGCGCTGTCGCTGCCCCTGGGCATCATGCTGGCGCTGGCGCGGCAATCGGACATGTTCCTGATCAAATCGCTCTCGGTCGTCTTCATCGAGTTCATCCGCGGCGTCCCGTTGATCACGCTGCTTTTCGTGGCATCGCTGCTTCTGAACTACTTCCTGCCGCCGGGCACGACCTTCGACATCATCCTGCGGGTCATCATCATGGTGACGCTGTTCGCCGCCGCCTACATGGCCGAGGTGATCCGCGGCGGCCTCGCCGCCCTGCCCAAAGGTCAGTACGAGGCCGCGGACGCCCTTGGCCTCGACTACTGGAAGGCGCAGCGCCTGATCGTGCTGCCGCAGGCGCTGAAGATCTCGATCCCCGGCATCGTCTCGACCTTCATCGGGATGTTCAAGGACACGACACTGGTGACGTTCGTTGGCCTCTACGATCCGCTCAAGTCTATGTCGGACGCGGTGCGCGCCTCGACCGACTGGAAGGGCATCTACTGGGAGCCCTACATCTTCGTCGGCGCCATCTTCTTTCTCATCTGCTTCGGCATGTCGCGTTACTCGATGTATCTCGAACGCCGCCTGCAACGCGACCACAGGTAAGGACCACCCATCATGGAAACCATCGAACGTCAGATCGACCGCAGCCACATGACGGTCAGCGACGAGGTCGCCATCGACATCCGCGCCATGAACAAGTGGTACGGCAGCTTCCACGTCCTGCGCGACATCAACCTGACCGTCCACCGGGGCGAACGGATCGTCATCGCGGGTCCCTCGGGTTCGGGCAAATCGACGCTGATCCGCTGCATCAACCGGCTCGAGGAACACCAGGCCGGCGACATCGTCGTGGACGGCGTGGCGCTGACCAGCGACATCAAGAACATCGACAAGGTCCGCTCCGAAGTCGGCATGGTGTTTCAGCACTTCAACCTGTTCCCGCATCTGACGGTGCTGGAAAACTGCACGCTTGCCCCGATCTGGGTCCGCAAGATCCCGCGCAAACAGGCCGAGGAAACGGCGATGCGCTTCCTCGAAAAGGTCAAGATCCCGGAACAGGCGCACAAATATCCGGGCCAGCTCTCGGGCGGCCAGCAGCAGCGCGTCGCCATCGCGCGCTCGCTCTGCATGCAGCCCCGGATCATGCTCTTCGACGAGCCCACCTCGGCCCTCGACCCCGAGATGATCAAGGAGGTCCTCGACACCATGATCCAGCTCGCCGAGGAAGGCATGACCATGCTCTGCGTCACGCACGAGATGGGCTTTGCCCAGGCCGTGGCCAACCGGGTGATCTTTATGGATCAGGGCCAGATCGTCGAGCAGAACAACCCGACCGACTTCTTCAACAACCCGCAATCGGAACGCACCAAGCTGTTCCTCAGTCAGATCCTCGGCCACTAGGACCAAGGGCGAAGATCAACGCCACGAAAAGACGGCCCCCGCCTGACCGCGGGGGCCGTTCTGCATTTTGCCTTGGTTCAAATATCCCGGGGGGTCCGGGGGGCTGGCCCCCCGGCCTCGCCCTCAGGCGCGCCCGTCGAAGCGGACGAAATCCATCACGCTGCCCTCGCCGGGCCTGATCTGCGACCAGTCCTCGATCTGAAAATCCACGACCAGCGTAGCCGCCGTGGGATAGCGCCGGAAATCCGGGTCCAGCGGCGGCCGCGATGGCAGCATCGCGGCGAATTCCGAAATCCCCGGATTATGCCCCAGCATCATCACCGTCTGGTGGCTGGCGGTGCGCAGCACGGCCATCATCCGCTCGGCTCCGGCATGATAGAGCGCGGGCTCAAGCCGCAGAACGGGGCGCGTGCCAAGAGCGGTTCGGACAACGCCCTCCCAGGTTTCGCGCGTGCGGGCAGAGGTCGAGCACAGAACCTCCTCCGGCTCATAACCCCGGCTGGCCAGCCAATCCCCAAGCGCGCGGGCCGATCGCTGGCCGCGGGCGTTCAGGGGGCGGTCATGGTCCTCCAGCGCGGGGTCGTCCCAAGCCGATTTGGCGTGGCGGGTCAGGATCAACCTGCGGTATCCAAGCGGAGTCATCTGGGCGCTGCCCCCTTCCCATGCGGTTCACCGCCAGCCTGCCACAGGGTCCGACGGGGCCGCAAGCCCCGCCATCGGGCCTAGAGCCCGGTATCGCCCTGACGCAATCCGCGCGGCTTGACGCGAGGCTCGGTCGATCGGATCAGCGAACCCGCGCCATGTTCGGTGAACAGCTCCAGCAGGCAGGCATTCGGCACGCGCCCGTCCAGGATCACGACGGCCCGGACGCCGTCCTCCAGCGCCTTCAGCGCGGTCTCGGTCTTGGGGATCATCCCGCCGGCGATCTGGCCATCCTCGATCATGGCGCGCACCTGGTCGGGGTGCAGCTGCGTCACCACTTCGCCCGAGGCGTCCTTGACGCCCGCCACATCGGTCAGCAGCAGCAACCGGTCCGCCTGTAGCGCGCCCGCGATGGCGCCCGCAGCGGTGTCGCCGTTCACATTGAAGGTCTCGTTATCCTCCATCCCCGTGGCGACGGGGGCGATGACCGGGATCATCCCGGCGCTGTAAAGGTCGCGGATGATCTGCACGTTCATCTCGATCGGGCGGCCGACGAAGCCCAGTTCGGGATCGTCCGCCTCGCAGACCATCATGTCGTCGTCCTTGCCGGAAATACCGACCGCGCGCCCGCCCGCATCGTTGATCGCCTGCACGATCCGCTTGTTGACCAGACCCGACAGGACCATCTCGACGACCTCGACGGTCTCCTTGGTGGTGACGCGCTTGCCACGGACGAAGCGGCTTTCGATGCCCAGCTTGCCAAGCAGGTCGTTGATCATCGGGCCGCCGCCATGGCAGACGACCGGGTTCATGCCGACCTGCTTCATCAGCACGATGTCGCGGGCGAATTCGGCCATCGCCTCGTCATCGCCCATCGCATTGCCGCCGAACTTGACGACGACGACCGCGCCCGAATAGCGCTGCAGATAGGGCAGGGCCTCCGACAGGGTGCGGGCGGTGGCGATCCAGTCACGGTTCATGGTCTGTCTTCTCATCCTCAAGGCCCCAAGCTGACGGGCGGACCCTAGGACGCGAGGCCCGATCAGTCCAGCCCGGCAATGATCGCGCGCAAGGTGGCGATGCCGTGGCCCTTTTCCGAAGAGGTGACGACAATCTCAGGATAGGCGGCGGGGTGTTTCTGCAGCGCCTCCTCGACCTGGGCCAGAACCGGTTTCAGCGCGCTCGGCCCCAGCTTGTCGGTCTTGGTCATCACGACCTGGAACGGCACGGCCGACTTGTCCAGAAGCTTCATGATCTCGTGATCGACATCCTTAACGCCGTGGCGCGAATCGATCAGGCAGAAGGCCCGGCGCAGCGTCGGCCGCCCGGCCAGGTAGTTCTTCAGCAGCGCCTGCCATTTCGCGACGACCGCGACCGGCGCCTTGGCGAAACCGTAGCCGGGCAGGTCCACCAGGTAGGATTTCTCGCCCAAGGTGAAATAGTTGATCTCTTGCGTGCGGCCCGGCGTGTTCGAGGCGCGGGCGATGCCCTTGCGGCCGGTCAGGGCGTTGATCAGGCTGGACTTGCCGACATTGCTGCGCCCGGCGAAACAGACCTCGGGGCGGTCGGCGGGGGGCAGGCCGTCCATCGCGACCACGCCCTTGAGGAAATCGACGGGGCCTGCAAACAGCAGGCGCGCGGCCTCGGCGGTCTCGGCGTCGGGTTCGGCGGCGATGGGAAAGGCGACCTTCATGGCGTGACCTCGTCTCCGATGCGGATCTCGCCCCCGGTCACGACCTCGGCGAAAATGCCGAAATCCGTATGTCCATAGAGGCGGTCCAGGGTTTCGACCATGTCGCCGTCGCGCTGGCCGGTTGTGGTGTCGGCGGATGTCGCGTCGCAGCGTCCGACATGGTCGGTCACGCGCAGCTCGACCCCGCCGATGCGGATGACACGGCCGATCCAGTCACGCTCGGCCCAGGGGCCCGCGCCTTCGATCCACAGGTTGCCGCGCCAGCGTTGCGTGCCAAGGCTGCGGCCCGTGCGGCTTTCCAGATCGGCCAGGCTGTCCAGCGACAGGATCGAGATCCACGGCCATTTCTGGTCGGTCCAGATCGCCGCTCCGCGCACCAGGCGCGTCGGCGCTGGCGCATGGGCAGGCCAGAGGGGGCGCAGCCAGTCGATCAGGGCGGGGCCGTCGGTTTCGGGATCAATGCTGATCTGTCCGGCCTGAGGGTGGCGCAGCACCAGCAGGCCATCCTGCCAGCCGCCCTCGATGGCTTGCAGCGGCAGCGAGGACACCCCGCGCATAAAACAGGTCTTGGGCAGCCAGCGATCCGGCTGCCCCTGGGTCTGGCTGGTGATGGCATGGCGTTCGCCGGCCTCGGTCAGCACGGCCCATTCCCGATCGCCCGGCAGGCGCCGCGCGGGCGCCAGCGTTACGGCGTCCAGCCCCTCTCCGCCGACCGACTTGATCGGATGGCGGCGGATCAGGGCCAGCCGCGCGGTCACTTGCCCTTGCCCTCGCGGGCCTTGGCGCGTGACGGGATCGAGGCGCGGATGTTGCCGAAGAAGTCCGGCCGGTGCCCGTGCATCGACATGATCGTGTATTGCTGGATGATCGTGATCACGTTGTTCGTCACCCAGTAGAGCACGAGGCCCGAGGCGAAGCCGCCCAGCATGAACATGAACACCCAGGGCATCCAGGCAAAGATGGTCTTTTGCACCGGATCGGTGGGGGCCGGGTTCAGCTTCTGCTGCATCCACATGCTGACGCCAAGCGCGATGGCCAGCGCGGGCAGGGTCAGCGAATGCAGCAACGTGCCTTGCGCGGGAACGCCGATGGGCAGCAGGCCGTAGAGGTTCAGCAGGCTCGACGGATCGGGCGCCGAAAGGTCCTGGATCCAGCCGAACCAGGGCGCGTGGCGCAGTTCGATCGTGACGAAGATCACCTTGTAGAGCGAGAAGAAGATCGGGATCTGCAAGAGGATCGGCAGGCAGCCCGCGGCGGGGTTCACCTTTTCGCGTTTGTAAAGCTCCATCACTTCTTTCTGGAACTTCATGCGATCGTCGCCGGTGCGGGCCTTGATCTCCTCCATCTGCGGCTGCAGTTCCTTCATCTTGGCCATCGAGATGTAGGATTTGCGCGCCAGCGGGAAGACCAGGGTCTTCAGCACGAAGGTCAGCGCGATGATCGCCCAGCCCATGTTGCCGATGATCCCGTGCAGCCAGTGCAGCAGCTGGAAGATCGGCTTGGTGAGGAAATAGAACCAGCCCCAGTCGATCGAGTCGACAAAGCGCTGGATGCCCTGCTCGCGCTCGTAGCCGCGGATGACCTCCCAGACCTTGGCGCCGGCGAACAGGTAGCTTTCGGCGGTCAGCTGCGTGCCGGGCGCGACCGTCTGCATCGGAAAGCGTGCTTCGGTCTGGTAGATGTCGGCGCCCTCGGCGTATTTCACGACGGCGGTGAAGGCCTGACCGGGCGCGGGGGCCAGCGTGGTCATCCAGTATTTGTCGGTGAATCCGACCCAGCCATTGTCGCTGACCTCGAAGACCTCGGCCCGGCCCTCGCGCGCTATCGGGTCCAGCTCGGCGATGTCGCGGTATTTCTTTTCGACGAGGCTGCCATCGACCATGCCGACGACACCCTCGTGCAGGATGAAGAAGTTCTGCGTGTCGGGAAGGCCGTGGCGCGCGATGATCCCGTAGGGCGCGGCCGAAAAGGCGGCGCTGCCGCTGTTCTCGAGGCTTTGGCCGACGGTGAACAGGTAATTCTCGTCCAGCGCGAAGGTGCGGCGGAAGATCTGGCCCGCGCCATTGTCCCAAGCCAGCGTCACGGGCTGGCCGGGGGCCAGCGTATCGCCCGATTCCAGCGTCCAGACCGTCGCCGGGCCGGGTACCAGTTCCGCCGAGACGCCCGGTCCGGGGGTCCATCCATAGACGGCATAATAGGGCTTGGTCAGGTTGACGCTGATACGGTCATCCGCCGTGGCAGACGAGGGCGACAGCAGACGCACCTCGGGCGAGCCTTCGTCCAGCGTCTCCTTGTAGCGGGTCAGCATCAGGTCGTCGATCCGCCCGCCCAGAAGCGAGATCGAGCCTTCCAGCGCCTCGGAGCGGATCGCGACGCGGCCAAGCGGCTCGGCGGGCTCGTCCGTGGCGGCCAGGTCCGCCGGGGCGGCCTCGCCCACCGGCACCGCAGGCGCCAGCGGCTGGTCGCCGATGCCCTGTTCAGCCAGAGGCTGGCCCGAGGGCTGGTCCGAGACGGGTTCGGGCGCAAAGACCGTGTACCAGACCAGGATCACCAGGAACGACAGGACCGTCGCCAGGATCAGATTTCTGTTGTTGTCTTCCATGCCGTCACCACTGTCATCGCGTCAGTCGCGCCGGTTCAACAGAAGCGACCCCCAAAGGTCAAGCAGATTTGCCGCGACGCGCAGTCACGCAAGGCTGCCGCGGCGGCCCCGAGGCCGGTTTCAGCCCAAGAGCCGCCCGATGCTGCGCCCGTTCGCGGCCTGGCGCGCCAGATAGGCGGCCACCTCCTCCAGCGGCATGGGGCGGGCGATGGCGTGGCCCTGCACCTCGTCGCAGCCCATCTGGGCGAGGAAGGTGTATTCCTCGCGCGTCTCGACCCCCTCGGCCAGGGCGGCGATGCCCAGGCGTTCGGCCAGCGCCAGGATGGCCAGGATCATGCGCTGCTGGGCGGGATCGATGTCACAGCCGGTGACGAAGCTGCGGTCGATCTTGATACGCTGCACGCCGAATTGTCGAATCGCGTCAAGGCTTGCATAGCCCGTGCCGAAATCGTCCAGATCGATGTGGCAGCCCGCGCGCGCCAGCGCCATCAGGTTGCGACGTGCTTCGGCATTGCTGGTGATCGGGCCGACGGTCTCGAGAACCTCGATCGTCAGGCGCTCGGGACGCAGGTCGTGGCGATCAAGCTCCCACAGGATGCCGGCGGCGAAATCCGGGTTGGCCAGTTCACAGTTCGAGATGTTCAGCGCGACGCAGGGCACGTCCCAGCCCGCCCGGTCCCATGCCTTGAGCGCGCGCAGCCCCTGATCGAGGATCGCCAGCGTCAGCGCGCCGTGATCTTCGACCGACATGCGTCCGAAAAACGCGCCGGGCAGCAGCAGACCGCGTTCGGGGTGGTTCCAGCGGGCCAACAGCTCGAATCCGCGCACCGCACCGGTGTTGCAGCAGACCTGCGGCTGGAAATAGGCCTGGATCTGACCGGCGGCGGCGGCTTCGGCAACGCTGGCGCCACGGCCGCCCGTTGTCAGCGCAGGATCATAGGGAAACAGCGTTACCCGGCCAAGCGCGTCGTCGGTCAGCGTCTCGAAACGCTGGCGGGCATTTTCGGTCATCTCAGCCAGATCGGGCAGGGGCGCACCCTCGGCATGGATCAGCACGCCGGTCAGCACCGGCAGGATGTCGCGCCCCGAAACCGCGATGGGCGTCTGCGCCTGATCCAGCAGTCGCCGCGCGACACCGATCGCATCCAGATCGTCGCGTCCCGACAGCAGCACCGCAAAGAGGCCGGGGGCGATGATTTGCACCGGGTCCTCGGGGCGGGTCGCCCGGCTCAGCGTCATCGAGAGCCGCACCACCAGATGCCCCATCGCGGCCTTGCCCAGATGGTCGGCAAGCGGTTCGGCATTTTCCAGCCTCAGAAGCAGCAGGCTGCGGCTGCCCTCGACCGGGGCGGCAGAGGCGGACCGGCCCAGCATGATCCGCAGTGGCGACAGAAGACGAGAAAATCTTTCGAACATGCCGGGCCTTTCACACAACCACCGGGGATCGTGTTTAGGCCGGAATGTTTGCCGTTCCGTTAATGTTCACCCGGATTCGGACGCAGGACCGGCGGTTTTACCGCCTCATTCGTCCTTTCACCGGGGAAAAGGCCCGAAAAATCGAACAAGCCGCTGTCCAGCAGATGCGAGGGGCGCACATTCATCAGCGCCCGGAACATCACCTGACGACGGCCCGGGCTGCGTGATTCCCACTCGTCCAGCATCCGCTTGACCTGCACGCGCTGAAGACCCTCCTGACTTCCGCAGAGATCGCAGGGAATGATCGGATAGTTCATCGCGCGCGAGAATCGCTCGCAATCGGCCTCGGCCACATAGGCCAGCGGGCGCAGCACGGTCAGGTCACCCTCTTCGTTCAGCAGCTTGGGCGGCATCGCGGCCAGCCTGCCACCGTGGAAGAGGTTCATGAAAAACGTTTCCAGAATGTCGTCGCGGTGATGCCCCAGAACGACCGCAGAACAGCCCTCTTCGCGGGCGATCCGGTAAAGGTTGCCGCGCCGCAGCCGCGAACACAGCGCGCAATAGGTCCGGCCTGCCGGCACCTTTTCCTTCACGATGGAATAGGTGTCCTGATATTCGATCCGGTGGGGCACGCCGCGCGCCGCCAGGAATTCGGGCAGGACCGTCGCCGGAAAGCCGGGCTGACCCTGATCCAGGTTGCAGGCCAGCAACTCGACGGGCAAGAGCCCGCGCCACTGCAATTCATGCAGTACGGCCAGCAGCGCATAGCTGTCCTTGCCGCCCGACAGGCAGACCAGCCAGCGATCGCCGGGCCGGATCATGCCGTAATCCTCGATCGCGGCGCGGGTCTCGCGCACGAGGCGCTTGCGCAGTTTGCGGAATTCGGTCGTGTCCGGGGCGCCTGCGAAAAGCGGATGGATCTCGGTCTCGTCGGAATCGTCCAGCATCACGGCGCTTTCTTCTGTTGGTGCGCGCAGGCGCGGTCATGGTCGGGATCGGCGCCCGGAACCGGGTCGTAGCCATGCCCGCCCCAGGGGTGGCAGCGGCAGATCCTGCGCGCGGTCAGCCAGCCGCCACGCAGCCCGCCATGCCGCGCCAGCGCGTCCAGCGCATAGGCCGAACAGGTCGGCTGGAACCGGCAGCCATGCCCCACCCAGGGCGAGGCGACCAGCCGGTAGGCCCGCACCGGCAGGGCCAGGGCGCGCGCCAGCGGCGTCATGCGTGGATCTTTCGCAGCGCCCGGCCCAGATCGTCGCAGAGCGCGTCAAAGGGGCGGGTCGCGGTAGCCTCGGGGCGGCCGACAAGGACGTAATCCCAGCCGGAACGGGCCAAGGCGGGCAGAACGTGGCGCGCGGCCTCGCGCAGGCGGCGCTTGGCACGGTTGCGGGCAACCGCATTCCCGATCTTCTTCGAGCAGGTGAACCCGATCCGCGGCGGCCCGTCATCATCCCGCGCGCGGGCCTGCAACAGGAAGCCCGGCATGCCCTGACGGCGTGCGCGGGCAGCGGCCAGAAAATCGGCGCGCTTGGTCAGGATGGGCGGCAGGCGGCGCTCGCGAACGCGAAATGCCGCCGTGCCGACATCCCCTGGCTGCGGATCAGCGATGGGATGGGGCAGAGGCGGCATGTCGACAGCCTTGTTCTGGCGGGTTATCCCCGCCGGGCGCAATGTCAGGCCGACAGGCGCTTGCGGCCCTTGGCGCGGCGGCGGTTCAGCACCAGACGGCCGCCTTTGGTGGCCATGCGGGCGCGAAAGCCGTGACGGCGCGCACGAACGAGGTTCGAAGGTTGGAAAGTGCGCTTCATGGTCGGTCTCCGGGTCGTAACTTGCGGGTGACGCGGGGACGGGAGGCGGTGCATACCGACACCCCGCGCAAACGCGCCGGTCATTCGAAGCCCGCCACCTAATGCAGAAGCCCCCCCCCGTCAACCCGAGTCTGGGCCATCGCGCCGAAAAGGCCGCGCGCCCGTTCCCGACGGTCACATTTTGGCGTTCATCCCTTGTGCGGGGGTGACAAGGAACCGTGGCATCATCACATTCGTTTGAACAGGATTGCCCGAACCGCTGGCTGACAACCGGGCGGCATGACAGCATAACCCCGGATCACATGCGACTGAACACGATCTCTGGCCGATTCGCTTTGCTGACGATGATGTTCGTCATCCTGGCAGAGCTTTTCATCCTGCTGCCCTCGCTGGCCGCGTTCCGGCTGGATCATCTGGAATCGCGCCTTGAACGGGCGCAGATCGCAAGCCTTGCGCTGCTGGCCACCGACGAATCGCTTGCCGCCGACCTTGAGGCCGAGCTGCTTCAGAATGCGGGCGTCTTCAACGTCGTCCTGCGGCGCAACGACATCCGCCAGCTTGTGCTGTCGTCGCCCATTCCGGGGCCTGTGACCGCCACCTATGACCTGCGCGACGACGGCGTGGTGCAATCCATCGACGACGCGCTGGCGACGCTGTTCCGGCGCGACAACCGGGTGATCCGGGTGATCGGCGCGCCGGTGAACCAGGCCGGCCAGCTGATCGAGATCACGATGGAGACCGCCCCCCTGCGCGAGGCGATGATCGATTATGCGCTTCGGCTGCTGGTCGTGTCGGCGGCCTTCTCGATCCTGACGGCGGCGCTTCTGTTCATTGCGGCGCAGCGCCTGATCCTGGTGCCGATCCGCCGTGTGATCAGCCATATGTCGGCCTATGCCAAGGCGCCCGAGGATGCGCGCCACATCATCACCCCCGATGCCCGTCTGGTCGAGCTGCACGAGGCCGAGACTGCGCTGCAATCCATGCAGAAGACCGTCACCTCGTCGCTGAAGCAGAAGGAACGGATGGCGCAGCTGGGGCAGGCGGTCGCCAAGATCAGCCACGACCTGCGCAACATCCTGACCACCGCGCAGATCTTCGCCGACAGGCTTGAGGACAGCGCCGACCCCAAGGTGCGCCGCGCCGCGCCCAAGCTGGTGAACTCGATCACCCGGGCGGTGAATCTCTGCGAGACGACGCTAGCCTTCGGCAAGGCCGAGGAACCCTCGCCCACGCTGTCGCGCTTCAACCTGGCGAAGCTTGCCGCCGAGGTGGTCGAGGCCGAGAGCCTGGCCGGAGAGGCCGCAGGCAAGGTCGAGTTCCTGACCGATATCCCGCCCAGCCTGACCATCCGCGCCGACCGCGACCAGCTTTACCGCGTGTTGTCGAACCTGGTGCGCAACGCGCGGCAGGCGATCGAGGGCGCGAACCAGACCGGCACGGTCGAGATCGGCGCGGGCGAGAATGACAGTGACTGGTGGATCAGGATCGGCGATACCGGACCGGGACTGCCCAGCAAGGCGCGCGAATACCTGTTCCAGCCCTTCACCGGCGGCGCGCGCAAAGGCGGCACGGGGCTTGGCCTCAGCATCGCGGCCGATCTGGTGCGCGGCCATGGCGGTCGGCTGGAACTGATCCGCAGCGACGAAGAGGGCAGCCAGTTCTGCATCCTGATCCCGCGCGACATGGCGATCCTGCCGCTCCGCAGTGAGTTGGCGCCGACCGGCTGAGCCTGGGTTTCCCCCGCCCGACGCTTTTTTCCGGGGCGGGTGATTTTTTGTGGTTTTTGCCCTTGCGCTCCTCCGGCGTGACCGTTAGTTCACCGCCTCAAGACGGACCCGTAGCTCAGCTGGATAGAGCACCAGACTACGAATCTGGGGGTCGGGCGTTCGAATCGCTCCGGGTCCGCCATTTCCCAACCATCGCAGTATAGTCGCGCCCTTGGGGCGCCGCGCATCAGCGCCCGATGCGTCGGTTCAACGCCGTTGCGATGCCGGGGATGAAGGGCACGATCAGAAAGATCCGCACGATGTGGAAGGCCGTGATCAGCGCCACGTCCAGGCCCAGATATTTCGCGGTCAACGCCATCTCGGTCACGCCTCCGGGGGCGGCGCCCAGGACCAGATTCTCCCAGTTGAGGCCAAGGATGCGGGCCAGCACGAAGGCCACGATGGTCGTCAGCGCCACGAACAGCAGGGTCGAGACGATGCTGGCCCCGATCATCCGCCCGGCCGAGGCAAAGAGGCTGCGCCGAAAGCTTGATCCCAGCCACGTCCCCAGCAGCACCTGCGCCGCGCCCAGAACCACCGGCGCAAAGGGGGCGGGCGTGATCCCCGCCGCTGTCAGCCCCGCCGATCCGGCCAGCGCGCCGAGGAAAAAGGGGTTCGAGATGCCCAGCCGCCGGAAGATCAGCGCGACGGCGACTGCCACGGCAAGCAGGATGACCGACCCCACGGGATCGAACGGCCCGACGATGCCCGGTCCACGGTCGGGCCAGCCCTCATAGGCATAGATCGCCAGCGGCACGACGACCACGATCGCGGCGATCCGCAGCGTCTGGGCGAAGATGATCGGGCCGACGGCCTGGCGCAGACGTTCCGCGATCACGGCGGCCTCGACCGGGCTGGTGGGGATCGTCGACAACAGCGCGGGCACCCCGCCCATCCCCGACATCCGCGCCAGCGCCATCGCCGCGACAGCCGCGCAGAGCCACGTCGCCAGCGCCATCCCGACCAGCAGCGGCGCCAGCGAGACCAGCACCGCCAGCGCGGCAGGCGAAAAGGCCAGACCCACCTGCGCCGCGACGATGATCTGGCCGACAGGCCGCGTGCGGACGGGCACCTCGAACCGGGTGAAACCGGCAAGATAGAGGATCGCGGTGAAGATCAGCGGCCCGATCATCCAGGGCAGGGGCGCACCCATCCGGCTGAGCAGCGCACCGCCAAGGATCGCCCAGAGATAGATCGCCAGAGGCTCGACCGCTTGTCTCGCACGCATGGTCATGGCTCCTCCTTCGCTCGACAGCATCGGCGCCCGATGTTTTTGCATCAAGTGCAAAAGCGGGCTGCGGCCATGCGCCGGCCTCGGGCGGCGGGCAACACCTGCCGGCTTTTGGCCGCGCTGCACGGGACGCATCCCGGCGCGGTCGGGCATTGACGATGCCGGCCGACCTGGCGTGAACCCATGGGCGCGATCGGGCGTTGTTGCCCCGCGTCCCCTGCTGCTAGGCTGGCGGCACGCCGATGTCATCGGACCAGAAGGGGGAAGGGGATGCAGTTTCTCGCCAAGGCCGCCACCGCCGTGGGTGGAGCCGTCGCGCTGATGCGCCGGATGGGCGCGCCGGATCAACAGGCCATGGGCCCGCGCCCGGAGATCCCCGAAGCGCGCAAGCAGGGCATCATGACGCTGAAGATGCCCGCCGCGCATGGCTGGGTCGACGGCCACGTTCCGACTGCCGCGCCGGGGCTGCGCGTCAACGCCTTTGCCACCGGGCTGGACCATCCCCGCTGGATCGAGGTCCTGCCCAATGGCGACGTGCTGGTCGCCGAATCCAAGGAACAGCCCGGCCCGCCGAAGAAGCTGATGGACCATGCCGCGCAGGCCGTGATGCGCCGCGCCCGCGCCATCGGCACCAGCGCCAACCGCGTGACGCTGCTGCGCGACGCCGATGGCGACGGTGTGGCCGAGTTCCGCACCCCCTTCGTCCAGAACCAGAACCAGCCCTTCGGCATGGCGCTGGTGGGCGAGCGCTTCTATCTGGGCAATACCGACGGCGTCCGGGTATTCGACCACAAGCCGGGCGAGACGGCGTTGCAGGGCGAGGGGCGGCGTCTGGTCTCGTTCAAGCCGCATGGCCACTGGACGCGCAGCCTGCTGGCCTCGCCGGACGGACGCAAGCTCTATGCGGGCGTGGGCTCGCTGAGCAACATCGCCGATGACGGGATGGAGGTCGAGGAAGGCCGCGCCGCAATCTGGGAACTGGACCTTGAGACGGGCGACGCGCGCATCTTCGCATCCGGCCTGCGCAACGCGGTCGGCATGGCATGGGAGCCTGTGACCGGCGCGCTCTGGACGGTGGTGAACGAACGCGACGGGCTGGGCGACGAGACGCCGCCCGATTACCTGACCTCGGTCCGGGACGGGGGCTTTTACGGCTGGCCCTATTGCTATTGGGGCGACACGGTCGATGATCGCGTACCGCAGAACGCCGAGATGGTCGCCCGCGCGATCCGGCCCGATTACGCGCTGGGCGGGCATACCGCGTCGCTGGGCCTCTGCTGGATGCCCGAGGGCACGCTGCCGGGCTTCGGCGAGGGCATGGTGATCGGCCAACACGGATCGTGGAACCGCTCGAAGCTCAGCGGCTACAAGCTGATCTTCGTGCCCTTCGCCCATGGCGCCCCAAGCGGCCCGCCGCGCGACATCCTGTCGGGCTTCCTGTCGGATGACGAAAAGCTGGCCTATGGCCGCCCGGTGGGCGTGGTCGTCGGCGCGGATGGGCGGTCGCTCTTGATGGCCGACGATGTGGGCGACGTGATCTGGCGGGTGACGGCGGCCTGAGGCGGCTTGAACCTGTCGCCCATTTCCGGCAGGTGCGGCGCCGACAGACGCGCCGCCTGTCGGACAGCCCCCGGTGGACCCGCATGACGACGACCGATCAGCCCAGTCTCGCAGAAAACGCCCGGCTTTCCGTGGCGCCCATGATGGACTGGACCGACAGCGCCTGCCGCCGGTTCCACCGGCTGCTGTGCCGCCACGCGCTGCTTTACACCGAGATGGTGACCGCCCCTGCCGTGATCCATGGCGACCGCGCGCGGCTGCTGGATTACGATGCCGCCGAGCATCCCGTCGCGCTGCAACTGGGCGGGTCCGACCCGGCCGAACTGCGCGAGGCGACCCGCATCGCCGCCGATTGGGGCTATGACGAGATCAACCTGAATGTCGGCTGCCCCAGTGACCGCGTGCAATCGGGCTGTTTCGGCGCAGTGCTGATGAAGACGCCCGAACTGGTGGCCGAATGCGTGGCGACGATGCAGGCGGTCAGCCCGGTCGAGGTGACGGTGAAATGCCGCATCGGCGTCGATGATCAGGACCCCCACGAGGTGCTGCCCGATTTCGTGGCGACGATGCGCGCGGCGGGGATCAGGCGCATGACGATCCATGCCCGCAAGGCGTGGCTGCAGGGCCTCAGCCCGCGCGAGAACCGCGAGGTGCCGCCGCTGGATTACGATCTGGTCCACGCCATGAAGCGCGCCTTTCCCGACATGCACCTGTCGATCAATGGCGGCATCGCGGATATGGACACGCTGCGCGACCAGTTGACCCATATGGACGGCGTGATGGTGGGCCGCGCAGCCTATCACCAGCCCTGGGCGATCCTTGGCGCGGCGGATGCGCTGTGGGGCGCGACGCCGCCCTTTGCCGACCCGGTCGAGGCCGCGCAGGCGATGCGGCCCATTATCCTTGATCATCTGGCGCAGGGCGGACGGCTGCACCACTTCACCCGGCACATGCTGGGGATCTTCCACGGCTTGCCCGGCGCGCGGGGCTGGAAGCGCACACTCTCCGAGGGCGCCTCGAAGGGCGGGATCGAGGTCTATGACGCCGCCCTCGCGCAGGTTCAGGCCGCCCGCATCGAGGCGCTGGCTTCCGCCGCGACGCCGGGCTAGTCACGCCCCATGAGCGAATTGATCCCTGCCGTCATCGGCCTTGCCGCGACCGGAGCCTTTGCGGGCATTCTGGCCGGCCTTCTGGGGGTCGGGGGCGGCATCGTGCTGGTCCCGGCCTATTTCTACGTCTTCACGCTGGCGGGCTTCGGCGGGGCGGGCGTCATGCAGATCGCGCTGGCAACGTCGCTGGCGACGATCATCGTGACCTCGGCGCGGTCGGTCATGGCCCATCACCGCAAGGGCGCGGTCGATTGGGACATCCTGCGCGGTTGGGCGCCCGGCATCGCGCTTGGCGCGGGCATCGGCGCGCTGACTGTGGGCGCCCTGCGGACCGAAACGCTGCAGATCATCTTTGGCGTCATGATCTCGGTCATCGCGATCTATATGGCGGTGTCGCGCCCGAATTGGCGGCTGGCCGATCAGATGCCGGGGGGCCTCTGGCGCTGGATCTTCTCGCCCTTCACGGGTTTCGTGTCGGTGCTGCTGGGGATTGGCGGCGGCAGCATCGGCGTGCCGCTGATGACGCTGCATGGCCGCCCGATCCACCGGGCGGTGGCGACGGCGGCGGGCTTTGGCGTGCTGATCGCGGTGCCCTCGGTCGCGCTGTTCCTGTTCATGCCGACGGCCAACGCGCTGCCCTATACGCTTGGCTCGGTGAACCTGCCCGCGTTCTTCCTGACCATCGCCATGACGCTGATCACCGCGCCGATGGGCGCGGCGCTGGCGCATCGCACCGACCCCAAGCGGCTGAAGCGCTATTTTGCGATCTTCCTGCTGCTGGTCGGCCTGAACATGCTGCGAAAGGCGCTGATGGGCTAGGCGCGTTCGGCGGCCTTTGCCTCGTTCCACAGGCGGTCCATTTCCGCAAGGTCGCTGTCCTCGGGGCGGCGGCCGGTGGCGGCCAGAGCGGCCTCGATGGACTGAAAGCGGCGGGTGAACTTGGCGTTGGCGCGGCGCAGGGCGGCTTCGGGATCGACCTTCAGATGCCGCGCAAGGTTCGCCATGACGAACAGAAGATCGCCGAACTCCTCCTCCATCGCCTCGGGTCCAAGGCTGTCGCGGGCCTCGACCAGTTCGGCGGCTTCCTCGGTGATCTTCTCCAGCACGTCGCCCGCATCGGGCCAGTCGAACCCCACCCGCGCGGCGCGGTTCTGCAATTTCAACGCCCGCGTCAGCGCGGGCAGGCCAAGCGCCACCCCGTCCAGCGTGCCGCGTTCGGCCTTGCCGGCGCGCTCGACGGCCTTGATCGCCTCCCAGTCCTTGACCTGCTGCTCGGCCGACTTGTCGCGGGATTCGTCGCCGAAGACATGGGGATGGCGAAAGATCAGCTTGTCGCTGATCGCGGCGGCACAATCGGCGAAATCGAACATCCCGGCCTCATGCGCCATCTGGGCGTGAAAGACGACCTGCAACAGCAGATCGCCCAGCTCTCCGGGCAGCTCGTCCCAGGCCTGACGCTGGATCGCGTCCTCGACCTCGTGCGCCTCTTCGATCGTGTAGGGCGCGATCGAGGCGAAGTCCTGCTCGATATCCCAGGGGCAGCCGGTCTTGGGGTCGCGCAGGGCGGCCATGATGCCCAAGAGGCGGGTGATCTCGGCTTCGGGGTCGCGTGCGGCGGCCATTGCAATTCCCATCGGCAAGAGGACAATGGCCCCCGACTGCCACACAGAAAGGCGCAAGTCCACATGCCCGTCCTGAACCGCATCGCCGATTTCGCCCCCGAGATGACGGCATGGCGCCGCCACCTGCACCAGCATCCGGAACTGGGCTTCGACTGCCACCAGACCGCCGCTTTCGTGGCCGAACGCCTGCGCGAATTCGGCGTGGACGAGATCCACGAGGGGATCGGCCAGACCGGCATCGTCGCGATCATCAACGGGCAGGCCCCTGGCCCGACGATCGGACTGCGCGCCGACATGGACGCCCTGCCCATGGACGAGGCGACGGGCGCCGAATGGGCCTCGACCGTGCCGGGGCGGATGCATGCCTGCGGCCATGACGGCCATACGACCATGCTTCTGGGCGCCGCGCGCTATCTGGCCGAGACGCGCAATTTCGCGGGCCGGGTCGCGCTGATCTTCCAACCCGCCGAGGAAGACGGCGGCGGCGGCGATGCGATGGTGCAGGACGGCATCATGGACCGCTTCGACATCGCCCGCGTCTTTGCGCTGCACAACAATCCCGGCCAGCCCGAGGGCAGTTTCCAGACCACGCCCGGCCCGATCATGGCGGCGGTGGACCGCTTCGACATCCACATCAAGGGACGCGGCGGGCATGGCGCGCTGCCGCATCTGACCGCCGATCCGGTCGTGGCCGCCGTGGCGGTGGTGCAGGCGATCCAGACGATCACCAGCCGCAACCACCACGCGCTGGAGGATCTGGTCGTCTCGGTCACGCAGATCCATACCGGCAGCGCCGACAACGTGGTGCCGGACAATGCCTGGATCTGCGGCACGGTCAGGACCTTCGCGCCGCATGTGCGCGACATGGTGCGCCGCCGCATGACCCAGATCTGCGACGGCGCCGGCATGGCCCACGAGGTCGAGATCGTCCTTGACTACCAGCAGGGCTATCCGGCGACGGTGAACGATGCCGACCAGACCGAATTCGCCGCCGAGACTGCGCGCGAGATCGCGGGCGAAGCGCGCGTCGATGCCGAAGCCGGGCGCGAGATGGGGGCCGAGGATTTCAGCTACATGTTGAACGCCCGCCCCGGCTGCTACCTGTTCCTGGGCCAGGGCGAGGGGCCGGGCGTCCACAACGCGGCCTATGATTTCAACGATGCCGTGGCGCCGGTCGGCGCCAGCTTCTTCGCGCGGCTCGTGGAACGCGGCCAGCCGCTGCACCCCGAGGATGCCTGACTTCGTCTGACGCGCGTTCACAAAGCCGTTTGCGGGCCTTGCCACGGGGCGGGGTGGCGCTTTCTTGCCAAGGGCGGGCGGCGCGGCTAGGTTGCGCGCCAATCCAGACAGGGGCGCCGCCATCGGGGCGCTGTCCCGACAGACGAAAGGATCGTGCATGTTCGTGACCCCCGCCTATGCCCAGGCCGCCGGAGGCGCTGGCGCCGGTGCTGCCTTTGCGCAGTTCATTCCCCTGATCCTGATCTTCGCGATCATGTACTTCCTGATGATCCGCCCGCAGCAGAAACGCCTGCGCGCGCATCGCGACATGGTCGGCGCGCTGAAAAAGGGCGATCATGTCGTCACCCAGGGCGGCATTCTGGGCAAGGTCACCACCGTGCGCGACGACGAGCTCGAGGTCGAGATCTCGCAGGGCGTCCGCATCCGCGTCGTGCGCAGCACCATCGCGCAGGTCGTCAGCAAGACCGAGCCTGTCGCCGCGAATTCCTGAAAGGCTTAAGCCCAAATGCTTCAGATCGACCGCTGGAAGCGCATCCTGATCCTCGGGATCTGCCTTCTCGGGCTGCTATACGCGATGCCCAACGCCTTTTACGCCCGCGTCGAGGCGCATAATGATGCCATGGCCCGGATCGAGGCCACCGGCGTCACCACGCCCGAATTGCAGGCGGCGGCGGAAGGCTGGCCGAACTGGCTGCCCTCCAGTCTGGTCAATCTGGGGCTTGACCTGCGCGGCGGCGCGCATCTCCTGGCCGAGGTTCAGGTCGAGCAGGTCTACAAGGGCCGCGTCGATGCGATCTGGCCGGAACTGCGCCGCGCGCTGGCCGCCGAACGCGAGACGGTCGGCGCCATCCGCCGCGTCGAGGCGCCCGAGGGCGTGCTGGCCGTCGAGATCGGCAACCCCGACCAGATGGCCCGCGCGCTGGACATCGCTCGCAGCTTTTCCACCCCCGTCACCACGCTGACCGGTGCGGGGCAGCAATCGCTGGCCATCGCCTCGGACGGGGCGGTCATGCGGATACAATTGTCGGATGCCGAAAAGGCGCTGACCGACGACCGCACCATACAGCAATCGCTGGAGATCATTCGCCGCCGCGTCGATGAGGTCGGCACCCGCGAGCCGACCATCATGCGTCAGGGCGAGGACCGCATCCTGATCCAGGTGCCCGGCATCGGCTCGGCCGATGAGCTGAAGGCGCTGATCGGCACGACGGCGCAACTGACCTTCAACCCGGTCCTCGGATCGACCTCGGACCCCGAGGCCGCGCCGGGCGTGGGCCAGATCATCGCGCCCTCGCTGGACAATCCCGGCCTCTACTACATCCTCGAGGACAGCCCCGTCGTCACCGGCGACGATCTGGTCGATGCCATGCCCGGCACCGACGAGAACGGCCAGCCCTCGGTCAATTTCCGCTTCAATCCGACCGGCGCGCGGGCCTTCGGGGCCTATACTTCGGCCAATATCGGCCAGCCCTTCGCCATCGTGCTGGACAACGAGGTCATCTCGGCCCCGGTCATCCGCTCGGCCATCACCACCGGGTCGGGGCAGATCTCCGGCTCGATGAATTTCGATCAGGCCAGCCAGCTTGCGATCCTGCTGCGCGCGGGCGCCCTGCCTGCGGAACTGGAGTTTCTTGAGGAACGCACCGTCGGCCCCGAACTGGGGCAGGACAGCATCGACGCGGGCAAGGTCGCGGCCAGCGTCGGTTTCGCGGCGGTGATCCTGTTGGTCGTCATGTCCTACGGCATCTTCGGCGTCTTCGCGTCGATCGCGCTGGCGGTGAACATGGCGATCCTGTTCGCGCTGCTGTCGGTCATCGGCGCCACGCTGACCCTGCCGGGCATCGCGGGCATCGTGCTGACCATCGGCATGGCGGTCGATGCCAATGTGCTGGTCTTTGAACGCATCCGCGAGGAATTGCGCACCGCCAAAGGCCCCGCCCGCGCCATCGAGCTGGGCTACGAAAAGGCGATGTCGGCCATCGTGGACGCCAACATCACCACCCTGATCGTCGCGGCGATCCTGTTCGTGTTGGGGTCCGGCCCGGTCAAGGGCTTCGCCGTCACGCTGAGCCTCGGGATCATCACGTCGGTCTTCACGGCGCTCTTCGTCACGCGCCTTCTGACCATCCTGTGGTTCGAGCGCGCGCGCCCGAAAACGATCGAGGTGTAACATGGCCTTCCGTCTCAAACTGGTCCCCTCGGAAACGCGCATCGACTTCTTCCGCTGGCAAAAGCTGACCTTCGGCCTGTCGGCCCTGATGATGATCGCCTCGGTGATCGTGCTGTTCGTGAACGGGCTGAATTTCGGCATCGACTTCCGCGGCGGCACCACCATCCGGACCGAGGCGACCCAGCCCGTCGATGTCGGCGCCTATCGCGCGGCCCTGTCGGGCATGGAACTGGGCGACGTGGCCATCACGCAGGTCTTCGATCCAAGCTTCCGCGATGACCAGCATGTCGCGCAGGTCCGCATCAGCGCGCAGGACGGCGTCGAATCCGTGACCCCCGAGACGATCCGCGCCATCGAGGCCGCGTTGCAGCAGGTCGAGCCCTCGATCACCTTCGCCGCGGTCGAATCGGTCGGGCCCAAGGTTTCGGGCGAGCTGATCCAGACCGCGATCTACGCGGTCCTCGCGGCGCTGGTGGCGATCTCGATCTACATCTGGCTGCGCTTCGAATGGCAGTTCTCGGTCGGCGCGATCGTGTCGCTGGTCCATGACGTGCTGATCACGATGGGCGTTTTCGCGCTGTTCCAGATCCGCTTCGATCTGGCGACGGTGGCGGCGCTCTTGACCATCGTGGGCTATTCGATCAACGACACCGTCGTCGTGTTCGACCGCCTGCGCGAGAACCTGATGAAGTACAAGAAGCGCGCCCTGCGCGAGCTGATGAACCTGTCCGTGAACGAGACGCTGTCGCGCACGGTCATGACCTCGGGGACCACGCTTCTGGCGCTGATCGCGCTTCTGGTTCTAGGCGGCGACGTGATCCGCGGCTTCGTCTTCGCGATCACCTTCGGCATCCTGATCGGGACCTATTCCTCGATCTACGTGGCCAAGAACTTCGTGCTGTGGCTGGGCGTCAAGCGCAACTGGGACAAGAACGACCCCGAGACCCAGGAAGGCCGCAAGAAGCGCGTGAAATCGCCCTTCGAGGGCGCCGAGGAGGTCTGATGGCCCTCAGCCCCAGCGATTTCGGCGGTGCCGCCATCATCGAGGGCTACGGCCCCGGCTTCTTCCGCGTCGCGGGTCAGGTGATCCAGGGCGCGGTTCTGGTCGAGGGCGATCAGGGCCAACCCTGGGACGGCCTGTCGGACGAGGCCGCGCTGATGGCTCTGGCGGGCCGCGTCGATGTGCTGTTTCTGGGCACCGGCGCCCAGCCCGCCTATCCGCCGCGCGGCCTCTTCGACCGCCTGGCCGAGGCGGGTATCCGCGCCGAGGCGATGCCCTCGCCCAACGCCGCGCGCACCTACAATGTCACCCGTTCCGAAGGCCGCCGCGTCGCCTGCGCGCTTCTGCCGCTGTGAGGCATCTGGCCGTCCATGACCTGACCGTCTCGCGCGGCGGGCTGCGGGCGGTCGAGGGCGTCAGCTTCACGCTGGACGCGGGCGAGGCGCTGATCCTGCGCGGCCCGAACGGCATCGGCAAGACGACGCTTCTGCGCTGCATCGCGGGGCTTCAGGCTCCCGTCGCGGGCCGGATCGACGCAGCCGAGGACAGCGTCGCCTATGCCGCCCATGCCGACGGGCTGAAACCCGCGCTGAGTGTGGCCGAGAACCTGACCTTCTGGTCGCGCGTCTTCGGCGGTAAGCCCGTCGAGCCCGCCTTGGCCGCGATGGACCTGACCGCGCTGGCCGACCGCCCGGCGGGCGCGCTGTCGGCAGGCCAGAAACGCCGTCTGGGTCTGGCGCGGCTGCTGGTGACGGGCCGCCCGCTCTGGGTGCTGGACGAGCCGACCGTGTCGCTGGACGCAGCCTCGGTCGCGGCCTTCGGCGTGGTGATCCGTGCGCATCTGGCGCTTGGCGGCGCGGCGCTGATGGCCACCCATATCGACCTTGGCCTGTCCGAGGCGCGGGTGCTGGACCTCACCCCCCTCCGCGCCCAACCCGGAGCCGTGGCCCGCCCCGCCAGCTTCAACGAGGCCTTCGGATGAGAGGGGGCGCGATATGCTGGCGCTTCTGACGCGCGATCTGCGGCTGGCTGTGCGCGCGGGCGGCGGCTTTGGCCTTGGCGTCGGGTTCTTCCTGATCCTGTCGGCTCTGGTCCCGTTCGGGGTCGGTCCCGACCGTGCCGCATTGGCGCCTGTCGCGCCCGGCATCCTGTGGGTCGGCGCGCTCTTGGCCTGCCTTCTGTCGCTGGACCGCATCTTTGCGCTGGACCACGAGGATGGCAGCCTCGACCTGCTGGCCACCGCCCCCCTGCCGCTGGAGGGCGCAGTGGCGGTCAAGGCGCTGGCGCATTGGATCACCACCGGCTTGCCGCTGGTTCTGGCCGCGCCGCTCTTTGGCGTGCTGCTGCAATTGCCGCCCGCCGCGATGCCCTGGCTGGTCCTGTCGCTGCTGATCGGCACGCCCGCCTTGTCGATGCTGGGCGCCTTCGGGGCGGCGCTGACGGTGGGCTTGCGCCGGGGGGGGCTGCTTTTGTCGCTCTTGGTGCTGCCGCTCTATATCCCTACGCTGATTTTCGGCGCCGAGATCACCCGCCGCGGCGCCGAGGGCGCGGCGGTGGTCACGCCGCTGGTCTTTCAGGCCGGGATCACGCTGGCGGTCCTGGCGCTGATACCTTTCGCCGCAGCCGCCGCGCTGAGGGTCAATCTGCGGTGAGCGGGCTTGAGCCGCCATTCCGCCTTGGTTAGGGGAACCTCATGTCGATCTGGGAATATGCCAACCCCGCCAAGTTCATGCGCACGACCGACCGGCTGCTGCCCTGGGTCGTGGGCGGCGCCGTCGTGCTGTCTGTCACGGGCGTCGTCTGGGGCTTTCTGACGCCCGACGATTTCCGGCAGGGCTCGACCGTCAAGATCGTGTTCCTGCACGTCCCGGCCGCGATGATGGCGATCAACATCTGGGTGATGATGCTGGTCGCCTCGCTGATCTGGATCATCCGCCGCCACCATGTCAGCGCGCTCGCCGCCAAGGCCGCCGCCCCCATCGGCGCCGTGATGACGCTGATCGCGCTGGCCACGGGGGCGCTGTGGGGCCAGCCGATGTGGGGGACCTGGTGGGAATGGGATCCGCGCCTGACCTCGTTCCTGATCCTGTTCCTGTTCTATCTGGGTTATATCGCGCTCTGGGCCGCGATCGACGATCCCGACAGCGCGGCCGACCTCACCGGGGTCCTGTGCCTTGTCGGCTCGGTCTTCGCGCTGCTGTCGCGCTATGCGGTCCTGTTCTGGAACCAGGGCCTGCATCAGGGCGCCAGCCTATCCGTCCAGTCGGGCGAGCGGATGAGCCACGTCTATCGTTACCCGCTTTATACCGCGATGGTGGGCTTCGGCCTGCTGTTCCTAGCGCTGTTGCTGATCCGCACGCGCACCGAAATCCGCAGGCGGCGCCTTGCCGCGCTGCAAGCCCGCGAGATGCGCGCATGATCGATCTGGGGAAATACGCGTTCGCCGTGGTGGCATCCTACGGCGTCTCGCTGGCGCTGCTGGGCGGGCTGATCTGGCAGACGGTCGCTGCCAATACCCGCGCGCGCCGGGCGCTGGAAGACCACGAGAAAGGGAAGAAGAATGGCTAGGCTCTCGCCGCTTGTCGTCCTGCCGCCCGCGATCTTCGCCGGGCTGGCCGCCATGTTCCTCTGGGGCATGAACCGCGAAAACCCCGGCGAGAACCCCTCGGCCCTGGCCGGACGCGAGGCACCCGCCGTGCCCGTCCAGACCCTGCCCGACAAGGTGCAGCTGACCGATGCGATGCTGCGCGAGCCGGGCGTCAAGCTGGTGAATTTCTGGGCCAGCTGGTGCCCGCCCTGCCGCGTCGAACACCCGGTCCTGATGGATCTGTCGCAAGAGCTTCCCGTCTATGGCGTGGCGCTGCGCGACAATCCCGACAATGCGCTGGCCTTTCTGGCCGAGGGCGGCGACCCCTACCACGCCATCGGAGACGATCCGCGCGGCCGCACCGCCATCGACTGGGGCGTGACCGCCCCGCCCGAGACCTTCATCGTCGACGGCAATGGCCGGATCCTCTACCGCTTTGCCGGTCCCATCGTCGGCGCCGACTACGAGAACCGCTTCCGCCCCGAACTGGACCGCGCCCTGGCGGCCGAGGCGCAGTAACCCGCCGCCCGCAAAACCGGGGGTTGTAAACCCTGTGCCCTGCCTTCAGGATTGCATGAAATGCAATCTCATGGGGGCAAGGATGAGACAGGTTCTGGTTCTGGCGCTGCTTCTGGGCAGCGCGGGCGTGGCGGCGGCGCAGCAGGCGACCGATGCGATCACCCCCGAAGGCGCCTCGGGCACCGAGGTCACGTCACGCGGCTTCGGCCCCCTGACCGAGGCCGCGCAAGAGGCCCTGGCCGACAAGGCCGCCGGCCGGGTGGCGCGCGGCACCGACTGGATGGTCAGCGCAGCGCATCCGCTGGCGGTCGAGGCAGGCGCGCGTGTCCTGCGCGAGGGCGGCAATGCCGCCGATGCGATGGTCGCCGTGCAGATCGTTCTGGGCCTGGTCGAGCCGCAAAGCTCGGGTCTTGGCGGCGGCGCCTTCCTCGTCTGGTATGACGCCGCGACGGGTGAGGTGACGACGCTGGACGGCCGCGAGACCGCCCCCCTGCGCGCCACGCCGACCCTGTTCCAGAACGACGAGGGCGAACCTCTCGGCTTCATGGAGGCCGTCGTGGGCGGCCGCTCGGTCGGCACGCCCGGCACGCCGCGCCTGCTGGAGGTCGCGCATCAGAAGTGGGGCCGCGCCGATTGGGCCAGCCTGTTCGATGACGGCATCCGTCTGGCGGATGAGGGCTTTTCCGTCTCGCCGCGTCTTGCCACGCTGGTCGCGGGCGAGGGCGACGCGCTGTCGCGCTATCCGGCAACGGTGGATTACTTCTTCCCCGAAGGCCAGCCCGTGGCCGAAGGCGCGATGCTGACGAACACCGCCTATGCCGACACGCTGCGCGCCTTGGCCGAGGGCGGGGCTGACGCCTTCTATAGCGGCGAGATCGCGCAGGCCATCGTCGATGCGGTCACGGGGGCCGAGGACAATCCCGGCGTGCTGGCTCTGGACGATCTGTCGATCTACCGGGTGGTCGAGCGTCCGGCGATCTGCGTCGAATACCGCGCGCATGATGTCTGCGGGATGGGGCCGCCCTCGTCGGGGGCGCTGACCGTGGGGCAGATCCTCGGCATGCTGGGCGGCTATGATCTGGCCGGGATGGGCGCCGACAGCCCCGAGGCCTGGCGCCTGATCGGGGACGCCTCGCGGCTGGCCTTTGCCGACCGGGGCCGCTTCATGGCCGACAGCGATTTCGTGCCCATGCCGACCGAGGGGCTGATCGACCCCGCCTATCTGGCCGAACGCGGCGCGCTGCTTTCGGGCGATGACAGCCTGCCCGAGGTCGCGCCCGGCAATCCCGGTTGGAGCCATGCGATGCTGTGGGGTCAGGACAGCGCGCTGGAACTGCCCTCGACCACGCATATCTCGATCGTGGACGGCGACGGCAATGCCCTGTCGATGACCACCACCATCGAGAACGGCTTCGGTTCGCGCGTGATGGCGGCGGGGTTCCTTTTGAACAACGAGCTGACCGATTTCAGCTTCGAGACGCATGACGCCTCGGGCTATCCGATCGCCAATGCCATCGCCCCGGCCAAGCGGCCCCGGTCTTCGATGGCGCCGACCATCGTGCTGCGCGACAGCGCGCCGGTCATGGTGATCGGCTCGCCGGGCGGCAGCCGGATCATCGGCTACGTCGCCCGCGCCATCATCGCGCATCTGGACTGGGGCATGGACATCCAGCAGGCGGTCGCGGCGCCCAATCTGGTCAACCGCTTCGGCCCGATGGATGTCGAGCCCGGCCTGCCCGAGGCCCTGACCGAAGGTCTGGCCGCGATGGGGTTCGAGCTGAACGAGACCGCGCTGACCTCGGGCCTGCACGGCATCGTTATCACCCCCGAAGGGCTTGAGGGCGGCGCCGATCCCCGCCGCGAAGGCATCGCCATCGGCGGCTGAGCCGCCGTCAGGGCGCCGTCATTCGGCGGCGCCCGACAATTCCATGATGACCGCCCATTCCGCGTCGCTGACGGGCTGGACCGACAGGCGGGTGTTGTTCACCAGCACCATGTCCTTCAGGCGCGGCTCGGCCTTGGCTTCCTCAAGGCTTACGGCGCGCGGCAGCTTGCGGACCGCGCGCACATCCACGCATTCCCATTTCGGATCGGCCGAGGTGCTGTCGGGATGGGCCTCGGCGATGACCTCGCAGATGCCCACGGCCTCCTTGCCGATATTGCTGTGATAGAACAGACCCAGATCGCCGAGCTTCATCGCGCGCATCATGTTGCGCGCCTGATAGTTCCGCACGCCGTCCCATTCCTCGCCCCGTTCGCCCTTGGCGACCAGATCGTCCCAGCCAAAGACATCGGGTTCGGATTTGAAAAGCCAGTAGGCCATCAGCCGATCACCTTCTTCCATTCGACGATCTCGACCGACTGGAACAGGCCCGCATGGGCATAGGGGTCGGCCTCGGCCCAGGCATCCGCAGCGGCCCGGTCCGCGCAATCGAGGATCACCAGCGAACCCGCCATCTCGCCGCCCTCGATCAGGGGGCCGGCCTGGGCGACGATGCCGCTGTCCCTGATATGGGCCAGATGCGCCTCGCGGGTGGCAAGGCGGATGGGAAGGGCGCCGGGCTTGTCCCGGCAGATCACGGCGAACAGGGGCATCATTCCTCCTTCAGGGGGCGGCTCAGCAGATGGGTCATCGCCTTTTCGACGGAAATCGCGCCCGTCGCAAGCCGTGCGACCATGGCGCTGATCGGCAGGTCCAGACCCTCGGCCTCGGCCATGCGGGCCAAGGCCTGCGCGGTCGCGGCGCCTTCGACCGTGGTTGCGGCGTCGAAGTCCTGCGCCGCCCCAAGCGCCGCGCCAAAGCGGAAATTGCGCGACTGCGCCGAGGTGCAGGTCAGCGTCAGATCGCCCAGCCCCGACAGGCCGGTCAGCGTCTCGGGGCTGGCACCCAGATGGGCGGCCAGCCGCGTCATCTCGGCAAAGCCGCGCGTGATGATCGCCGCGCGCGCGCTGTCGCCCAGACCCGCCCCGATCACCGCGCCTGCCGCGATGGCGATGACGTTCTTCAGCGCGCCGCCCAGTTCCGCCCCGGTCACATCGGTCGTGCGGTAAAGCCGCAGCGTGGGGGTGGACAGCGCCTCTTGCAGCGCGCGGCCCTCGGCGGCATCCGCGCAGGCCAGCGTCAGCGCGGTCGGCAGGCCGCGCGCGATATCGGCGGCGAAGGACGGCCCGGTCAGCACCGCCACAACCGCGCCCGGTGCCCGCGCCGCGATTAGCGCCGAGGGGCCGCGCAAGGTCGCAAGGTCGATCCCCTTGGCGGTGCTGACCAGCCGCTTGCCCGCCAGATCCGCGCCATGCGCCTGCAGAAATCCGCCAAGCGCCTGCGCGGGCAGCGCCAGCAGGATCACGGTTGCCTCAAGCGCGCGGGTCAGATCCTCGGTCGCGCTGACGCCCTCGGGCAGGGTCACGCCCGGCAGGCGCGGGTTCTCGCCCTGCCAGCCGATCCGGCGGCCCCACAAGGTCACCGCGCCGCGTTCCGCCAAGGCCACGGCCAGCGCCGTGCCGAACGCGCCCGCACCCAGAACCGAAATCATGCCTTGGCCCCCTTCTTGCCGCTGCCCAGCATCGGCGCCGCGCTGCGATCCAGCGGCCAGCGCGGACGCGCCGACAGGTCCATCCCGTCGCGGCGCCCGGCGCGGTAAAGCTCGATCCCCGCCCAGGCGATCATCGCGCCGTTATCGGTGCAAAGCCGCAGCGGAGGCGCCAGAAAGCCCGCCCCCGCCTGCGCCGCCACCGCCTGCAAGGCCGCCCGGATCGGCCCGTTCGCGGCCACGCCGCCCGCCACCGCCAGAAGCGGCGCGCCGCTTTCGGCCAGCGCCCGGCGCGACTTTTCGGCCAGAACCTCGGTCACGGCGCGCTGGAAGGCCGCGCACAGATCGCGCCGGTCAGCGGCGCGCAAGCCGCCTGCCTCGGCGATCAGCGCGTCGCGCTGGCGCAGGGCGGCGGTTTTCAGGCCCGAAAAGCTCAGATCGCAGCCGGGCCGGTCCAGCAAAGGGCGGGGCAGGGGGAAACGCTGCGGGTCGCCCAAGGCCGCCTCGGCCTCGACATGCGGGCCGCCGGGCTGGGGCAGGGCCAGCAATTTCGCCAGCTTGTCAAAGGCCTCGCCCGGCGCATCGTCGATCGTGCCGCCCAGCCGGGTGAAATCCTCGGGGCCATGCGCCATCAGGAACTGGCAATGCCCGCCCGAGACCAGCAGCATCAGATAGGGGAAATCCACCCCGTCGGTCAGGCGCGGCGTCAGCGCATGGCCGGCCAGATGGTTCACCCCGACCAAGGGCAGTCCGGCCCCGGCGGCGATCCCCTTGGCACACATCACGCCCGCCATCACGCCCCCGATCAGCCCCGGCCCGGCGGTCACGGCCACGCCGCTCAGGTCGCCCAAACCCAGCCCGGCCTGCGCCAGCGCCTGTTCGACGACCAGATCCAGCCGCTCGGCATGGGCGCGGGCGGCGATTTCCGGCACCACGCCGCCGAAATCGGCATGAAGATCGGTCTGCGAGGCGACGACATTCGACAGGATGCGGCGATCGCCCGTCACGATGGCGGCGGCGGTGTCGTCGCAACTGCTCTCGATGCCCAGAAAGATCAGATCATCCATGCTTGCCCCGAACCCCGGCCTTGCTTACCCATGACGGGCTTGTTCAACTTGGGCCTAGCACCGGCGAGGGAAAGTGCCAATGCCGACCGCGCCGCGCGCCACGCTGCTTCTGACCCGACCGATGCCCGATTCGCGGCGCATCGCGGCGATGCTGCCCGATTGGCCTGTGGTGATCGCGCCCATCCTGCGGATCGAGCCTGTCCCCCATGACGCCGCCGCCCTTCATGCCGCGCCGGGGCTGGTCTTTACCTCGGGCCATGCGGTGGCCAGCGCGGGGCCGGGGCGGGGGCGGCTGGCTTTGTGCGTGGGCTCGCGCACCGGCGATCTGGCCCGCGCCGCCGGTTTTGACGTGCGAGAGGGGGACGGCTTTGCCGAAAGCCTGCTGCCCCTGATCGCTTCCACCGGGGTGTCGCTGGTCCATCCGCATGGCCGCCATCTGGCGCGCCGCCTGCCCGTGCCGGGGGTCGTGGTCTATGACCAGCTGCCCCAACCCCTGACGCCCGAGGCGCTGGACCTGCTGTCGCGCCCCGCGCCGGTGGTGCTGCCTCTGTTCTCTCCGCGTTCGGCGCGGCTTCTGACGGATGCCGTCGCGGGGGCGGTCGCGGCCCTCTGGGTCGTGGCGATCAGCGATGCGGCGCGGGCGGCCTTCGGCGCCCCCGCCGAACGCGCGCTGACCGCCGCCCGACCCGATGCGGCGGCACTGGTCGCGGCAATCGGGCAGATCGCGCGGGCGGAACAAAGCTGATAGCGGGCGGGTTGAGCAGCGGCCCTCCTGCGACTAGGCTGCGCGGGACGCGCCGCGCAGGGCTGTCGCCCTGCCACCGATACGGGGACATGACGTGACGACCAATCAGACGACCGAGGATGCCGCGCCCGGCGCGCGGCCCCAGCCCGCCAAGCCCGGCGTGATCGCCTCGACCGAGATCGGCGCGGGCAAGCCCGCCCAGGCCGGCCAACCCGGAGAGATCCGGCCCATCGATTCCGGCCTCGTCGGCGACGGCTCGGCCGGGCTTTCCGCCGCCACGCCGCGCGATGCCGCCCGTCCCGCCGGTGCTGCCCCGACGTCCCCCACCCCGACGCCGCCCGCGCCCAAGGCCGCCGAATCGCCGAAGGCCGCGCCCGCCCCGCGTCGCGGCGGTTTCCTGCCGCTGGCGCTTGGCGGCGCTGTCGCCGCCGGTCTGGGCGCCGCCGCCGCGATCTGGGCGCTGCCGCATCTGCCGCCCGAATGGCGCCCGGCCACGGCCCCCGCGCCCGCTGCGTCCCAGCAGGCCCCCGCCGTTGACGAGGCCGCGCTGATCGCCGCCGCCGAGGCCGCCGCCCGCGACGCCGCCCGTGCCGCAGCCCTTGACGCGCTGGCTCAGGCGCCCCAGCCTGAAGCCGCCGAAGCGGGCGATCTGCCCGCCGATCTGGCCGCCCGCCTCGAGGCGCTGGAACAGGCCGCAGCCCAGCAGCCCGACGCCCCCGAAGGCGCCGACCCCGAGGCGCTGGCCGCGCTCCGGACGCGCCTTGACGAACAGCAGGCCCGGCTTGACGAACTGGCCGCCCGCCCGGCCTTTGACCCCGAAGCCGCCAGCGCCGTGCAGGCCCAGATCGAAGAGGCCGCGGCCGAGGCCGAACAGCGCCTCGCCGCCGCGCAGGCCGAGGCTGACGCCCTCCAGCAGGCCGCCGCCGAAAGCACCCGCCGCGCCGAGGCCGTCGCAGCCATCGCCGCCCTGCAAGCCGCGCTGGACGAGGGGATCACCCCTGATCAGGCCCGCGACACGCTGGCCGCAGCCGGGCTTGACGCGCCCCAGGCACTGGCCACGCCCGTGCCCAGCCTGGCGCAGCTGCAGGCGGGCTTTCCCGAAGCCGCCCGCGCGGCCCTGCGTGCCAGCCTGACCGCCGCCAGCGCCGAACGTCAGGGCAATCTGGTGACGAACTTCCTGCGCGCACAGACCGGCGCCCGCTCGGTCACGCCCCGCGAAGGCGACGATCCCGACGCGATCCTGTCGCGCGCCGATGCCGCGCTTCAGGCGGGCCGCGTCGCGGATGCGCTGGCCCAGATCGCCGCGCTGCCCGAACCCGCCCTTGCCGCGCCCGCCATGGCTGAATGGCGCGCCGAGGCCGAGGCCCATGCCAACGCGCAGGCGGCCCTGTCCGACCTGTCCCCGGACCAGAACTGAGGCCCGCCCGATGCTGTTGTCCTTCGTGAAAATCCTGTTCTTCTTCGCCGTCGTGCTGGCGCTGGCGCTCGGCGCCACCTGGCTGTCGGAAACCGGGCAATTGCTGCGGATCGAATATAGCGGTGTCGAATACGTGCTGACCCCGGTCAAGGCCGTGGTCGTGCTGGCGATCCTGGCCATCCTCGCCTGGCTGGTGATCCGCCTTCTGGGCCTCTTCGTAGCCTTCCTGCGCTTCCTCGCGGGCGACGAGACCGCGATCAACCGCTATTTCGCCCGTTCGCGCGAACGCAAGGGCTACGCCGCCTTTGCCGAGGGGATGCTGGCCGTCGCCTCGGGCGAGGGCAAGCTGGCGCAGGACAAGGCCGCCAAGGCCGCGCGCTACCTGAACCAGCCGCATCTGACGAACCTTCTGGCCGCGCAGGCGGCGGAAACGGCGGGCGACCGGCAAAAGGCCATCGCCGTCTATCGCGAGCTTCTGGGCGACGACCGCACCCGCTTTGTCGGCATCCGCGGCCTGATGCGCCAGAAACTGGCCGAGGGCGACACCCACAAGGCGCTGCTTCTGGCGCAAAAGGCCTATGCGCTGAAACCCCGCCACAAAGAGGTGCAGGACACGCTGCTGGACCTCCAGACCCGCGAACATGACTGGAAGGGCGCGCGCCGCACCCTCAAGGACAAGAGGGCCCAGGGCGACCTGCCCAAGGATGTGGCGCTCCGCCGTGACGCGGTCCTGGCCCTGCAAGAAGCCAGCGACGTCCTGGCCAAGGGCAATTCCATCAGCGCCCGCGAAGCCGCCATCTCGGCCGCCAAGGCCTCGCCCGACCTGATCCCGGCGGCGGTCCTTGCCGCGCGCAGCTATGTCGCGCAAAAGGATTACCGCAACGCCTCGCGCATCCTCGAAAAGACCTGGAGCGTGCGGCCCCATCCCGACATCGCCGCCGCCTATGCCGAGATCGCGCCCGACGAATCGCGTCAGGCGCGCCTTCGCCGCTTCGACGCGCTGATCCGCAAGAACCCCGATCACGAGGAAACGCGCCTGCTGCAGGCCGAACTGCTGCTGGCGGCCGAGGATTTCCCCGGCGCCCGCCGCGCGCTTGGCGATCTGGCGACGAAACACCCGACGGTGCGGACGCTCTCGATCATGGCCGCGATCGAACGGGGCGAGGGCGCCGATGACAGCGTCGTGCGCGGCTGGCTGACCCGTGCGCTGACCGCCTCTCGCGGGCCGCAATGGTGCTGCGACAAGTGCCAGAACGTGATGCATGCCTGGGCACCGGTCTGCGACAGCTGCAACGGCTTTGACACGCTGACCTGGCGCGAACCCGACGGTCCGCGCGCGACCCCGGCCGCCGCCTCCTCGACGGGGGCCGAGATGCTGCCGCTGCTGGTCGGCGCCTCGGGTGCCGCCCCTGCCACAGCCGAAACCGCGCCCCCTCAAACCGCGACGCCCGAGCCCGCGCAACCGGCTCAGCCGAAACCCGCTCCGCGCGGCATGCCGAATGTGGCTCCGGGCATGGTGCCGCGCGAATCGGATTACGACGATTACGAGCCCGCCCGCACGATCACCGAACCCGGCGCGGGCAACGGCCCGGTCCCCGATCTTGCCGGCAAGGCCGAAGCCTCGCCCAGCCGCGACGCCCCGCCGCTGGTGATCCCCGATGCAGCCCCGGAACCAATGCCCGAACCGAGCCCCGAAGTCGCGCCGCAAAACGCGCCCGACCTCGAACCCCGGATGGTCCGCCCCGACGTGGAACCCCCGGAAGAGGCCGACTGGACCGAGGGCAAGACCCGCCCCTGAGCGGCCATGCCAGAACCCGCCGCGCCCTCGTCCGGGGCGCGGCGACCCGCGCGGCCCGAAACTGCCGCAAGGCGAAAAAATCCGCCCGCGCCCTCTTCCCCCCCGCCACCGAAGGTGCTAATCCGCCCCCCACAGTCTGGACGCCGCTGTAGCTCAGCTGGTAGAGCACGTCATTCGTAATGATGGGGTCGGGGGTTCGAGTCCCTTCAGCGGCACCACTTCCCTCGGGAAGAGACCAGACCACCCACGGGCCGAACCTGCCCGAAAAGCTCTCTGAAAATCCCCCCAAGATTCCCCAGACGCCCGAATTGGCGCGGCGCCCCCTGCGCATTCCGATACTGCGTCCCCCCAAAACCGCAAGATCCCGCCCGCGCCATTGGAAAGGCCGCCCCGCTGATGGCAGGACGGCCCCGATCTTCTTCTTCACGCAAATATCCTCGGGGGGTCCGGGGGCGAAGCGCCCCCGGCACTCGCGGGACGCAACCCGCTCAGACCAGACGCCCTTCCTCCATCGCAGCCCGAACAAAGCCCGCGAACAGAGGCGCCGGCTCGAAGGGCTTCGATTTCAGCTCGGGATGCGATTGCACGCCGATGAACCAGGGATGGTCGGCGTATTCGATCACCTCGGGCAGCTTGCCGTCCGGTGACATGCCCGAGAATTGCAGCCCCGCCGCCTCAAGGCGTTCGCGATAGGCCGCGTCCACCTCATAGCGGTGACGATGCCGGTCCTCGATCTCGGTCGCGCCGCCATAGACCTGCGAGATGCGCGAGCCCTCGGACAGCACCGCCGTATAGGCGCCCAGACGCATCGTGCCGCCCTTGTCATCTCCGACCTTGCGCTTGACGGTGTAGTTGCCCTGCACCCATTCCTTCAGGTGATAGACGACAGGGGTAAAGCGCGTCTTGCCCGCCTCGTGGTCGAACTCCTCGGACCCGGCATCGGGCATCTCGGCCAGATTGCGTGCGGCCTCGATCACGGCCATCTGCATGCCCAGACAGATCCCCAGATAGGGCACCTTCTTCTCGCGCGCATAACGCGCCGCCGCGACCATCCCTTCGGTCCCGCGCTCGCCGAAGCCGCCCGGCACGATGATGCCGTGATAGCCGTCCAAGAGATGCGCGCCCTCGCCCTCCAGCTTCTCGCTGTCCACCCAGTCGGCGCGCACGCGCACCCGGTTGGCCATCCCGCCATGCGTCAGCGCCTCGGCGATGGATTTGTAGGCATCCTCAAGCTGGGTGTATTTCCCGACCACGGCGATGCGGACTTCGCCCTCGGCATTCTCCAGCCGGTCCATCACATCCTCCCATTTCGAGAGGTCGGGCCGCGGCGCCGGGCTGATCTGGAACGCGTCCAGCACCGCCCGGTCCAGACCCGCGCGGTGATAGGCCAGGGGCGCCTCGTAGATCGACTTCAGGTCATAGGCCGGGATCACGGCATCGGGGCGCACGTTGCAGAACAGCGCGATCTTGGCGCGTTCCTTTTCGGGGATCGGATGCTCGGAGCGGCAGACCAGCACGTCGGGGGCAAGGCCGATCGACTGCAATTCCTTGACCGAATGCTGCGTGGGCTTCGTCTTCAGCTCTCCGCTCGCCGCCAGATAGGGCAGCAGCGTCAGATGCATCAGGATGCATTCGCCGCGCGGACGCTCGTGGATGAACTGGCGGATCGCCTCGAAGAAGGGCAGGCCCTCGATATCGCCGACCGTGCCGCCGATCTCGCACAGCATGAAATCGACCTCGTCCCCGCCGATCGCCAGGAAGTCCTTGATCTCGTTGGTGACATGCGGGATCACCTGGATCGTCTTGCCCAGATACTCGCCCCGCCGTTCCTTCTCCAACACGTTGGAATAGACGCGGCCGCTGCTGATGCTGTCGGTGCGCCGGGCCGAGACGCCGGTGAAGCGCTCGTAATGGCCCAGATCCAGATCGGTCTCGGCGCCGTCATCGGTGACGAAGACCTCGCCATGCTCGAACGGGCTCATCGTGCCGGGATCGACGTTCAGATAGGGGTCAAGCTTGCGCAGGCGGACGGTGAAGCCGCGCGCCTGCAACAGCGCCCCCAACGCCGCCGATGCGAGGCCCTTGCCAAGCGAGGACACAACGCCGCCGGTGATGAAGATGTAACGCGCCATGAGGCCCCCGTGATCTGCGATTCGTCTGTCTGCTGGCCGTTGCGAACAACCGGCATCACGGGATTTGGACAATAGCCGATTCGCCCCGTGGCCGCAACGGACCCCAAGTGATGTGGGGCGGATCAGACCGCCCCCAAGTCTTTGTGTCGGTTCAGTTGGCCGGAGGCGGCGCCACCGCATCGCCCGGCGCCACGGGCGCGGTGACCTCGGGCGCGGCAGGCGCAACCGCCTCGGGCGCCGCAGGGGCAACCGGTGCAGCGGCCTCGGGCGCGTCGGGCGCGGGCGGGGTCAGCGGGTTGCCGCCGGTCGCGGGCGGAGGCGTGTAAAGCGGCATGTTCGGCAGCGCCGGCGTCGCGGGCTGGTCGCCCCCCGTCACGCCGATCTGGTCCATGACCGACCCGGTCGAGGCCTGACGCGCCGCGATCACCGTCAGCGCCAGCGAGGTGCAGAAGATCGCCACGCCCAGAATCCACGTCATCCGCGTCAGCGCGTTCGCGGCCTGACGGCCCGACATCACGCCGCCACCACCGCCGCCGCCACCCATGCCAAGACCGCCCCCTTCCGAGCGTTGCAGCAGGACGACCCCGGTCAACAACACGGCAAGGATCAGATGGACGGTCAGGATGACGTTTTCCACGGCTTTCGGCCTTTCATTTGCGGACGCGCCTATCTAGTCACCTGTCGGGGTGATGGCAAGCAAGACTGTCCCGACACCGCCGGGGGGTGACATGACGGCATTGATGATCCAGGGCACCGGCTCGAATGTCGGCAAGTCGCTGCTGGTCGCAGGCCTCTGCCGCGCGGCCCGGCGGCGCGGCATCAGGGTCGCGCCCTTCAAGCCGCAGAACATGTCGAACAACGCGGCCGTGACCCCCGACGGGGCCGAGATCGGTCGCGCGCAGGCCCTTCAGGCGCTGGCCTCGGGGATCGACCCGCAGGCCGACATGAACCCCGTCCTCTTGAAACCCGAGACCGATCGCGGCGCGCAGGTGATCCTGCAAGGCCGCGCCATCGCCCGCGCCGAGGCGCGCGATTACCAGACCCTGAAGCCGCGCCTGCTGGCGGGCGTGCTGGACAGTTTCGCCCGCCTGTCCGCCGCGCACGATCTTGTCATCGTCGAGGGCGCGGGCAGCCCGGCCGAGGTGAATCTGCGCCCCCGCGACATCGCCAATATGGGATTCGCCCGCGCCGCCGGCGTGCCGGTCGTGCTGGCGGGCGATATCGACCGGGGCGGCGTGATCGCCCAGATCGTCGGCACGCAGGCCGTGATCGACCCCCAGGACGCCGCCATGATCCGCGGCTTCCTGATCAACAAGTTCCGCGGCGATCCCAGCCTTTTCGATGACGGCTACCGGATGATCGAGGCGCGCACCGGCTGGCCCGGCTTTGGCGTTCTGCCGTGGTTTCCGGGCGCCCACCGCCTGCCCGCCGAGGATGCGATGGACCTGCGCGGCGGGCGCGGGGATGGCCTGCATGTCGTCTGCCTGACCCTGTCGCGCATCGCCAATTTCGACGATCTGGACCCTCTGGCGGCGGAACCGGGCCTGCGTCTGACCATGCTGCCGCCGGGCCGGGCGATCCCCGGCGATGCCGATCTGGTGATCCTGCCCGGCACGAAATCGACGCTTGGCGATCTGGCCTTTCTGCGCGCGCAGGGCTGGGACATCGACCTTGCCGCCCATCACCGGCGCGGCGGGCATGTGCTGGGCATCTGCGGCGGCTATCAGATGCTGGGCCGCCTGATCGACGACCCCTCGGGCGCGGACGGGCAGGCGGGGCGGGTCGAGGGCTTGGGCCTTCTGGACGTCACCACCCTGATGGCGCCCGACAAGCGCGTGACGCGGGCAGAGGGCAGGGCGCTTGGCCAGCCCGTCTCGGGCTACGAGATCCATATGGGCCGCACCTCTGGCCCCGATTGCGCGCGCCCCTTCGCCCATATCCCCGACCCCGATGGCGCGATCAGCCCCGACGGGCGGGTGATGGGCAGCTATCTGCACGGGCTTTTTTCGGATGACGGGTTCCGGGCGGCCTTTCTGGCGCGTCTGGGCGCGCCCTCGCAGCCGGGCTATGGCGCGGCGGTCGAGGCCGCGCTGGACGATCTGGCCGACCATCTCGAGGCGCATCTGGACGTTCCCGGCCTGCTGGCCGTTGCGCGCTGATCGTTAACGCGGCGCGCGTTGTCGGTGCACGTCCTGTGTACGCGCTGTGCACGGTTTGTGACCTTGTGGTGCTGGACGAAACCGGGCGGGCGCGCTACCTGATGAGCATGGAACACGCAAAGCCGCCCCTGATGCTTTACCTCGCCGCGCCGCGCGGCTTCTGCGCGGGCGTGGACCGCGCGATCAAGATCGTCGAGATGGCGCTTCAGAAATGGGGCGCCCCGGTCTATGTCCGCCACGAGATCGTCCACAACAAGTTCGTGGTCGATCAGCTTCGCGAACAAGGCGCTGTTTTCGTTGAGGAACTTGACGAATGCCCCGATGACCGGCCGGTGATCTTCTCGGCTCATGGCGTGCCGAAGGCGGTGCCGGCCGAGGCGCAGCGCCGCCAGATGGTCTATGTGGACGCGACCTGTCCGCTGGTCAGCAAGGTTCATATCGAGGCCGAGCGTCATCACGCGGCCGGTTTGCAGATGGTGATGATCGGCCATCAGGGCCACCCGGAAGTCATTGGAACCATGGGACAATTGCCCGAGGGCGAGGTGATCCTCGTCGAGGATGTCGGCGATGTCGCCCGCATCGCGGTGCGCGACCCCGAGCGTCTGGCCTTCATCACCCAGACCACGCTGTCGGTCGATGATACCGCCGCCGTGGTCGAGGCCCTTCAGGCGCGCTTTCCCGCCATCGTGGGCCCGGCGAAAGAGGATATCTGCTACGCCACCACCAACCGTCAGGCGGCCGTCAAGGCGGTGGCGCCCCGCATTGACGCGCTGCTGGTGATCGGGGCCGAAAACTCCAGCAATTCGAAGCGTCTGGTCGAGGTCGGACGGGCCGCGGGTTGCGGTTATGCGCAACTGGTGATGCGCGCCGCCGATATCGACTGGCGCGCGCTGGAGGGGATCTCGGCCGTTGGGGTGACGGCGGGGGCCAGCGCGCCCGAGGTGTTGATCAATGAGGTGATCGACGCCTTCCGCGACCGCTACGATGCGACGGTCGAGATCGTCGAGACCGCCATCGAGCGCGTCGAGTTCAAGGTGCCGCGCGTGCTGCGCGAACCCGCGGCCTGAGGGCTGGGCAGAGAGCGCCGGGGCTCTGCCCCGGGCCCCGGGATATTTTCGTGAAGAAGAAGGGGTTTCCGATGAGACTCTATTCCATGCCGTCCTCCGGGAACAGTTATAAGGTGCGGCTGCTGCTTGCCTTGCTGGACTGTGATTGTGAGATGATCGACGTCGAGTATGGCAGCACGGCGCTGGAGGCGGCTCAGCGGGACGGGCGGCTGCCCTTTGGCAAGGCGCCGGTGCTGGAGCTGCCGGGCGGGCGGCTTTTGCCGGAATCGAACGCGATCCTGTGCTGGCTGGGCGAGGGGACGCGGTTCTGGCCTGCCGATGCCGTCGCACGGGCCGAGATGCTGTCATGGATGTTCTGGGAGCAGAACCAGCATGAGGGTGTGATCGCCGTGCGGGCCGCGCTGGCCTGTTATCCGCATCGGGCCGCCGATGCCACGCCCGAGCGGATGGCCGCACTGCTGGAGGCGGGGCATCGGCTGCTGGGTCTTATGGACGCGCATCTGGCGGGGCGGGACTGGCTGGTGGGCGATGCGGTCAGCCTGGCCGATATCTGTCTTTATGCCTATACCCACACGGCGGGCAGCCGGGGCGGGTTCGAGATGGGGCGTTTCCCCGCCGTGACGGCCTGGCTGTCGCGCGTTGCCGCGCTGCCGGGATATGTGGGGCTGGATGGCTGAGCTTTACGCATGGACCGACGGGGCCTGCAGCGGCAATCCCGGCCCCGGTGGCTGGGGCGTGCTGATGCGCGCGCTGGAGGGCGAGACCGTCCTGAAGGAGCGCGAGTTGCAGGGTGGCGAGGCTGCCACCACCAATAACCGCATGGAGCTGATGGCCGCGATCAGTGCGCTGGAGGCTTTGACCCGGCCCAGCACCATCGTCATCGTGACCGACAGCAATTACGTCAAGAACGGCGTCACCCAGTGGATTCATGGCTGGAAGCGCAACGGTTGGAAGACGGCCGACCGCAAGCCCGTGAAGAATGTCGAGCTTTGGCAGAGGCTTGATGCGGCGCAGGCCGCGCACAAGGTCGAATGGCGCTGGATCAAGGGCCATGCCGGCCACGCCGAGAACGAGCGCGCCGATGAGTTGGCGCGCGCCGGGATGGCGCCGTTCAAATGACGCTGGCGGCGCTGGTCATCGTCCTCGATTACGGCTCGGTGCTGATCTTCGCACTGACCGGGGCGCTGGTCGCCAGCCGGGCGCAGCTGGACCCGGTGGGCTTTGTCTTCATGGCCTCGCTGACGGCGGTGGGGGGCGGCACGCTGCGTGACCTGATCCTGAACCGCGAGGCGGTGTTCTGGGTCGCCGATCCGTCCTATGTGCTGCTGGCGGCGGGGGCGGCTCTGGTCGTCTTCTGGACCGCGCATCTGCTGGAAAGCCGCCAGCGCTGGCTGGTCTGGCTGGACAGCGTCGCGCTGGCCGTGGCGGTCGCCGCAGGGGCGGGCGTCGCGATGGAGATGGGATCGCCGCCGATGATCGTGGTCATCATGGGTATCGCCACCGGCACGTTCGGCGGGCTGATGCGCGATGTCGTCGGCAACGAGGTGCCGCTGGTCTTCAAGCAGGGCGAGCTTTACCTGACCGCGGCCTTCGGTGGCGCAGTGGCGGCGGTCATGCTGGACTGGCTGGGCATCGCGCGGGCCGAGGCGCTGATCGCCGGGGCGGTCGTGGTCTGGGTGCTGCGGGCGGGCAGTCTGGCCTTTGGCTGGAAGCTGCCGCTTTACAAGCCGCGCCCCCCGCGGCGCTAGCGCAGCACGGGCGGCCCTGCGCGGCCTGCGTCGATATTCTGGACCCCGGCGCGCAGCCCCTGGCCGATGCGATGGGCCAGTTGCGACCAGGCGCGCGCCGACCAGGGGGGCAGGGTGCGGCGCAAGGCCTCGTCGAACAGCGCCAGCCAGATCTCGAAATGCTCGGGGCGGACATTGCCCGCCGACAGATGCGCGCGCATCGGGCTGCCGTTATAGCCCGCCTTGTGCAGGATCGCGCCCTTCCAGAAGGCGGCGATGCGGTCCTCATGCGCGGGCCAGTCGCCGACATGTTCGGCAAAGACGGGGCCCAGCACCTCGTGCCGGCGCACGGCGGCGTAGAAGACGGCGACCACTCGGGCGATCTCGGGTTCGGTGATGTCAAAGCGCGGGGTCATTTGCCGCATCTGGGCGAGGCGCGGCCCGGTTGCAAGGGGGAACGCGCGGGCTTATGCGGGCTGGACCCGGTCGCAGCCCACCCGGACAAAACAGGAGCATCCGATGGCCCATTACACCGACGCGCTGACCCAGCTTGGCGCCAATACCACCCTGCCGCAATCGCCCGAAGAGGCCGTGCTGGAGCGTGTGCCGAACCCTCAGGCGGGGACGACCTATGTCGTGCGGTTCACCCAGCCTGAATTCACCAGCCTGTGTCCGCTGACCGGCCAGCCCGATTTCGCGCATCTGGTCATCGACTACGTGCCGCGCGACTGGCTGGTGGAATCGAAGTCGCTCAAGCTGTTTCTGGGCAGTTTCCGCAATCACGGCGCCTTTCACGAGGATTGCACGGTGGGGATCGGGCGCCGCATCGCAGACCTGCTGGATCCTGAATGGCTGCGGATTGGCGGCTATTGGTATCCGCGCGGCGGCATGCCGATCGACGTGTTCTGGCAGACGGGTCCGGTGCCTGCGGGTGTCTGGCTGCCGGATCAGGGCGTGCCGAACTATCGCGGGCGGGGCTAGCCCCGCCAGGATCGCAGCGCCAGCAGGCCCGCGTCGATCAGATCGCCCAAGCGCGCCAGCAGATGTTCGGGGGCCGGGGCGTCATCCTCCTGCGCGCGGTCCAGTCGCGCCAGCATCCGCGACAGGCGGCGGTGGTGGAGGCCGGTCCATGCCTGCACCGGGTCCGCGACCAGCCCCGCGAAGGTGGTGACCAGCGAGCCGGCCACGGCCAGCATCACCCCGGTCGCGATGACGTATAGCGGTGACAGTTCGACCGGAAAGGCCCAGTACCAGGCCCGGCCCAGGGTGTCGCCCAGGGCAAAGTCGCGCACCGCCGCGCCATGGGCACGCAGTTCGGCGAACGGCCCGGCGAGGGAAATCAGCCCCGGTGTCGCGCGCTGGAAGAGCAGGATGCCGGTTGCCAGCACGATCAGCGATGTGGTGATCTCGGCCACGGCGTTGCGGGTCTCGACATGGGTGCGGATGGCGCGGGCGATGCGGTCGGGCGAGGCGTCTGGCGCCAGGCCCTGCGCCCGCAGATCGGCCATCAGCGCTGTCAGGTCGGCCGCGATCACCCGCGACATGTCAGACAGCAGGAACACCCGCCGCCCGCGCAGCCAGGCCCCGGCACGCCGCGCGCCAAGCCGCCCGAAGGCCCAGCCCAGCCCCTGCAGGATCAGCGCCACCGGCGCCAGCATCACGTTCAGCGGCGCGCGCAACAGGTCCGCGCCAAGCGCGTGCCGATGCAGCGCCAGCGTGCCCCTCGGCCCGTATCGGCGCGCGACGAAGCGGCGCAGCGCGGCCTCGCGTCGTGTGGTGGGGGTGGAAAGGGGGGCGGGGCGCTGGTCCATGGCGCCCAGTCTAGCGGCGCGCCCGGGACCGCGCCAGCTTCGCCGCTTGCAGCCATGGGCGGCGGTTCCTATAGAGAGCGGATGGATTTTGCGGCGTTCGGATCTCGAATTAGCAGCCCGGCGGTGTGACGTTTCATACCGCCGGGTCAGCCTTGTCCGAACCTCTCTTGAAGGAACGCCCCGATGGCCGACGCCACGACGCCCACCGCCCCCGATTACCGCGACACCGTCTTTCTGCCCCAGACCGATTTTCCCATGCGCGCGGGCCTGCCGCAGCGCGAGCCCGAATGGCTGGAGCGGTGGGCGCGGATCGGGGTCTATGACCGCCTGCGCTCGACCGCGTCGGGGCGCACGCCCTTCGTGCTGCATGACGGTCCTCCTTATGCGAACGGGCATCTGCATATCGGCCACGCGCTGAACAAGACGATCAAGGACATCGTGGTGCGATCGCATCAGATGATGGGCTTCGATGCGCGCTACGTCCCGGGCTGGGACTGCCACGGCCTGCCGATCGAATGGAAGATCGAGGAGAAATACCGCAAGGAAGGCCGCGACAAGGACGCGGTCGATCTGGTCGAGTTCCGCCAGGAATGCCGCCGCTTTGCCGATGAATGGGTCGACATCCAGCGCGACGAGTTCAAGCGCCTTGGCGTCACCGGGGCCTGGGACCGGCCCTATCTGACGATGGACTATCACGCCGAGGCGGTGATTGCCGCCGAGTTCATGAAGCTTGTGATGAACGGCTCGCTCTATCAGGGGTCCAAGCCCGTGATGTGGTCGCCCGTGGAAAAGACCGCCCTGGCCGAGGCCGAGGTCGAGTATCACGACCATACCAGCCACACGATCTGGGTGCGGTTTGCTGTGTTGAACATCGGCAGTATTCCAACGCGTGCCGACGCGCTCAAGGAACGGGAACAAACAGGCCAGTTCCCGGCCGGTCCAAACTTCAAGCTCGATGGCGCCAAGGTCGTCATCTGGACCACCACCCCTTGGACAATTCCTCAGAACCGTGCGGTCGCATTCAACCCGGCCATTGCCTATGGCCTCTATGAGGTGGGTGCGGTGGCTGAGGGTTCGACCGCCGTGGCGGGCGAGCGTCTGGTTCTGGCCGATGCGCTGGCAGCGGGCGTGATGACGCAGGCCAAGGTCACCGAATTCGCGCGGGTCGCGGACGTGACCGCCGACGATCTGGACGGGTTGGTCCTGGCCCACCCCCTGCGCGGGGTCGAGGGCGGTGCTGGCGAGTGGGACTATGACGTCCCCATGCTGCCCGGCGATCATGTGACCGACGAGGCGGGGACGGGTTTTGTCCACACCGCGCCCAGCCATGGCGACGACGATTATCAGCTGGGCCTGCGCTTCAAGCTGCCGATGACCTATAATGTCGAACCGGATGGCAGCTATCGCAAGGACCTGCCGATCTTCGGCGGTCAGGCGATCATCGCGCCGGACGGCAAGGACGGTCCGGCCAATGTCAGCGTCATCAAGCAGCTGGCCTGGGCCGGCGCTCTGCTGGCCAAGGGCAAGATCAAGCACTCCTATCCCCACAGCTGGCGGTCCAAGGCGCCGCTGATCTATCGCAACACGCCGCAATGGTTCGCGGCTATCGACAAGCCGCTGGATGACGGCATGGGCCAGCACGGCGACACGATCCGCACGCGGGCGCTGAACAGTATCGACAAATTGGTGAAATGGTGGCCCCAGACCGGGCGCAACCGCATCCATTCTATGGTCGAGAACCGCCCCGATTGGGTCCTGTCGCGCCAGCGCGCCTGGGGCGTGCCGCTGACCTGCTTCGTCAAGAAGGGGGCCAAGCCCACGGATGACGACTTCCTGCTGCGCGACGCGCGCCTGAACGACCGCATTATCGCGGCCTTCGAGGCGGATGGCGCGGATGTCTGGTACAGCGCGGGCTTCAAGGCGCGGATGCTGGAGGGGATCGCGGACCCCGAGGCCTATGAGCAGGTCATGGACGTGCTGGACGTGTGGTTCGACAGCGGTTCGACCCATGCCTTCGTGCTGCGCGACCGCGAGGATGGCGCGCCGGACGGCATCGCCGATGTCTACCTGGAGGGCACCGACCAGCATCGCGGCTGGTTCCAGTCCTCGCTGCTGCAGGCCAGCGCGACCAAGGGCCGCGCGCCCTATCGCAACGTGCTGACGCATGGCTTCACACTGGACGAGAAGGGCATGAAGATGTCCAAATCGCTTGGCAATACCATCGTCCCGGCCGAGGTGATCAAGCAATACGGCGCCGACATCCTGCGCCTCTGGGTGGCGCAGGCCGATTACAGCGCCGACCAGCGCATCGGCCCCGAGATCCTCAAGGGCACCGCCGACAGCTATCGCCGCTTGCGCAACACGCTGCGGTTCCTCTTGGGGTCGCTGGCCGGGTTCGACGAGGCAGAGCGGATCGATCCCGCCCAGATGCCCGAACTTGAGCAATGGGTCCTGCACCGTCTGGCGCAGCTGGATCATCAGGTCCGCAAGGGTTACGCGGCCTTCGATTTCCAGGGCGTGTTCCAGACCCTGTTCCAGTTCTGCACGGTCGATCTGTCGGCCTTCTACTTCGATGTGCGCAAGGACGCGCTCTATTGCGATGGGGCCGACAGCGTGCGGCGGCGGGCGTCGCGGACGGTGCTGGACCTTCTGTTCCATCGCCTCGTGACATGGCTGGCGCCGATCCTGCCCTTCACGATGGAGGATGTGTGGCTGTCGCGATTCCCGTCCGACGATGACAGCGTGCATCTGCATGACTTCGCGGCCACCCCCGCCGATTGGCTGAATGAGCCGCTGGCCGCGAAATGGGACCATGTGCGCCGCGCCCGCCGCGTGGTGACCGCCGCGCTGGAGGTCAAGCGGACCGACAAGACCATCGGCGCCAGCCTCGAGGCCGCGCCGGTCGTCCATGTCGAGGATGCGGATATGCTTGCCGCGCTGAAATCGGTGGCCTTCGCGGATGTCTGCATCACCTCGGATCTGGTCCTGACCGCCGATCCGGCCCCGGCCGAGGCCTTCCGCATGGCCGAGGCCCCCGGCATCGGCGTCGTCTTCGAAACCGCAGAGGGCGAGAAATGCCAGCGCTGCTGGAAGATCCTGCCCGATGTGGGCAGCCACAAGCACCCCGGCACCTGCGCGCGCTGCGACAGCGTCCTGGGATGAATGACGACGACCTGCGCGAGGCCATCCTTGCGCGGGTCGCCCGGTTGCGCCCCGGCACGACCTGCTGCCCGAGCGAGGTCGCCCGCGCCCTTGCCGCTGATTGGCGCCCGCTGATGGAGCCGCTGCGCCGTGTCGCATTGGAACTTGCCGCCGAGGGGCGCATTGCCGTCATGCAAAAGGGCCGACCGGCCGGACCCGACCCACGCGGTCCGATCCGGCTGGCGCCCGCACAGGAGGATAGTGATGTATCGCCCCGACCCCGCCCGCTATGACCGCATGGAGTACCGCCGCTGCGGGCGTTCCGGCCTGAAGCTGCCCGCGATCAGCCTGGGCCTGTGGCACAATTTCGGCCATGACACGCCGCATCAGACCAAGCGTGACATCTGCCGCACGGCCTTCGATCTGGGCATCACGCATTTCGATCTGGCCAACAATTACGGACCGCCCCCCGGCAGCGCCGAGGAAGCCTTTGGCGAGATCCTGCGCACCGATTTCCACGGCCTGCGCGACGAACTGATCATCAGCTCGAAGGCCGGTTACGACATGTGGCCGGGGCCCTACGGAAACTGGGGCAGCCGCAAATACCTGATCGCATCCTGCGACCAATCGCTGCGGCGGATGGGCGTCGATTACGTGGACATCTTCTATTCCCACCGCTTCGACCCCGAGACGCCGCTTGAGGAAACGATGGGCGCGCTGGACCAGATCGTGCGGTCGGGCCGGGCGCTCTATGCCGGGATCAGCAGCTACAACAGCGCGCGGACGCGGCAGGCGGCGACGATCCTGCGCGATCTGGGCACGCCCTGCGTGATCCACCAGCCCAGTTACAACATGCTGAACCGTTGGGTGGAAAACGACGGGCTGCTGGATACGCTGGAGGATGAGGGGATCGGCAGCATCGTCTTCACGCCCTTGGCGCAGGGGATGCTGACGGGAAAATATCTGGGCGGCATCCCGCAGGACAGCCGCGCCGCGCAGGGCAAGTCGCTGTCACCAGACTGGCTGAGCGATGACATGATCGGGCGCCTGAACGGGTTGAACGATCTGGCGGCCTCGCGCGGGCAGACGCTGGCGCAGATGGCCGTGGCCTGGGTGCTGCGGGGCGGACGCGTCACCAGCGCGTTGATCGGCGCATCGCGGGCCGAGCAGGTGCGCGATTGCGTGGGTGCGCTGGACCGGCGCGACTTCAGCCCCGAGGAACTGGCCCGGATCGACGAACTGACCGCCAGGGGCGACGTGAATATCTGGGCGCAATCCTCGGAAGGGGCGGGCGAGGCGGGCTAGACCAGCCACCACCCCTTGGCGCGGATCTGGTTGCGGATCGCGCGTTCCTGGCGCGGAAGAGGCCGCCCCTCGAACAGGGGGCGGACCTTTTCACGGCCCTTCTGCTGATAGATCAGCTTGCGGGCGGGTTCCCATTCGCGCAGGTGGCGGCGGATCGCCTTGTCGGCCACCGCGTCCTCGAGATGGGCGATCTGCGCCTCGGTACCAAGCGCATAGAGCAGCGGCAGCTTGCGGTAGTGGAACGTGACGTCGCCATCCAGCCCGGCCAGATCGGCGCCCGGCCTGCCGCCGCCAAAGCTGTGGATCACCAGCGGCAGCACGACCTGATCCAGCCAGGGGTCCATCACCTGACAGGCCAGTTCGTCATGCGGATCGTCGCGCAGCGTGCGCGCCCAGTCCAGATAGCGGCGCCCGAACTCGACCGGGTCCTTGCCCAGAAACCAGCCGGCGTTGAAATAGAGATAGCGTTCCCAATGCTCGTCCGGCTGGTCCAGATCGAGGCTGGAATCGAAATCCAGCCCGAAGCGGTCATAGAGCGATTTCCAGATCGCGCCGTAGCCCGGCCCGTAAAGCGGGGGTTGCGGCCAGGTCCCCTCGCGCCGCATCGAGGCCGAGGGTCGCGCGAAATTCGCCGCGATCCCATCCAGCGGGCCGGTGATCAGCGTGTCGGTGTCCAGAAACAAGAACGGCTCGTCCGGGGGCAAGAGCGGCAGGGCCTCGATCTTGTTACCCTGCGGATAGGCCGCGCCGAAGGTGGTCGCGGTGAAGGGCAGGATCTCGGCGCCGAGGTCCGTCAGGATCGCGCGGCCGGCATCCGACAGGGTCGTGTCATGGCCCGCCCAGGCACCTTCGGGGCGTGGTTCGGCCAAAATCGCGCGGCCTCGCCAATCCGGCGAGGACCGGCGCAGGCTGGCCATGAGGATGATCGCCTCGAACTCAAGCCGCCCCGACTGGGCGATGGCCAGAATGTTCGCGTGACCTGACTGGTTCATGGGCGGCAACTCAAGGACTGGTGACATCGGGGTGCAGGATAGGGCGAGCGCCCCTGACACGAAAGCCCCAGAACGCGGAATGCCCGTAAAATCAGCGGCAATCGCGCCGAGATATCAATGATTTCCTGGGGCAGAAGGGGAAGTGGTGGGCGACCCTGGAATCGAACCAGGCATGGGTCTCCCCGGCGGAGTTACAGTCCGCTGCCGCACCTTGCAGCACGTCGCCCGCCGAACGCTTTCGGCATGGGGCGGTGATTAGCGGCCCGCGCCGGGGGCGTCAAGCGCATTTCCGGTGCCTGTCTCGGGGGGTTGCGCGAAATCCGCCTGCGGCGCATTCAGGCAATGACAAAGGAGCGCCGCGATGAACGACAAGACCCGCAAGAGCCAGAAGCCCTCTTGGGTGATCGACAAGGAACGCGCCCGCCGTGCCGCCGCGGCCGAGACGGTCTGGCTGTTCGGCCTGCATGCGGTGCGCGACGCGCTGGCCAATCCCGCGCGCCAGAAGCTGCGGCTGGTCGTGACAGCCAATGCGCTGGCCCGGCTGGGCGATCTGCACGGCATGACGCCCGAGGTGACCGATGCGCGCGTCTTCGACAAGGCCGTGCCGCTGGCGCCCGAAAGCGTCCATCAGGGCGCCGCGCTAGAGGTCAAGCCGCTGCACTGGGGCAGCCTGTCCGAGGTCGCGCTGCGGCAGGCGCCGGGCGAATCGCGTCCGCTGCTGGTCGCGCTGGACCGCGTGACCGACCCGCACAACATCGGCGCGATCCTGCGCTCGGCCGAGGTGTTCGGCGCCCGCGCCGTCATCGCCCCCGCCCGCCATTCCGCGCCCGAGACCGGGGCGCTGGCCAAGACCGCCTCGGGGGCGCTGGAACGCCAGCCCTATCTGCGCGTCCCGAACCTGGCCGAGGCGCTTGTGCAGCTGAAGAACATGGGCTTCATCCTGATCGGCCTGGACGGCACGGGCGACGTGCTGCTGCCCGATCTGCTGGAAACCCTGCCTGGCCGCGCGCTGTGTCTGGTGATGGGCGCCGAGGGGCCCGGCATGCGCGAGCTGACCACCAAGACCTGCGACCACATCGCCAGGATTCCCTTTGCCGCCGATTTCGGATCGCTGAACGTCAGCAACGCGGCGGCTGTCGCGCTGTATGCGGCGGGGCGCTAGGGCGTTGCGCGGGCATCACAACGCTGCGACATGGCGAACCGATCCGTTGAGATTCGCGGGCCGTCCTGCCAAATGAGGGTCAGCCACCATGACCCGAGCCCCGATGCCCAAGCTGATTCCCCTTGCCCTGTCCGGCATCCTGCTGGCTGGCCCGGCCCTCTCGCAGAACTGGGCCCTTGGCGGGCATGATCCGGTCGGCACCGTGCAGGCGGGGCAGGCCGTTCCCGGTCGCAGCGACATCGCGACCATGTGGAAAGGCGAGTTGTGGCATTTCGCTTCGGAAGAGAACCGCGCCCGGTTCGAGGCCGATCCCCGCGCCTTTGCCCCCGCGCTGGACGGCTACTGCCCCGTGGCCCTGTCCGAGGGTCGCCGCGAACGTGGTGATCCGCGCCACTTCGCGGTGATTGGCGGCAACCTCTATCTGCTGGGCTCGACCTCGGCCGAGCGTCGGCTGCGCGAGGCCCCGGCCGAGATCATCGCCCGCGCCCGCGCGGCATGGGGCGGAAACTGATCGTCGCATCGATTCGCGTCACCTTTTTGTGAGGCTGCTGGAACATTTCGGGGGTGATGCACATTTACATCTCAGGGCATGACCTCGGAACGGTCATGTCCGGATCACTGTCCCTCGTTCCGCACTTGCGCCCGGCCAGATTCTGGACCGGGCGCTTTTTCTGTGGCAGCGTTGGCACAACCTTCGGATGTAGGGTGTGGGAGGAAACTGCATGGATCTGTCGATGACCGAGGACGAAGATATCGCCCGCATCGCCCGCGAGGTCCGGGTGATCGCAATGGTGGGGCTTTCGCCCAACGAGGACCGGCCCAGCTGGGGCGTCGCCCGGTTCCTTCAGGCGCAGGGTTACCGCGTCATCCCCGTCAACCCCGGTCATGCCGGCGGCGTCATTCTGGGCGAGACTGTCTATCCGTCGCTGGCCGCGATTCCCGCCGATGCCGGTGTGCAGATGGTGGATGTCTTCCGCCGCTCGGAAGCGGTGTCGGCCATCGTGGACGACGCCTTGGCCCATCTGCCCGACCTGTCGGTGATCTGGACCCAGCTTGGCGTGCGCGATGACGCGGCCGCCGACCGCGCCCGGCGCGCAGGCGTGACCGTCGTGCAGGATCGCTGCCCCAAGATCGAGTTTCCGCGACACGACTGAGCGACGCCCGGCGGGGCAGGGCGCCTGCGATGCGGCACCCGGCGATACCGGGAGCCGCTTCGGTTATCCGCTTGACGCCGCTGCGGCGAGCTTCTAATCAGACGCGACCGCAGGGGTATAGCTCAGTTGGTAGAGCATCGGTCTCCAAAACCGAGGGTCGTGGGTTCGAGTCCCCCTGCCCCTGCCAGGTCCTTCCAAGCACCGCTCGTCTTGGCGCACCGCGATCTTGCGGCGCCTGTGGGCCATGGCTCAGCCAAGCGCGATTCCGCAATTCTTGCTGCGATTGACGGCCTCGATCGCCTGCATCTCGCCCTTGAGGCGCGCGACATCCGCCGCCTGTGCGCCATCGCCCCGGATCATGAACAGCGCCGGCCAGAACAGGACTGCGCCGACCCCGACCGCGACCGCATCGTTGCTGGCGCGCTTGTCCTGTGCGCTGAACGCGGCCCTCGCGCGGGCCGATGTCGCCTGGGCCTCGGCCGCGAGCTGCTGACAATTCATCGATTGAAACTGGGTGGGCGAGACATAGGCCGCCCCGATGTCGTCCGACTTGTCGGCACAGGCCGAGAGCGTCATGGCAAGCGCCGAGGCAAGGCCGATCCCGAAATGGCTTCGTTTCATCATGCAACTGGTTCCTTGTGTTGATGCAACGCTCGCATCCTTGGGTCCGGCCGGTTTCCGGCAGCTTAATCGCCACACACCGAATGCCGGGCATTTGAGGGAAATCCCGCCACGCCCGCGCCGCCTTGAAAACCGCGCCTGTCCCCGCTAGATGATGCCCAGCAATCGAGGAGCCTGAGCCGTGGCCAATCCCGTCCAGTTCATCAACCAGGTCCGCGCCGAGGCGGCCAAGATCACCTGGCCGACGCGCCGCGAGGTCATCACGACCACGATCATGGTCTTCATCTTCGCCTCGCTGACCAGCCTGTTCTTCTTTCTGGTCGATCTGGCGATCCGCACCGGCCTGACGCAGGGCCTGCGCCTGATCAGCGGCTGACGCCAGGGGTTGCATTCGCCGGGCGAGGGCGTTAATAGCCCGGGACTGTCCGGCAACCGGCGTGCATCGAATCCGCATGCGCGCCGATTTCGATTTTGGCGGACTTCTTTGGAATTCAACGGGTTGGCGCCGTCCGGGCGCGATTCTCCGGAACACGAGCAGGGGTCGATCGAGACATGGCAAAGCGTTGGTATTCGGTCAGCGTCCTGTCGAACTTCGAAAAGAAGGTCGCAGAGGCGATTCGCCAAGCCGTCGCCGAGAAGGGTCTCGAAGACCAGATCGACGAGGTTCTGGTCCCGACCGAAGAGGTCATCGAGATCCGTCGCGGCAAGAAGGTCACGTCCGAGCGGCGCTTCATGCCCGGCTACGTGCTGGTCCACATGGACATGTCCGACCGCACCTATCACCTGGTCAACTCGATCAACCGCGTCACCGGCTTCCTCGGCGCCCACGGCAAGCCCATGCCGATGCGCGACGACGAGGTGAACGCGATGCTGAACCGCTCGGGGACGGGCGAGCCCGCGGCGCCGCGCAACCTGATCCGCTTCGACGTGGGCGAGAAGGTCAACGTGACCGACGGCCCGTTCGAGGGTTTCTCGGGGATGGTCGAAGAGGTCGACGAGATCTCGTCGCGCGTCAAGGTCACGGTCTCGATCTTTGGCCGGCCGACGCCGGTCGAACTGGAATTCACGCAGGTTAGCAAGACCTCGTGATTGGCTGCGGGAGGTTCGCCCCACGGGGCGGCCGCACCGCTAAATCGGCCCCGTTCGCGGGCTTGATGATGAAGGAGTAGGCCAGATGGCCAAGAAAGTTGTCGGCAGCCTCAAGCTGCAAATCAAGGCGGGTCAGGCGAACCCGTCGCCCCCCGTCGGCCCGGCTCTGGGTCAGCGCGGCATCAACATCATGGAATTCTGCAAGGCGTTCAACGCCAAGACGCAGGAGATGGAGCAGGGCTCGCCCGTTCCCGTGGTGATCACCTATTACGCCGACAAGTCGTTCACCTTCGAGACGAAGACGCCCCCGGCGTCCTTCCTGCTGAAGAAGGCGGCCGGTCTGAAGCCCGTGGGCAAGCGCAACCGCGCCAAGGGTTCGGAAAAGCCGGGCCGTGCCGTCGCCGGCACCGTCACCGTCAAGCAGGTGCGCGAGATCGCCGAAGCGAAGATGAAGGACCTGTCCGCGAATGACGTCGAAGCGGCAATGAAGATCATCGTCGGCTCGGCCCGTTCGATCGGCATCGAGGTGAAAGGCTAAGTCATGGCAAAGCTGTCCAAGAAAAAAGCCGCCGCCCGCGCCGCGTTCGAAGGCAAGACCAACCTGACCGTCGAAGACGCGGTCAAGCTGGTGAAATCCGCCGCTTCGGCCAAATTCGACGAGACCGTCGAGATCGCGCTGAACCTGGGCGTCGATCCGCGCCATGCCGACCAGATGGTTCGCGGCGTCGTGACGCTGCCCGCCGGCACCGGCAAGGATGTCCGCGTCGCCGTCTTCGCCCGTGGCCCCAAGGCTGACGAGGCCAAGGCCGCCGGTGCCGAGATCGTCGGCGCCGAGGACCTGCTGGAGACCATCCAGTCCGGCAAGATCGAGTTCGACCGCTGCATCGCGACCCCGGACATGATGCCGCTGGTGGGCCGCCTGGGCAAGATCCTGGGCCCGCGCAACCTGATGCCGAACCCCAAGGTCGGCACGGTGACGATGGATGTGAAATCGGCCGTCGAAGCTGCCAAGGGTGGCGAAGTCCAGTTCAAGGCCGAGAAGGCGGGCGTCGTCCATGCCGGCATCGGCAAGGTCTCGTTCGACGAGGACAAGCTGGCGCAGAACCTGCGCGCCTTCGTTGATGCGGTCCAGAAAGCCAAGCCCACGGGCGCGAAAGGGACCTACATGAAGAAGGTCTCGATCAGCTCGACCATGGGGCCGGGCGTGTCGGTGGACGTCCTGTCCGCGACCCAGGCCTGAGGCCATTGAGTTTCCCGGCCGCCCTTGCGGGTTGGTCGGGGATGGCGGGGCGCCAGTCGCCCCGTCCTGTCCGAGACGGAGGGTGCGGGGAGACCCGCTTAATTTCCTTCCTGAGATGGGGAAGCATTTTTCCGAAGACCGCGATGCGGCCCTTCGGGTGATCTTGCCCTAGCGGACCCGACCCGCGGCCCCGGCCGTGGGAAAAGTGAGAGCCGGGGGGAAACCCCCAACTTGGAGTGAAACCGTGGATAGAGCACAGAAAGAACAACTGGTCGATGAACTCGGCCAGATCTTCGAAAGCTCTGGCGTCGTGGTGGTTGCCCACTACGAGGGGATGACGGTTGCACATATGCAGGACCTCCGCTCGCGCATGCGCGAAGCCGGTGGTTCGGTTCGCGTTGCCAAGAACAAGCTCGCCAAGATCGCCCTGGAAGGTAAGCCTTGCGCCAGCATCGCCGACTACCTGACGGGCATGACTGTGCTCACCTATTCGGAAGATCCCGTGGCAGCCGCCCGGATCGCCGACAAATACGCCAAGGACAACGACAAGTTCGTGATCCTGGGCGGTGCAATGGGTGACCAGGCTCTGGATCCGGCCGGTGTGAAAGCCGTCGCCTCGATGCCGTCGCGTGAAGAGCTCATCGCTCAGATCGTGTCCTGCATCGGCGCGCCTGCCAGCAACATCGCCGGTGCCATTGGCGCGCCTGCTTCGAACATCGCGAGCATCCTCACGACTCTGGAAGAGCGCGAGGCTGCGTAAGCAACCCTATTCCTTCGTGTGGTCGCTGACCCGATGTTGGAACACTAACTGGAAAGAACGGAAAAATGGCTGATCTGAAACAACTCGCCGAACAAATCGTGGGCCTGACCCTGCTGCAAGCCCAGGAACTGAAGACCATCCTGAAGGATGAGTACGGCATCGAGCCCGCCGCCGGCGGCGCCGTCATGATGGCCGGCCCCGCTGCCGCTGCCGAAGCCGTGGAAGAAAAGACCGAATTCGACGTCGTCCTGGTCGACGCCGGCGCCAACAAGATCAACGTGATCAAGGAAGTGCGCGGCATCACCGGTCTGGGCCTGAAAGAAGCCAAGGACCTGGTCGAAGCCGGTGGCAAGGTGAAAGAAGGCGTGTCGAAGGCCGAAGCCGAAGACTTCAAGAAAAAGCTGGAAGACGCCGGCGCCAAGGTCGAACTGAAGTAATCGGCCCTTGGCCGGTCGCTGAGATCGCATGAATTGGGCAGGGTCCGGGATTTCCCGGTCCCTGCCGAACCTGTCTTGAAGGTCGGTCTGCCGTTCAGACCTCCCTTCAGGGCATGTTCGAGGTTCGGGAGCTTCGCGGTGGGACGCGCGGCACGAATGGAACCTCAACCCTGCATTCGTAGGTGCGTTCCGGGGGCCCCGACCCGGCCGCGCGCGAAGACGAAAGGTGACAAGACCCCATGGCGCAGTCCTATGTCGGCCAGAAGCGCATCCGGCGCTATTACGGCAATATCCGCGAAGTTCTCGAGATGCCGAACCTCATCGAGGTTCAGAAATCCTCGTATGACCTGTTCCTGAACTCGGGCGAGGGCACGGGCCACCACGACGGCGAGGGCATCCAGGGTGTCTTCCAGTCGGTCTTTCCGATCAAGGATTTCAACGAGACGGCTGTTCTGGAATTCGTGAAATACGATCTGGAAAAGCCGAAATACGACGTGGACGAGTGCCAGCAGCGCGACATGACCTATGCGGCGCCGCTGAAGGTCACGCTGCGCCTGATCGTGTTCGATGTCGATGAGAACACCGGCGCCAAGTCGGTCAAGGACATCAAGGAACAGGACGTGTTCATGGGCGACATGCCCCTGATGACGACGAATGGCACGTTCATCGTGAACGGGACCGAGCGGGTCGTGGTCAGCCAGATGCACCGTTCGCCCGGCGTGTTCTTCGACCATGACCGCGGCAAGACGCACAGCTCGGGCAAGCTGCTGTTCGCCTGCCGGATCATTCCCTATCGCGGCTCGTGGCTGGATTTCGAATTCGACGCCAAGGACCTCGTGTTCGCGCGCATCGACCGCCGCCGCAAACTGCCGGTGACGACGCTGCTTTATGCGCTTGGCATGGATCAGGAGGGCATCATGGATGCCTTCTACCAGACGGTGAACTACTCCCTGCGTCGCGAGGGGCGCGAGCAGGGCTGGGTCACCCGCTTCTTCCCCGAGCGCGTGCGCGGCACCCGTCCGGCCTTTGATCTGGTGAACGCCGAGACCGGCGAGGTCATCACCAAGGCTGGCGACAAGGTGACGCCGCGTCTGGTCAAGAAGCTGCTGGATTCGGGCGAGCAGGTGAACCTGCTTCTGCCGTTCGAGCGCATCGTCGGCCGCTTCATCGCCAAGGATATCGTGAACGACCAGACCGGCTTCATCTATGCCGAGGCCGGCGACGAGATCACCGCCGAATACAACAAGGAAGGCGATCTGTCGGGCGGCCTGCTGAAAGTGCTGCTGGACAACGACATCACCGAGGTCCCGGTTCTGGACATCGACCATGTCAATGTCGGCCCCTACATCCGCAACACGATGGCCGCCGACAAGAACATGAGCCGCGACGGCGCGCTGATGGATATCTATCGCGTCATGCGCCCGGGCGAGCCGCCCACCGTCGAGGCCGCGCAGACCCTGTTCAAGAGCCTGTTCTTCGACGCCGAGCGTTACGACCTGTCCGCCGTGGGCCGGGTCAAGATGAACATGCGTCTGGACCTTGACGCGCCGGACACGCAGCGCACGCTGCGCCACGAAGACATCGTGGCCTGCGTTCGCGGCCTTGTGGAGCTGCGCGACGGCAAGGGCGAGATCGACGATATCGACCACCTCGGCAACCGCCGGGTGCGTTCGGTCGGCGAGCTGATGGAGAACCAGTATCGCGTCGGCCTGCTGCGCATGGAGCGCGCCATCCGCGAGCGCATGTCGGGCGTCGAGATCGACACCGTCATGCCGCAGGACCTGATCAACGCCAAACCGGCTGCGGCTGCGGTGCGTGAATTCTTCGGCTCCTCGCAGCTGTCGCAGTTCATGGACCAGACCAACCCGCTGTCCGAAGTGACGCACAAGCGCCGTCTCTCGGCACTTGGGCCGGGCGGTCTGACGCGCGAGCGTGCGGGCTTCGAGGTGCGCGACGTTCACCCGACCCATTACGGCCGGATGTGCCCGATCGAGACGCCGGAAGGCCAGAACATCGGCCTGATCAACTCGCTGGCCACCTTTGCCCGCGTGAATAAGTATGGCTTCATCGAGACGCCCTATCGCAAGGTGATCGAAGGTCAGGTGACCGACGAGGTCGTCTACATGTCCGCGACCGAGGAGATGCGTCACACCGTGGCGCAGGCCAACGCGACGCTGGACGGTGAAGGCCGCTTTGTGGACGAGCTGATCTCGACCCGTCAGGCGGGCGACTTCATGTTGAACCCGGTCGATGCCGTCGATCTGATCGACGTGTCGCCGAAACAGCTGGTCTCGGTCGCCGCCGCGCTGATCCCGTTCCTGGAAAACGACGACGCCAACCGCGCGCTGATGGGCTCGAACATGCAGCGTCAGGCGGTTCCGCTTCTGCGGGCCGAGGCGCCCTTTGTCGGCACCGGCATGGAGGCGACCGTGGCCCGCGATTCGGGTGCGGCGATCATGGCGCGTCGCAGCGGCATCATCGACCAGGTTGACGCGCAGCGGATCGTTGTCCGCGCGACCGAGGATCTGGGCGCGGGCGATGCGGGCGTGGACATCTACCGTCTGCGCAAGTTCAAGCGCTCGAACCAGTCCTCGACCATCAACCAGCGCCCGCTGGTGAAGGTGGGCGAAAAGGTCGTGAAGAACCAGGTCATCGCCGACGGTCCCTCGACCGATCAGGGTGAACTGGCCATCGGCCGGAACGTGGTCGTCGCGTTCATGCCGTGGAACGGCTACAACTACGAAGACTCGATCCTGATTTCCGAGCGGATCCACCGCGACGACGTGTTCACCTCGATCCATATCGATGAATACGAGGTTGCGGCCCGCGATACGAAACTGGGGCCGGAAGAGATCACACGCGACATCCCGAACGTGGGCGAAGAAGCCCTGCGCAATCTGGATGAGGCGGGCATCGTCTATATCGGCGCCGAGGTCGGGCCGGGCGACATCCTTGTGGGCAAGATCACCCCCAAGGGCGAAAGCCCGATGACGCCGGAAGAAAAGCTGCTGCGCGCCATCTTCGGCGAAAAGGCATCGGACGTGCGCGACACCTCGCTGCGTCTGCCGCCGGGTGCTTACGGCACGATCGTCGAGGTGCGCGTCTTCAACCGCCACGGCGTGGACAAGGACGAGCGTGCGCTGCAGATCGAGCGCGAGGAAGTCGAACGTCTGGCCCGTGACCGGGACGACGAGCAGGCGATCCTGGACCGCAACATCTATGCGCGCCTCAAGACGCTGATCCTGGGCAAGACCGCGCTGAAGGGGCCGAAAGGCATCAAGCCGAACAGCGAGATCACCGAGGAACTGCTGGGCACGCTGTCGCGCGGCCAGTGGTGGCAGCTGGCTGTCTCGGAAGAGGACACGGCCAAGGAAGTCGAGGCGCTGAACGGCCAGTACGACACCCAGAAGAAGCTGCTGGAAGCCCGCTTCGAGGACAAGGTCGAGAAAGTCCGTCAGGGCGACGACCTGCCGCCGGGCGTGATGAAGATGGTCAAGGTCTTCGTCGCCGTGAAGCGCAAGCTTCAGGCCGGTGACAAGATGGCCGGTCGCCACGGCAACAAGGGCGTCGTCTCCAAGGTCGTCCCGATCGAGGACATGCCTTTCCTGGCCGACGGCACGCCCGTCGATCTGGTGCTGAACCCGCTCGGCGTGCCGTCGCGGATGAACGTGGGGCAGATCCTTGAAACCCATATGGGTTGGGCATCGCGCGGTCTTGGCATCAAGATCGACGAGGCGCTGGAAGATTATCGCCGCAACGGCGACATGACCCCGGTGCGCGAGGCCATGCGGATCGGCTATGGCGACGAGCTTTATGCCGACACATTCGCGGACATGGACGACGAGACGCTGCGCGAACATGCCGGGACGGTGCGGACGGGTGTTCCCATCGCCACGCCGGTCTTTGACGGCGCCAAGGAAGCCGATGTCAACGACGCGCTGACGCGGGCGGGCTTCGACACCTCGGGTCAGTCGGTGGTCTTCGACGGCCGCACGGGCGAGCAGTTCGCACGCAAGGTCACCGTGGGGATGAAATACGTCCTCAAGCTGCACCACCTTGTCGATGACAAGATGCACGCCCGTTCGACCGGGCCGTACAGCCTGGTCACGCAGCAGCCTCTGGGCGGCAAGGCGCAGTTCGGTGGTCAGCGTCTGGGTGAGATGGAGGTCTGGGCGCTGGAAGCCTATGGCGCCGCCTACACCCTGCAAGAGATGCTGACGGTCAAGTCGGATGACGTGGCAGGCCGGACCAAGGTCTACGAGTCCATCGTCAAGGGCGAGGACAATTTCGAGGCCGGCGTCCCCGAAAGCTTCAACGTGCTGGTCAAGGAGGTCCGGGGTCTGGGCCTCAACATGGAACTCCTGGATGCGGAGGAAGAGGAGTGAGGGCGAAAGCCCTCATCCACCCCCAACGCGCCCTTTCAAGGATTGAAAAATGAACCAGGAACTCGCCACCAACCCGCTGAACCCGCTGGCCCCGCCGCGGCAGTTCGATGAAATCAAGATCTCGCTGGCCTCGCCCGAGGAAATCCTCGCCTGGTCCTTCGGCGAGGTGAAGAAGCCCGAGACGATCAACTACCGCACGTTCAAGCCGGAACGTGACGGCCTGTTCTGCGCGCGCATCTTCGGGCCGATCAAGGACTACGAGTGCCTTTGCGGCAAGTACAAGCGCATGAAGTATCGCGGCCTCGTCTGCGAGAAATGCGGCGTGGAAGTGACCCTGCAAAAGGTCCGCCGCGAGCGGATGGGCCATATCGAACTGGCCGCGCCCGTCGCGCATATCTGGTTCCTCAAGTCGCTGCCCTCGCGCATCGGCCTGATGCTGGACATGACGCTGCGCGATCTCGAGCGGATCCTGTATTTCGAGAACTACGTCGTGATCGAGCCGGGTCTGACCGACCTGACCTATGGCCAGCTTCTGTCCGAGGAAGAATATCTCGACGCGCAGGACAATTACGGTGCCGACGCCTTCCAGGCGGATATCGGCGCCGAAGCCATCCGCGCGATGCTGGCCAATATCGACCTGGCCGCCACCGCCGAGCAGCTGCGCGAGGACCTCAAGGAGGCCACGGGCGAGCTGAAGCCGAAGAAGATCATCAAGCGCCTGAAGATCGTCGAGTCGTTCCTCGAGTCGGGCAACCGTCCGGAATGGATGGTCCTGACCGTGATCCCGGTCATTCCGCCGGAACTGCGCCCGCTGGTCCCGCTGGATGGCGGCCGGTTCGCCACGTCGGACCTGAACGATCTCTATCGCCGGGTCATCAACCGCAACAACCGCCTGAAGCGCCTGATCGAGCTGCGCGCGCCCGACATCATCGTGCGCAACGAAAAGCGGATGCTGCAGGAATCGGTCGATGCGCTGTTCGACAACGGCCGTCGCGGCCGCGTCATCACCGGCAACAACCGTCGCCCGCTGAAGTCGCTGTCGGACATGCTGAAAGGCAAGCAGGGCCGCTTCCGCCAGAACCTTCTGGGCAAGCGCGTGGACTTCTCGGGCCGTTCGGTCATCGTGACCGGTCCCGAACTCAAGCTGCATCAGTGCGGCCTGCCGAAGAAGATGGCGCTGGAGCTGTTCAAGCCGTTCATCTATTCGCGGCTTGAGGCGAAGGGGCTTTCCAGCACCGTCAAGCAGGCGAAGAAGCTGGTTGAAAAGGAACGCCCCGAGGTCTGGGACATTCTGGACGAGGTCATCCGCGAGCATCCGGTTCTGCTGAACCGCGCGCCCACGCTGCACCGTCTGGGCATCCAGGCCTTCGAGCCGATCCTGATCGAGGGCAAGGCGATCCAGCTGCACCCGCTGGTCTGTTCGGCCTTCAACGCCGACTTCGACGGCGACCAGATGGCCGTGCACGTTCCCCTCTCGCTGGAAGCCCAGCTTGAGGCGCGCGTCCTGATGATGTCCACGAACAACGTTCTGTCGCCCGCCAACGGCGCGCCGATCATCGTTCCATCGCAGGACATGGTTCTGGGCCTCTACTACACGTCGATGAGCCGCGACGGCATGAAGGGCGAGGGCATGGCCTTCGCCAATGTCGACGAGGTCGAGCACGCCCTTGCCGCAGGCGAGGTGCATCTGCACGCCAAGATCACCGCGCGGATCAAGCAGATCGACGAGAACGGCAACGAGGTGCTCAAGCGCTTCGAAACGACGCCGGGCCGCATCCGTCTGGGTGCGCTGCTGCCGATGAACGCCAAGGCGCCCTTCGAGCTGGTCAACCGCCTGCTGCGCAAGAAGGACATCCAGAACGTCATCGACACGGTCTATCGCTATTGCGGCCAGAAAGAATCGGTCATCTTCTGCGACCAGATCATGGGTCTGGGCTTCCGTGAAGCGTTCCGCGCCGGCATCAGCTTCGGCAAGGACGACATGGTCGTTCCCGACAACAAGTGGTCGATCGTCGAGGAAGTCCAGGAACAGGTGAAGGAGTTCGAGCAGCAATATCTCGACGGCCTCATCACCCAGGGCGAGAAGTACAACAAGGTCGTGGACGCCTGGTCCAAGTGCAACGACCGCGTGACCGACGCCATGATGGCGACGATCTCGGCCACCAAGAAGGACGAGAGCGGCGCCGAGATGGAGCCGAACAGCGTCTATATGATGGCCCATTCCGGCGCCCGGGGTTCGGTCAACCAGATGAAGCAGCTGGGCGGGATGCGCGGCCTGATGGCCAAGCCCTCGGGCGAGATCATCGAGACGCCGATCATCTCGAACTTCAAGGAAGGTCTGACCGTTCTTGAATACTTCAACTCGACCCACGGCGCGCGCAAGGGTCTGTCGGACACGGCGCTCAAGACGGCGAACTCGGGTTATCTGACCCGTCGTCTGGTGGACGTGGCGCAGGACTGCATCATCCGCGAGCATGATTGCGGCACCGACCGCGCGATCACCGCTTCGGCGGCGGTCAATGACGGCGAGGTGATCAGCCCGCTCTCCGAGCGTGTTCTGGGCCGCACCGCGGCCGAGGATGTGCTGGTTCCGGGCAGCGACGAGATCATCATCCGTGCGAACGAGGTGATCGACGAACGCAAGGCCGACGCGATCGAGCAGGCGGGCGTCCAGACCGTCCGCATCCGCTCGGCGCTGACCTGCGAATCCGAGGACGGGATCTGCGCGCTCTGCTATGGCCGCGATCTGGCCCGCGGCACGCTGGTCAATATCGGCGAGGCTGTCGGCATCATCGCCGCCCAGTCCATCGGCGAGCCGGGCACCCAGCTGACGATGCGGACCTTCCACATCGGCGGCATCGCGCAGGGTGGCCAGCAATCCTTCCAGGGCGCCTCGCACGAGGGGACCGTCCAGTTCCGTAACGAGAACGTCCTGACCAACGCCTCGGGCGAGCATATCGTGATGTCGCGCAACATGCAGCTGCTGATCCTTGACGATCAGGGGCAGGAGCGCGCCAGCCACAAGCTGTTCTACGGCTCGAAGCTGTTCGTGAAGGAAGGCGAGAAGGTCACGCGAGGCCTCAAGCTGTTCGAATGGGACCCCTATACCCTGCCGATCATCGCCGAAAAGGCCGGTATCGCGCGCTTCGTGGACCTGCTCTCGGGCCTGTCGGTCCGCGACGAGACCGACGATGCGACGGGCATGACCCAGAAGATCGTGACCGACTGGCGTTCCGCGCCGCGCGGCAGCGATCTGAAGCCCGAGATCATCATCATGGATGAGAACGGCGAGCCGGTCCGCAACGACCAGGGCAACCCGGTCAGCTATCCGATGTCGGTCGATGCGATCCTCTCGGTCGAGGACGGGCAGGAGATCAAGGCCGGTGACGTGGTCGCGCGGATCCCGCGCGAGGGCGCACGGACCAAGGACATCACCGGGGGTCTGCCCCGCGTGGCGGAACTGTTCGAAGCCCGCCGTCCCAAGGATCACGCCATCATCGCCGAGGTCGATGGCTATGTGCGCTTTGGCAAGGACTACAAGAACAAGCGCCGCATCACTATCGAGCCGTCCGAAGAGGGCACGGCCCCCGTCGAATACATGGTGCCGAAGGGCAAGCACATCCCGGTGCAGGAAGGCGACTTCGTGCAGCGCGGTGACTACATCATGGACGGGAACCCGGCGCCGCACGACATCCTGCGCATCATGGGGATCGAGGCCTTGGCCGACTACCTCATCGACGAGGTGCAGGACGTCTATCGACTGCAGGGCGTGAAGATCAACGACAAGCATATCGAGGTGATCGTTCGCCAGATGCTTCAGAAGATCGAGATCCTCGACAGCGGCGACACCACGCTGCTGAAGGGCGAGCATGTCGAGCGTGACGAGTTCGCCGAGGAGAACGCCAAGGTCGAGGCCCGTGGCGGGCGTCCCGCCCAGGGCGAGCCGGTCCTCTTGGGCATCACCAAGGCGTCGCTGCAGACCCGCAGCTTCATCTCGGCCGCGTCCTTCCAGGAAACGACCCGCGTGCTGACCGAGGCTGCCGTCCAAGGCAAGCGCGACAAGCTGGTCGGTCTGAAAGAGAACGTCATCGTGGGCCGCCTGATCCCGGCGGGCACCGGTGGCGCGACCAGCCGCGTGCGCCGGATCGCGTCCGAGCGCGATGCCAAGGTGATCGAGGCGCGCCGCGCCGAGGCCGAGGCAGCGGCGGCTCTGGCCGCCCCGGTCGAGACCGGCTTTGGCGGCGACAGCGAGGCCTGATCGCCCCTGACATGAAGGAAAAGGCCCGGCCCCGCGCCGGGCCTTTTTCGTTGACGCTGCGGGCGCGGGGGCGCTACCCCGCCAGAAGGGTATTGCGGGGTCAGGGATGCGTATTCAGGTTCTGGGGCTGTGCCGGTTCTCGATGCTGGTTCAGGGCGATTTCCAGACCACGGGCGAGGATCTGGATCGCAACCGCGCGCTGCTTTATGACCCGGCGCGGATGGAACAGCGCATGCGCTGGTTCGAGAACCTCTGCCTGCCGCCCCTGATGTGGCAGCATGATCCGGACTTCACGCTGATCCTTGCCACGGGCGAGGACCTGCCCGAACCCTGGATCAGCCGGCTGCGCGCCATCGCCGAAGCCGTTCCGCAGATCCGGCTGGAACAGGTCGCTCCGGGCCGGCACGCCGAGATCTGCAAGGCCCTGCTGGCGCGCCACACCGAACCGGGCGCGGATGTGGTCGCGCAATTCCGCATGGATGACGACGACGCGGTGGCGCGCGATTACGTGGCGCGGGTCCGGCGCGACTGGCGGCTGGTCGCGCCGATGATGAATGGCAATGACCCCGTCGCGCTGGATTACGGGCGCGGCCTGGTGCTGGAACAGGCGCGCGATGGCGGCCTGTCGCTGCGCTGCGAGCTGACGCATTTCTGGGTGCCTGCGCTGACGCTGTATTTTCCCGGCGGCAAGCCGCGTTCGATCATGAACTACCGCCATGACTGGATGTGGCGCTTCGTGCCGACGATCAGCCGACCCGACGGGCTGATGTGGGTGCGGGGCTTCCATGCCAGCAATGACAGCCCCCGCGATCCTTACGGCCACCGCAGGATCGAGATGTCCGAAGCCGAGATCGAGGCCGCGCTTCTGCGCCGCTTCGGGCTTGGCAAGGCGCAGCTTTTCGGCGCAATCTCGGCGCAGGAGGCGGGCGGCTGAGCCTGCCTTGACCGGATCTCCAACCTCACAGGTCAGCATGGCCCCGCCTCTCGTCTCGCCCCTGCGCCGCGTGCGGCCCGCCTCGATCCGCCCCGAGCCGCTGAAGCCCGGCGACAATCTGCGCGGGGCTGCCTTGATGTCCGCCTCGATGGTGGCGTTCACCTGCAATGACGCGGTGGTCAAGTTCGTGTCGCAGGATCTGCCGCTCTATCAGGTGATCGCGCTGCGGGGGGCGGTGGTGATGGCGCTGATCGCGCTGCTGGCGCAGCGTCAGGGCGGCTTGCGGCTGCGGATCGATCGCGCCGCGCGGCGCCCGATGAGCCTGCGCCTGCTGGGAGAGCTGGGCTCGACATTGCTGTTCCTGAACGCGCTGCAGCATATGGCCATCGGCGACCTGACCGCGATCATGCAGGCGCTGCCGCTTGCGGTGATGCTGGGCGCGGCGCTGTTCTTCGGCGAAAGCCTCGGCTGGCGCAGGCTGACGGCGGTTCTGGTCGGCATGGCGGGGGTGCTGCTGATCCTGCGGCCCGGCTCTGGCGCCTTCGGGATCTGGTCGCTGGTTGCGCTTGGGGCGATGCTGTTGGTCGCGTTGCGCGATCTTTCGACGCGCAGTTTCGGCGCGCAGGTCGGATCGGCCACCATCGCGTTCTATGCCGCCGCCGCCGTCACGGTGATGGGCCTTGTCCTCAGCCTCTTTCAAGGGTGGGAGACCCCCAGCCTGCGCCAGCTTGCGCTTCTGGGCCTGTCGGGGCTGTTCCTGTCGGTCGGCTATGTGACCGCCGTATCGGCCATGCGGATCGGCGAGATCTCGGCCGTGGCGCCCTTCCGCTATACCTCGCTGCTGGCGGCGATCATCCTGGGCCTGCTGGTCTTCGGCGAATGGCCGGATGCCTGGACCTGGGCGGGATCGGCGCTTGTCGTGGGCGCGGGGATCTATACGATCTGGCGTGAAAGCAGGTTGGGGCGGCGCGCATGAAGGTGCAGATGCTGGGTCTGTGCCGCTTTTCCTATGTGGGATTGCGCGGCTACCAGGTCGAACATGCCAGCTACGACGAGCGGCGGGCCTATCTTTACGATCCCGCCCGGCTTGAGCGGCGCTGGCACTGGTTTACGCGGGTCGCCCTGCCGGGCTGGCGCGCGCAGACCGACCTCGATTTCACGCTGGTCGTGATGACCGGCCCGGACCTGCCCGAGCCCTTCATGTCGCGCTTGCGCGATCTGTGCCATGAGATCCCGCAACTTCGGCTGGAACTGGTCCCCCCGATGGAGCGTCACCTTGCCGCCTGCCGCGCGGCCGTCGCGCCGCATCTGGACGCTGCGGCCGATGTGATCGGGCACTTCCGGCATGATGACGACGATGCGGTGGCGCTGGATTACGTTGCCTGCACCCGCGCGGATTTCGCGAAGGTCCGCGACCTCTGGCAGGCCGAGGGAAAGCTGTCGCTGGATTACGGGCGGGGCCTGATGCTCAAGGCCGAGGGCGGTCAGATCGCCATCACCCCGCGTCTGTGTCACAACATGGGCGTCGCGCTGACGATCTTCCTGCGCCCCGACGCGCCCGAGACCGCGCTGCATTACGACCATTCCAAGCTGGCGCAATGGATGCCGGGGGTCCAGATCAACCGGCCTCTGATGTTCATCCGCTCGATCCACGGTGACAGCGACAGCGGCTCGATGGGGCCGGGCCTGCCCTGGGACCTGCCCGAAGACCAGCAGGGCCGCCAGCTGCGGCAGCGTTTCGGCCTGCGTCGCGCCGACCTCAAGCAGATGGCGCGCGACCTGCTTTAGCGCAGGCGGGGCAGGGGTCGGGGCAGGGGGGGGCGCGGTTGACACTCCCCACGATTCCCCATATAGCGCCGCTACCCGGGAGGCGACTGTCCGGGTGCCAGAACCAAATGCGGTCACGATCCGGGCCCTTTCTAGCCCCGATCCTCTGGAATGATGCCCGTCAGCCCTTCATGGGCCGGACGGGTTTGGCATTTTGCGATTCGCGCAGGATGCGGTCGAGAAGTGGCGCAACCGGTTGGTTGCGAGTATTGACAGAGCAAGACGGGGAACCGAATGCCGACGATCCAACAGCTGATCCGCAAACCGCGGCAGCCGAAAGTGCAGCGCTCGAAGTCGCAGCACCTTCAGGGCTGCCCGCAGAAGCGCGGCGTCTGCACGCGCGTCTACACCACGACGCCGAAGAAACCGAACTCCGCTATGCGTAAGGTCGCCAAGGTGCGCCTGACGAATGGCTTCGAGGTCATCTCCTACATTCCGGGCGAAAAGCACAACCTGCAGGAACACAGCGTCGTGCTGATCCGTGGCGGCCGCGTGAAAGACCTTCCGGGTGTCCGTTACCACATCCTGCGCGGTGTGCTGGATACCCAGGGCGTCAAGGATCGTCGTCAGCGTCGTTCGAAATACGGCGCGAAGCGTCCGAAGTAAGGAGAGGCATCAATGTCCCGTCGTCACGCCGCTGAAAAGCGCGATGTCCTGCCCGACGCCAAATTTGGCGATCGCGTGCTGACCAAATTCATGAACAACCTGATGGTTGACGGCAAGAAATCGACCGCCGAGCGGATCGTCTACAACGCGCTTGACCGCGTTCAGACCCGCCTCAAGCGCGAGCCGATCGAAGTCTTCCACGAGGCGCTGGATAACGTGAAACCCTCGGTCGAGGTGCGTTCGCGCCGCGTCGGCGGTGCCACCTACCAGGTTCCCGTCGAAGTCCGCCCTGTCCGCCGCGAGGCGCTGGCGATCCGCTGGCTGATCGCCGCCGCGGCCAAGCGCAACGAAAACACGATGGAAGAGCGCCTTGCGGGCGAGCTGGCCGACGCCGTCAACGGCCGCGGCACCGCCGTGAAAAAGCGCGAAGACACGCACAAGATGGCCGACGCCAACAAGGCGTTCAGCCACTACCGCTGGTAAGGCAAGAGGATTCAGACCATGGCACGCGAATATCCGCTGCAGCGTTACCGCAACTTCGGCATCATGGCCCACATCGATGCCGGGAAAACGACGACGACCGAGCGTATCCTCTACTACACCGGCAAGTCGCACAAGATCGGCGAAGTGCATGACGGCGCCGCGACCATGGACTGGATGGAGCAAGAGCAGGAGCGCGGCATCACGATCACGTCTGCCGCGACCACCACGTTCTGGCAGCGCCAGGAGGATCCCTCGACCGAGGGCACTTCCGAGACCAAGTTCCGCTTCAACATCATCGACACGCCCGGCCACGTGGACTTCACCATCGAGGTCGAGCGTTCGCTGGCGGTTCTGGACGGTGCGATCTGTCTGCTGGACGCCAATGCCGGCGTTGAGCCGCAGACCGAAACCGTGTGGCGTCAGGCTGACCGTTACAAGGTTCCCCGGATCGTGTTCGTCAACAAGATGGACAAGATCGGCGCGGACTTCTTCAACTGCGTCAAGATGATCAAGGACCGCACCGGCGGAACCCCCTGCCCGATCGCTTTCCCGATCGGCGCCGAGGACAAGCTGGAAGGCATCGTCGATCTGATCAAGATGGAAGAATGGGTCTGGAAGGGCGAAGACCTCGGCGCAAGCTGGGTTCGTCAACCGATCCGCGACGAGCTGAAGGACCTGGCCGACGAGTGGCGCTCGAACCTGATCGAGCTGGCCGTCGAGCAGGACGACACCGCGATGGAAGCCTACCTCGAGGGCAACGAGCCCGACGAGGACACCCTGCGCGGCCTGATCCGCAAGGGCACGCTGTCGCTGTCGTTCTTCCCGGTCACCGCCGGTTCCGCGTTCAAGAACAAGGGCGTGCAGCCGCTGCTGAACTCGGTCATCGACTTCCTGCCCTCGCCGCTGGACGTGCCTGCCTATATGGGCTTCGCCCCCGGCGACGAAAGCGAGACCCGCAACATCGAGCGTCGCGCCGATGACGCGCAGCCCTTCTCGGGTCTTGCGTTCAAGATCATGAACGACCCCTTCGTCGGCTCGCTGACCTTCACGCGCATCTATTCGGGCGTGATGAAAAAGGGCGATCAGATGCTGAACGCCACCAAGGGCAAGCGCGAGCGCGTCGGCCGCATGATGATGATGCACTCGATCAACCGCGAGGAGATCGAGGAAGCCTTTGCAGGCGACATCATCGCGCTGGCCGGTCTGAAGGACACGACCACGGGCGACACGCTCTGCGATCCGTCGCAGCCCGTCGTTCTGGAAACGATGACCTTCCCCGAGCCGGTCATCGAGATCGCCGTCGAGCCCAAGTCGAAAGCCGACCAGGAAAAGATGGGCCTTGCCCTTCAGCGCCTGTCGGCCGAAGACCCGTCCTTCCGCGTCGAGACCGACATCGAGTCGGGCCAGACCATCATGAAGGGCATGGGCGAACTTCACCTCGACATCCTGGTCGACCGCATGAAGCGCGAGTTCAAGGTCGAGGCGAATATCGGTGCGCCCCAGGTGGCCTATCGCGAGACGATCAGCCAGCCGGCCGAGATCGACTACACGCATAAGAAACAGACCGGTGGTACCGGTCAGTTCGCGCGCGTCAAGCTGCAGATCACCCCGACCGAGCCGGGCGAGGGCTACTCGTTCGAATCCAAGATCGTCGGTGGCGCGGTGCCCAAGGAATACATCCCGGGCGTCGAAAAGGGCATCAAGTCGGTCATGGATTCCGGTCCGCTGGCAGGCTTCCCCGTGATCGACTTCAAGGTCGCGCTGCTGGACGGTGCGTTCCACGACGTCGACTCGTCGGTCCTGGCCTTCGAGATCGCCTCGCGCGCCGCGATGCGTGAAGGCCTGCGCAAGGCCGGTGCGAAACTGCTCGAGCCGATCATGAAGGTCGAGGTCGTGACGCCCGAAGAATACACGGGTTCGATCATCGGCGACCTGACCAGCCGTCGCGGCATGGTCCGCGGCCAGGACAGCCGTGGCAACGCGAACGTCATCGACGCTTTCGTGCCGCTGGCCAACATGTTCGGCTACATCAACAACCTGCGGTCGATGTCTTCGGGTCGCGCGGTGTTCACCATGCTGTTCGACCACTACGAGGCCGTGCCGCAGAACATCTCGGACGAGATCCAGAAGAAATACGCCTGATCTTGCGGCGGGGCCTCGGCCCCGCTACCCCACACGCATTGACGAACAAGGAGCCATTCCATGGCAAAGGCAAAGTTTGAACGGACGAAACCGCACGTCAACATCGGCACGATCGGTCACGTTGACCACGGCAAGACGACGCTGACGGCTGCGATCACGAAGTATTTCGGCGAGTTCCGCGCCTATGACCAGATCGACGGCGCGCCCGAAGAGAAGGCCCGCGGGATCACGATCTCGACCGCGCATGTGGAATACGAGTCCGAGTCGCGCCACTACGCGCACGTGGACTGCCCGGGCCACGCCGACTACGTGAAGAACATGATCACCGGTGCCGCCCAGATGGACGGCGCGATCCTGGTCGTGAACGCCGCCGACGGCCCGATGCCGCAAACGCGCGAGCACATCCTGCTGGGCCGTCAGGTCGGCATCCCCTACATGGTCGTCTACCTGAACAAGGTCGACCAGGTGGATGACGAAGAGCTGCTGGAACTGGTCGAGATGGAAGTGCGCGAGCTGCTGTCCAGCTACGACTACCCGGGCGACGACATTCCGATCATCAAGGGCTCGGCCCTGGCCGCGATGGAAGGCCGCGACAACGCCATCGGCGAGGACTCGATCCGCGCGCTGATCGCCGCCGTCGACAGCTACATCCCGACCCCCGAGCGTGCGATCGACCAGCCCTTCCTGATGCCGATCGAGGACGTGTTCTCGATCTCGGGCCGCGGCACGGTCGTGACCGGCCGTATCGAGCGCGGCGCCGTGAACGTCGGCGACGAACTGGAGATCGTGGGCATCCGCGACACCCGCAAGACCACCTGCACGGGCGTCGAGATGTTCCGCAAGCTGCTGGATCGCGGTGAGGCTGGCGACAACATCGGCGCGCTGCTGCGCGGCGTTGACCGTGACGGCGTCGAGCGTGGCCAGGTGCTGTGCAAGCCCGGCTCGGTGAAGCCGCACACGAAGTTCGAGGCCGAGGCCTACATCCTGACCAAGGAAGAGGGCGGCCGCCACACGCCGTTCTTCGCGAACTACCGTCCGCAGTTCTACTTCCGCACGACGGACGTGACGGGCACCGTGAAGCTGCCGGAAGGCACCGAGATGGTGATGCCGGGCGACAACCTGAAGTTCGAGGTCGAGCTGATCGCCCCGATCGCGATGGAAGAGAAACTGCGCTTCGCCATCCGCGAAGGCGGCCGCACCGTCGGCGCAGGCGTCGTCTCGAAGATCCTCGCCTGATCTGAAAGCATAGGTCGGATGATCCCTCAAAAGGGGATATCACGATCCGGAAGGCCGCCCCTTGGGCGGCCTTTTGCGTTGGCGCGGCGGCCCTGATCCGTCGCCCGACAGGGCTAACCAGCGCCCGTTGTCGCGCACGCTTCCGCAAGGATGATGCCACTCCAGAGATCGAGCTGATGTGCCGGGTCTTCGCCGGACAGCACGTGGCGGGGTGAGGAATTTGGCCTCGCTTCTGCGATCCGCCTGCACCATTCATCTGCGCTAGGATCAGCAGCGGCGATCACGGGCCATCCCGTCCAAATGTCGGGAAAAACCGGCCTGTCGTCGTCCGCTACTACCCACCGCACCGCCGCTTGGGCTAGCTTGTCAGGTGGAAGGTATGGAGGGCGCATATGGCGAAATACATCCACTCGATGATCCGGGTTCTGGACGAGGCGAAATCCGTCGATTTCTACGATCGCTGCTTCGGGCTGAAGGTCGCCGAGCGACTGGACTTTGACAGCTTCACGCTGATCTATCTGGCCAATGGCGAAAGCGGGACCGAACTTGAGCTGACGGTCAACAAGGGCCGGACCGAGCCCTATGATCTGGGCGACGGCTATGGGCATGTCGCCTTTTCGGTCGATGATGTCGATGCGACCCATGCTCGGCTGATCTCCGAGGGGTTCGAGCCGCGCAAGCTGGTCGATTTCGCACCCGGTGGCGAGGTGATCGCCCGCTTCTTCTTCATCAAGGATCCCGACGGATACGAGATCGAGGTGCTGCAGCGGCACGGCCGCTACAAGTGACCTCAGGCGGTTTCACAAAGCCAGCGCGACAGGCGCCATGTCTTGGTTGGGCAACCAGAGGCTGACCCCCGGCGGACCCATCGCGGGCGCGATGGTGGTCGGCAATCGCTGACCCGCGAATGATACGGCCCGGCAGAGCGATCTGCCGGGCCGTTTTCGCATCAGGCCTGTGCGGCGGCTCGATTCACGCCGCCTTGGGCGATGCGCGACATGTGGACGTCGCCGCCGCGGGTGTTTTCCAGACAATCGCCCAGTGCCGCCGCGTCGCCTTGAAGCCCCAGCCGGTTGGCAAAGGCCGCAACGCAGCCATAGCCCGCGATCGCGTAATGGGTCAGGCGCTGATACTGGGTGATGATCGCAGCGTCGCGGGTGTCGTCATCGGCGATGTCTGCCTCCAGCGCGTGTTTGCGGGCTTCGGTCACAAGACCCTCCATCCCTTTGCAATGCTCGCCATCGGCGGCGACATTGTGGCGCTGGCACAGCTCGGCCAGGATGTCCTTGCCACGCTCGATCCCCTCGGCGCCGGCTTCCAGCGCGGCCTTCAGCTCGGGGTCGGTGGCGATGCGGGCCAGTTCCGCCGTGACCGGGCGCGATTGGTCGCAGGCCGAGTAAAGGTCCTGAAGCTGGTCCAGGTAAAGGTCCTGCAGGTTGTTCATGCTCATGTCGGCCTCCTTGGCATTGTCGGTTCAGTCGGGGACCAACACGCCGCCGCCCGGCATGTTCCCCGCGAAGATGCACGCCTCTGCGGCATTCCGCCGGGACGGCTTGACTCTGCCCCAAGGGCGGGTCAGCACTGGCGCCCCGGCCCAAGACGAAACCGCAGATCATGCCAACGGAGAGGCAGGACATGTTCGCCTGGTTCGAAAGACGCATCGACCCCTATCCCGCCGACCCGCCCGCGATGCCGCCGCGCAGCCTGTGGCGCTTTGTGCTGCATTACAGCCGGGGCGCGCTGCCCTGGCTGGTGCTGCTGGCGCTTGGCTCTGCCGCCATCGCCCTGATCGAGGTGATGCTGTTCGCCTGGCTGGGCGAGCTGATCGACCGGCTGTCGGACACGCCGCGCGAGCTGTTCTGGGCGCAGGAGGGCGCGCGCGTTGCGCTGATGGCGGTGGTGCTGCTGCTGGTCATGCCGGCGCTGAACCTGGTCAGTTCGCTGATCCTGCACCAATCACTGATGGGCAATTTCCCGCAGCGCATCCGCTGGCAGGCCCATCGCTACCTGTTGCGCCAGTCCATCGGCTATTTCCAGGACGAGTTCGCGGGCCGCATCGCACAGCGCCTGATGCAGACGGCGCTGGCCGTGCGCGAAGTCGCGATGAAGATCATGGATGTCGGCAGCTATGTGCTGATCTACTTCCTGGGCGCGCTGGCCCTGGCGGCCAGTCAGGACTGGCGACTGGCGCTGCCCTTCCTGTTCTGGGTGATCGGCTACGGGGTGCTTCTGTGGCAGATCGTGCCGCGCCTTGGCCGGGTCGCTGAACAGCAGGCCGATGCCCGCAGCGCCATGACCGGGCGGATCGTGGACAGCTACACCAACATCGCGACCGTCAAGCTGTTCTCGCATTCCGACCGCGAGGAACGCTGGATGCACGAGGGGATGGACCGGTTCCTTGGCACCGTGCATCGGCAGATGCGCCTGTCGGCCATTCAGGACATAACACTGAACGTGTTGAACGTGACGCTTCTGGCCTCGGTCGCGGGGCTTGGGCTGTGGCTCTGGTCGCAGGACATGATCGCGGTGGGCGCGGTGGCCATCGCCGTGCCGCTGGCGATGCGGCTGAACAACATGTCCCACTGGATCATCTGGGAATTCGCCGCGCTTTTCGAGAATATCGGCACGGTCCGCGACGGCATCTCCAGCCTGGCCCTGCCGCGCGAGGTGCGCGATGCGCCCGATGCGCGGCCTCTGGTGCCGGGGCCGGGCGCGGTGCGCTTCGATGACGTGACCTTCCGCTATCATGGCCCGCAGGGCGGGCGGCCGATGCCGGTTCTGGACAACCTGACGCTGGACATCCGGCCGGGCGAGCGTGTCGGTCTGGTGGGCCGGTCGGGTGCGGGGAAATCCACGCTGATCAACCTGCTTCTGCGCTTTCACGACATCGAATCCGGGCGCATCACCATCGACGGTCAGGACGTGTCGCGCGTGACGCAGGACAGCCTGCGCGCGGCCATCGGCGTGGTGACGCAGGACAGCTCGCTTCTGCACCGCTCGGTGCGCGAGAACATTGCCTATGGTCGCCCCGATGCGACCGACGACCAGATCGCGCAGGCCCTGCGCATGGCCGAGGCTGACGGCTTCGTCCCCTCGCTGTCGGACAGTCACGGGCGGCGCGGGCTGGAGGCACATGTGGGCGAACGTGGCGTCAAGCTGTCGGGCGGCCAGCGCCAGCGCATCGCCATCGCGCGGGTGGCCCTGAAGGACGCCCCGATCCTGATCCTGGACGAGGCGACCAGCGCGCTGGACAGCGAAGTCGAGGCCGCGATCCAGTCCCGGCTGGAAACGCTGATGCAGGGCAAGACCGTCATCGCCATCGCGCACCGCCTGTCGACCATTGCGGCGATGGACCGGCTGATCGTCATGGATCAGGGCCGCATCATCGAACAGGGCAGCCATGCAGAATTGCTGGCGCAGGGCGGGCTTTACGCCCGGCTCTGGCAGCGACAATCGGGCGGCTTCCTGACAATGGACGACGCGATCAGCGCCTGAACGAAAAAGGCCCCGCCGAGGCGGGGCCTTGTCGTGCGTGGCGCCGCTTACTGCGCTAGCAGGTCCGTGATGCGCCGGACCGAGGCGCGGCGGTTCTCGCGGATGTCACCTTCGGCGCGGATCAGCAGGAAGCGTTCGCCGTAGCCCTGCGTGACCATGTTCTCCGGCGGCACGGCGAAGTATTCGGCCAGCGCCAGCGCCACGGATTCCGCGCGGCGATCCGACAGCGCGAGGTTATAGGCCTCGGAGCCGACGGTATCGGTGTGACCCTCGATCAGGAAGATCTCGCGCGGATTGGCGCGGACCTGTTCCTGAATGATCCGGCCAAGCGTCGCAAGCTGCTGCGCCTGATCGGGCCTGATCGCGGCCGAGCCCGTGTCAAAGGTGATCCCGTCGATATTCACTGGCGCGACCAGGGCCCGCACCTCGGGGATGTTGCGGATCTGTGACAGGGTGAAGCGGCGGTCGACATTCGCCTCGCGCTGCAGGGCGGCGCGCAGTTCGTCCTCGTTCAGGCCGGTCTGCGACGGCACGGGGGCAGGGGCGGGCAGGGCGGTCACATCGACGGCCTGCACATCGGATTCGTCGATCAGCCGCGTCGTCGTGCCATCAGCCGAAATCAGCGTGCGGCGAAGCACCTGAAGGTTCGCGTCGCGGATCGTGACGACCCGGCTGCCATCGGCGCGGGTGACGATGGTGCGCGACGAGCCATCATCGAAATTCTCGGTCGTCACGGTCGAGCCGGGCTGACGCAGCAGCGCCACGTCGTCTCGGATCACCTCCTGGCTGCCATCGGCGCGCGTGACGACGACCCGGTCCGGCGCGCTCAGCGCGACCTGGCGGTTGTTGGCCAGAACCGAGCCGACGGCGACCGCGCCCAGACCCAACAGCAGCGCGCGCGCCAGATCATTGTCGCGGCCCGAACCGCCCGATGGCGCGGCCTGCCCCGACAGGGCGTCGCGCAGGTTGGTCTGGAAATCCTCGGACGACGAGCGGGCCGTGTCCTCGGTCACCTGCTGTTCGGTCACCTCGCCGCTGCCCTCGGCGGCTTCCAGCGCCGAGGCGCTGCTGGGCGCGGCGGCCTCGGCGGCTTCGCGCGCGGCCTCGGTCACCTCGCTGCCTTCCTCGGCGGCGCGCAGGACCATCTCGCCATCCTGCACGCGGTACATCTGCGTCGGCGCGGGCGCGAGGCGGTATTCGCCCCTGTCATTCGTCTCGATCACCACGCCGCGGGGTGTCTGCGCGCGACCGTCGCAGGGCGCGGAACCTCCGCCGATGCAGGTCAACGACGAGACGGCCAGCCCGGCCGCGACCTCTTCGTTCAGAACGCGGGCGAGGCCCGGCAGAACCTCAGCCCGGTCGCGCTGGATCTGCCCCGTCGCCAGCCGGACATTGTCATCGCCCTGTTCTTGCACGCCAAGCGATTGCGCCAGCGATTCCGCAAGGCCGGTGACGTTCTCCTCCTGCTCTTGCGCCGTGTCGGCCAAGGCGTCGGCCAGTTCGTCGCGGCTGGGCAGGTCAGCGGTCTCGGCGCCGGTGACACGGCTCAGCGCATCGCTCAGAGTACCAGAGGCTTCGGCATTATCGTCGGGATCTTGGGCTTCCTCAGTCGCGGGCCGAGGTTCCGGCTCGGGCGTGGATTCCGGCTCTGGTTCCGCCACGGCTTCGGCCTCCGGCTCGGGTTCCGCCGCCACGTCCTGCGGGGCCTCGGCCTCGGGCTCAGGCTCGGGCTGGGCCTCTGCGACCGGCGCTTCTGGCTCGGCCTCGGCATTCAGGTCAGCCCCATCCTGCGGTTCGGCGTAGAAATCGTCGCCCTCGGCCAGCACGATCTGGCCGGTTTCGGACAGCGCGACCTCCAGCCCGCCCGGCGTCACTAACGCGACCCCGTCGGCACAGGGGCGCTCGGCGCCATCGGCGCAGGTCAGGTCGTCGGCCTCAAGTCCCGCCTCGCGCTCGGCTTCCAAGGCGGCGGCGTCCTCGGGGCGGGTCTCGGCCTGCAATTCGGCGCGGGACGCCGCCTCGGCGTCGGACAGCCGCCATTCGGCCATGGCAAGCTGCGGCACCAGCAGCGAAAGGCAGGCCGCAACGGCCGTCGTGTTGTGGATGATCCGTCGCATGGGAACTCTCCTACCTTGCGGGACATATTCCTGGCGGTTTAACAGCCCTTTAGGAAATCGGTTCCCCAATTCACCGTGACCGCTGCGTGAAGGGCAGGACATCGCGCGGCATTGCGCCGAGGCCGCCATGGGCCTAATCCTGTTTCCGACCATCGAGGAGGACCGGACATGCTGCAGAAACTCAAGGCAAAGGATCGCCCGGATCTGGCGCGTTTCGACTGGGAAGACCCGTTCCGCCTGTCCGACCAGCTGACCGAGGAAGAGCGGATGCTGCGCGACGCCGCGCGCGCCTATGCCCAGGACAAGCTGCAACCCCGCGTGATCGCCGCCTACCGGGACGAGACGACCGACCCCGCCATCTTCCGCGAAATGGGCGAGATGGGTCTTCTGGGCGTCACGATCCCCGAGGAATATGGCGGCATCGGCGCGTCTTACGTCGCCTATGGCCTCGTCGCCCGCGAGGTCGAGCGCGTGGATAGCGGCTACCGCAGCATGATGTCGGTGCAATCCTCGCTGGTGATGTATCCGATCTACGCCTATGGCAGCGAGGAACAGCGCCTGAAATACCTGCCGAAACTCGCCTCGGGCGAATGGATCGGCTGTTTCGGCCTGACCGAACCCGATGCCGGATCGGACCCGGCCGGCATGAAGACCGTGGCGAAGAAAACCGCCGACGGCTACCGGATCTCGGGGTCGAAGATGTGGATCTCGAACTCGCCCATCGCGGATGTCTTCGTCGTCTGGGCCAAGTCCGAGGCGCATGGCGGCAAGATCCGCGGCTTCATCCTCGACAAGGGCATGCCCGGCCTGTCAGCGCCCAAGATCGGCGGCAAGCTGTCGCTGCGCGCCTCGATCACCGGCGAGATCGTGATGGACGGCGTCGAGGTCCCGGATGACGCGCTCCTGCCGAATGTCGAGGGGCTGAAGGGCCCCTTCGGCTGCCTCAACCGCGCGCGCTACGGCATCAGCTGGGGCGTGATGGGCGCGGCCGAATTCTGCATGCACGCCGCCCGTCAATACGGGCTTGACCGCCATCAGTTCGGCAAACCCTTGGCGCAGACCCAGCTGCACCAGCTGAAGCTGGCCAACATGCTGACCGACATCACCCTTGGCCTGCAAGGCTCGCTGCGCGTCGGCCGCCTGCTGGACGAAGGCGACGCTGCCCCCGAGATGATCTCGATCGTCAAGCGCAACAATTGCGGCAAGGCGTTGGACATCGCGCGGCTTGCCCGCGACATGCATGGCGGCAACGGCATCTCCGAGGAATACCAGGTCATGCGCCACATGGCGAACCTGGAAACGGTGAACACCTACGAGGGCACGCATGACGTCCATGCCCTGATCCTCGGCCGCGCGATCACCGGGCTTCAGGCGTTTTTCTAAGCCGCGCGCCGGGCGATCCGACGAGGGGCAGGGCAGCCGCCCTGCTCCTTTCGCGGCTTTCACAGGCACAGGGCATCGGGCGTCAGACGCGCTGCCAAGCCCTCTTTGTCGCGTGTCCCCCGCTGCTCCGGCGTCCGCCTTTGCGGGCATTCGGGCTGACCACTGCTAGCGGCGCAGCCCGAACGCTCTGCGGCAGGTTTCTTCGAAGGTCGCGGGCGAGGACAAAGCCGCCTCCCAAACGGCCCGATCCGCTATGCTTCGGGTGACCGGCTGCTCGCCAGATCTTCGATACGAGATAAGGAGCATAGGGTCGAACCAGTCTGGCTCAGGATCCACCCTAAAACGCTGCCAGGCAGAGCAGACGGATTGGTCCGGGTAAACCGCGACGGACCTGACATGTCTCAATACAGGCGATGCGCCTTGCGTAAAGGTCGTTTGCGTCTGGCAGACCACGACCCTGTCAAGGGTGTCGCAGATCGCGGGATGCTTCCGGCTGAACCGGACGATCTCGTCCCATGGCGTGCTTTTTCTCCATCGAGGCTCTAGGCTCAGCCGTTCAAGCGCCCGTTCGTTCCTGACGGACTCCCTGTCGCTCAGATACTTGGGGGCGGGCAGGCAGCAGGCTGACAACGCGGTCGTCATCGCCATAAGCGCCAAGACGCCGATCAAAAAGCCTCGGCCCGCGCGGCCGATCCTTACCACAGTTGCCACGCTTCCCAATCCTGTCGTCCCCCGCAAGCGTCAAGGCCAGAGACGAGGCTATCCGTGCGGTCGCGGTCCGGCAAGGTGCCGCATCAGCCCTTCTTCTTCACGAAAATATCCCGGGGTGAGGCCCCGCAGGGGCCGAGGGGCAGCGCCCCTCGAACCCGGTCGGCTCAGACGCCTTCGCCCACAAAGGCTTTCTCGACGACGAATTCGCGCGGGTCCGAATTCGCACCCTCGTTCATGCCGAACCCCTCCAGAACTGCCTTCACATCGACGTTGAAAGCCAGGCTGCCGCAGATCATCGCGCGGTCCTCGGCCGGGTTGATCGGCGGCAGGCCCAGATCGGCCAGCACCTTGCCCGAGGTCAGGTTGTCGGTGATCCGGCCCATCAGCGGCGATTCCTCGCGTGTGGTGGTCGGGTAATACAGCAGCCGCTCTGCGAAACCTTCGCCGTAGATCTCGGTCAGCAGCGGGTCGTGGCGCAGGTTCTCGACCAGTTCGCGGCCGTAATTCAGCTCGTCCGCGGTGCGGCAGGTATGCATCATGATGACCTGCTCGAACCGCTCATAGGTCTCGGGGTCGCGCATCAGGCTGGCAAAGGGCGCAAGGCCGGTGCCGGTGGCCAGGAACCACAGCCGCTTGCCGGGCAGCAGAGCGTCCAGCACCAGCGTCCCCACGGGCTTGGGGCGCAGGATGATCTGGTCGCCGGGCTTGATGTGCTGCAGGCGCGAGGTCAGCGGCCCGTCCGGAACCTTGATGGAATAGAATTCCAGTTCATCGTCCCAATTGGGCGAGGCGATGGAATAGGCGCGCAGGATCGGCTTGCCGTTGTCGTCGGGCAGGCCGATCATCACGAACTCGCCCGACCGGAAGCGCAGCGAAGCAGGCCGCGTCACCCGGAACGAGAACAGGCTGTCGGTCCAGTGCTTCACCGAGGTCACGGTCTGCGCGTCGGGAAGCGTCTTTTTCGGGGCGGCCTCAGGCGCGGCTTGGGTCACGGGCAGGTCCAGCGTCATGGTGAATTCCTTCGCGTCTTCTAGTCGATGGGGCAGCGGGGCGAAAGCCTCAGCCTGCAAGCTGCGCCCGATGGTCCCAGGCCTTCCAGTCGGCCCGCGCCAGCCATTGTGCTTCGGGCTGGCGGGCGGCGATGTCGGGGGCGACCTCGACCTCGTCAAAGCCCACGCGGCGGGCCATGGCGTATTGGTCCGCGATCAGGCGTCCGGTCGCGCGCAGGCGGCCCTTGTAGCCCAGTTCGCGCAGCCGCCGCGCAAGCGAAAAGCCGCGCCCGTCATTGAAGGCGGGAAAGGCAATGCCGATCAGCGGCTGGTCCAGGTGATCGGCCAGCGAGGAAGGCGCCGTGTCGGGCGCCAGGATCAGCGCGGGCTGATCCTCGATCGGGTGGAAACCGTCATCGCGGGCCAGGACGGGCTGGCTGTTCAACTGCTCGCTCATGCCGAGACCTTTCCGCGGACCATGCGCCCGCCAATGAAGTGGATGCCGCATTCGGATTTCTCCTGACCGCGCCAGCGGCCCGAACGCGGGTCTTCGCCCGGCGCCACCGGCGAGGTGCAGGGCGCGCAGCCGATCGAAGGGTAGCCCTGTGCCACCAGCGGATGTCGTGGCAGGCGGTTCTCGATCATGTAATCCTGCACGTCCTCGGGGCGCCAATGGGCCAGCGGGTTCACGCGCAGGCGGGCGGGGCGCTCGGGCTCGAAGAATTCCAGCGCGGCGCGCTGGCCGTTCTGGAACCGCTTGCGCCCGGTGATCCAGGCGTCATAGCCCGACAGGACGCGTTCCAGCGGCACCGTTTTGCGGAAATCGCAGCAGGCATCGGGGTTCGTCTTGTGCAGCGTGCCGTCCGGGTCGTGGGCGGCGATCTCGGCATCGCTGGCGGTGATGACCTGCACATTGGTCAGGCCCAGCTTAGCCGAGACCTCGCGCTGATAGGCCAGCGTCTCGGGGAACAGCATCTGCGTGTCGATGAACAGGACCGGCAGGCCCGGCGCGACCACGCTGACCATGTGCAGCAGCACGACCGATTCCGCCCCGAAGGACGAGACCAGCGCCACCCGCCCCAGATCGGGGTCGCTGACCGCGCGGCGCAGGACCTCGATCGCCGCGTGATGGCGATAGCGGTCGTTCAGCCGCGCGGCGCGCGTATCGAGGTTGCCGTCAAGCATCGGCCTGCGCCGGGTAGAGCGCCGCCTTGAACGGCGCCGGGCCAAGCCTGCGATAGGCGTCGATGAAACGTTCGGACGCGTCCTGCCGCACGTCAAGATAGGCGCGCAGCAGGCGGTCGATGGCCGGGACGACCTCTTCCGCCGGGAAGCCCGCGCCTGCGCGTTCACCGATGGCCGGGATGTCATAGGCATCGCCGCCAAGCGTGATCTGGTAGTTCTCGACGCCCGCACGGTCCAGGCCCAGGATGCCGATATGGCCCAGGTGGTGATGCCCGCAGGCATTGATGCAGCCCGAGATGCGGATGTTCAGGTTGCCGATCTCTTCCTCCAGCCCGGCGGCGCGGAAATGGTCCGCGATTTCCTCGGCGATGGGGATGGAACGCGCGGTGGCCAGCGCGCAGTAATCCATGCCGGGGCAGGCGATGATGTCGCTGGTCAGCCCGGCATTGGCGGTGGCCAGACCGGCCTCGCGCAGCGCCGCATACAGCGCCGGCAGGTCCGATTTGTGGACATGCGGCAGCGCCACGTTTTGGTCATGCATCACGCGCAGGTCGTGATGGCCATAGCGTTCGGCCAGATCGGCCAGCAGGCGCATCTGTTCCGCGCTGGCATCGCCCGGCGTCTGGCCCGGCGCCTTGAAGGTCACGACGACGCTGGCATAGCCGTCCACGCGGTGCGGGTGCAGGTTGGTGTCGGACCAGCTGCGGAAGGCGGGGTTCGCCTGACGCTCGGCCTCGTAGCCATCCACCGGGGCGTTGCGGAACGAGGGCGCGCGGAAGCGGTCCTTGAAGATCGCCAGCGCCTCGCGGTCGGCGCCGTGGAAGTCGCGGCGGCGGGCCAGGAATTCTTCCTCGATCTCGGCGCGCATCGTGTCCAGACCGCGTTCCAGCACGGTGATCTTGATGCGGGCCTTGTACTTGTTGTCGCGGCGGCCCGACAGGTTGTAGGTTGCGATGATCGCCTCGACGTAGGGCAGCAGGTCCTCTTCGGGCAGGAAGTCGCGGACGACCTGACCCAGCAGGGGCGTGCGGCCCAGACCGCCGCCGATCCAGACCTCGAAACCGGTCTTGCCGTCGCGTTCGACCAGGCGCAGCCCGATGTCATGGGCCGCGATGACCGCACGGTCCTTGGCGCCGCTGGAAATGGCGATTTTGAACTTGCGCGGCAGGAACTGGAACTCGGCATGGTCGGTGGACCAGCTGCGCAGCAGTTCCGCATAGGGGCGGGGGTCCGCGACCTCGTCAAAGGCGGCGCCGGCGAAGGCGTCGGTGGTCACGTTGCGGATCGTGTTGCCGCTGGTCTGGATGGCGTGCATCCCGACCTCGGCCAGCGCGTCCAGCATGTCGGGGATGTCCACCAGCTTGGGCCAGTTGAACTGGATGTTCTGGCGGGTGGTCCAGTGGCCGTAGCCCTTGTCATAGGTTTCGGCCAGATGGGCGAGGGTCCGCATCTGGTCGGGGCTGATCGTGCCATAGGGAATGGCGATCCGCAGCATGTAGGCATGCAGCTGCAGATAGACGCCGTTCATCAGGCGCAGGGGGCGGAACTCTTCTTCCGTCAGGCTGCCGTCCAGGCGTCGTTCGACCTGGGCGCGGAACTCGGCCGCTCGGTGGCGCACATATTCGGTTTCGACGGGGCGGACGTCAAACATGGGCGGTTTCCTTCGCCTGAATGCCGTGGAAATAATTCGAGGGGCCGCGCTGGCGGAAGGCCTCGCGGAAATGCACCGGCTCGGGGCCGTTCGGACCGCGACGGGCCTCGACCAGATAGGGGCCGACGACCAGATTGGCCTGGCCTATCGCCTTGAGCAGCGCCAGTTCCGCGATCGCCTCGTCCTCGAAGATCGTGGCGCGGGCGGGGTCCGGGGTCCAGCCATCCTCGCACATCCAGACGTTATGCCCTTCGCGCAGGTCATTGGCGGTGATGACACCGGGTCGGGCGGCCGTCGGGGTGAAGGCTTTGCTCATGATGCGGACCTCGTGATTGCTGCTCTCTATATAGAATTTTGTTCTGGATTCTTGCGAGTGGTCGCGCAAAATAAGGATGAACGCAGCGCGGGTGCCATCATGCCGGAACCGATTTCCCCAGAAGCGGCCTCTGGCCAAACGCCCGTCCGGCTGGACGAGGTGGACCGCAAAATCCTGTCCCTGCTGCAACAGGATGCCAGCCTGTCGCTGGACCAGATCGCGGACCGTGTGGGGGCGTCAAAGACCCCCGTCTGGAACCGAATCCGCAAGCTGCGCGAGGCGGGCGTGATCCGGCGGCAGGTCGCCATTCTGGACCCCGAGGCCTTGGGGCTGGAGGCCTGCTTCTTCGTGCTGATCCGCACCAGCGAACATGACAAGGACTGGGCCGCCCGCTTTCTGCGCGCCCTGCGCGAGCGTCCCGAGGTCGTCGAGGCGCACCGGCTGGCGGGCGATATCGACTATATCCTCAAGGTGCAAGTCAGGAACGCGCGGGCCTATGACCGTTTCTACCAGTCGCTGATCGGCGAGGTGAAGATCCACAACGTCACCGCGCTTCTGTCGATGGAGGAGATCAAGGCCTCGAGCGCGCTTCCCATTCCCGACGCGGCGGGTTAGATCGCCCGCATGGGCAATCCGGTGATCTGGCACAAGCAGACCTGTTCGACCTCGCGTTGGGTGCTGGGGGTCTTGCGCGATGCGGGCCTTGCGCCCGTGGTGCGCGATTACATCGGTGATCCCCCGTCCGAGGCCGAGTTGCGCGACGTGCTGGCCCGGCTGGACCTGACCGCGCGCGGCCTGATCCGCCGCAAGGGGACGCCCTTTGCCGATCTGGGGCTGGGCGACCCGGACCTGTCCGAAGATGCGCTGATCGCCGCGATGGCCGCGCATCCGATCCTGATCGAGCGGCCCGTGGTTCTGGCCGCGCATGGCGCGGTCCTCTGCCGCCCGAAAGAGCGCGTTTTCGATCTGTTTCCCCAGGCGAAGCCGGTCTAGTCGCTGCGTCAAGTTTTTTCGCAGCGGGGCCTCCGCAGCGATCGGCGGAAAAGTTCCCTCGAACTTTTGGCACTGGCGGAAAGCCGCGCATGGTTTCAGGCCGGGCTTGGCGAATGGCATCCCCTCGGGCCAAGGTCGCGGCGATAGTGATCCCGACAAAGAACAAGCGCCACAAATGACGCCCATCAAGACCCGGATTTCCGCCCTCCGCGCCGCCCTGGCCGTGATGCTTCTGCTTGGCGTGGCCGCCTGCGCGACCCCGGATGCCGGCGGTTCGGCCCCCGGCGCCTATGCGGGCCAGTCGATGAGCCTGCTGCCCCATCGTCAGGAAATGGCCATCAGCCAGGCCGCCGCCAAGCGCGCCCAAGGCCAGCGCGTCTGGTGCGTGCCCTTCGCGCGGGACCTGAGCGGGATCAACCTTCGCGGCAATGCCGGGACCTGGTGGAATGCGGCCTCTGGCGTCTATGCGCGCGGGAACAAGCCACAAGTTGGCGCGGTGATGGTGTTCTCGGCCGGGCGCAACCTGCGCGTCGGGCATCTGGCGGTCGTGTCCGAGGTCGTGAACCCGCGCGAGATCCGCGTTGACCACGCGAATTGGGTGCGCAACCGCGTCACCCTGCGCCAGCGGGTCGTGGACATCTCGCCCCGCAATGACTGGTCGATGGTGCGCGTCGAAAGCGTGCCCGGCACGCTTGGGCGGCCCTATGCGATCAGCGGCTTCGTCTATAACCAGCCGCTGACCCGCGCGCAGGGGGTCTGATCGCAGGGTCTGATCGCAGGGTCAGAACGGGGCGCCTCAGGGCGCCCTTATTCGTCCACCACGTTCAGGATCTGCGGCAGGGCCGGGCAGGGCAGCAGCTGGTTCTTCGCCACATCGGCCAGCGTGTGATTGTGCAGGAACACATAGACATGCGCCGACAGGCTTTCCCACAGCCGGTTCGACAGGGTCTGCGCGCGCGAGCCCGACACCCCGCCCGAGGCGCCCGCGCCGACATGCATCGCGCTGACCGTCTCGTCCACGGCTTCGAGGATCTCGGCCACGCGGATCGTCTCGGGGGCGCGGGCCAGCCGGTAGCCGCCGCCCGGACCCCGGACCGAGGCCACCAGCCCGGCCCGGCGCAGGCGAACGAAAAGCTGTTCGAGATAGGGCAACGAGATGTCCTGACGCCGCGAAATCTCGGACAGCGAGGTCAGTTCCTCGCTTTTGGCGATGGCCAGATCGACCAGCGCAATGATCGCGTAACGGCCCTTGGTCGAAAGTTTCATCCCGTCCTCCCGGTTTGGCTGGCGCTGTCACCGCGAGACGGCATTCCTGCCTGCCCGTGTTGACGCGCTTGGCTAAGGCGCGCTATGCCCGGCCTCAAAGGTTTCTCGTGCTGGCCGCAGGCTTGCCCAAGGCACCCGTCTAGAAGCCCCGCGCCGATGCGTCAAGAAACCCGGACCGCCCTGTAAAGGAAGACCATGCCAGAGCTGATTTTCCCCGGCCCCGAAGGCCGCCTCGAAGGCCGTTACCACCCCCAGCCCGGCAAGCCCGACGCCCCCATTGCCATCGTCCTGCACCCCCACCCCCAATATGGCGGCACGATGAACAACCGGGTCGTCTATAACCTGCATTACGCATTCCACCGGCTGGGCTTCACGGTCATGCGCTTCAACTTCCGGGGTGTGGGCCGCAGCCAGGGCGAGTTCGATCAGGGCATCGGCGAGCTGTCCGACGCGGCCTCGGCGCTGGATTACCTGCAGGCGATGAACCCGAATTCCAAGCATTGCTGGGTGGCGGGCTTCAGCTTCGGCGCCTGGATCGGGATGCAGCTGCTGATGCGCCGCCCCGAGATCACCGGCTTTATCAGCGTGGCGCCGCCCGCGAACATGTATGACTTCAGCTTTCTGGCGCCTTGCCCGTCCTCGGGGCTGATCGTGAACGGCACTGCCGACCGCGTGGCGCCGCCGAAGGACACGCAGAGCCTGGTCTCGAAGCTGCGCGAGCAGAAGGGGATCACCATCACGCATGAGGAGATCGAGGGCGCGGATCACTTCTTCCGCGACGACGAGACCCACATGAAGCCGATGATCGATCTGGTGCAGACCTATGTGCGCCGCCGCCTGACCGAATCGACGCGCTGAGCCGAGGGCGCCGGGGCTCTGCCCCGGACCCCGGGATATTTGGACCAAGGCAAAGGACAGGGCCGTGCTGGACGGGACGATGGCATTTCTGTGCGAGGCGGACCGGCTGAAATCGGTCGATCGCGCGAATGTGCTGATGGATCTGTCGCGGCCCGAGAACAGCGCCGAGCACAGCTGGCATGTCGCGCTTTACGGGCTGGTCTTCGGGGCCAGCGACCGCGCGCTGGCCATGATCCTGCTGCATGATCTGGTCGAGATCGATACCGGCGATCATCCCATTCATCTGTCCCATGATGCCGCGCGCGTGGCCGAGGCCGAGGCACGGGCCGCCGGGCGGCTGTTCGGCCTGCCGGATGGCGGCGCGGTGCTGCATGCGCTATGGGCCGAGTTCGAGGCCGCCGACAGCCCGGATGCGCGTTTCGCCAAGCGCATGGATCATGTGCAGCCGCTGTTTCAGGTGCTGCAGGCGGCGCGTCCCTTGCCCGATCATGTCGCGATCGTGCGCGACAATCTGGATCGCGGGCGGGCGGCTCGGCTGACTGTGGAATGGCCCGAGGTTGTGGGTGCGGCGCGGTCTCTTTTGTCGGGGCGCGAGGTCGGGCAGGGCGACCTGGCCCGGCGGCTGGCCTTTCTGGCCGAGGCGGACCGGCTGAAATCGGTCCTGCGCGCGAACCGTCTGGTCGATGGAAGCCGCCGAGAGAACACCGCCGAACATAGCTGGCATCTGGCGCTATACGCGCTGGTGCTGGCTGGTCTGGCTCCGGCGGTGGATATCGGGCGCGTGATCCGGATGGCGCTGATCCATGATCTGGTCGAGATTGATGTCGGCGATGTGCCTTTGCATTCGGCCGGCGGTCTGGCGCATGGCGCACCCGAACGGCGCGCCTCCGAGGAGCGGGCCGCGCAGCGCCTGTTCGGCCTGTTGCCCGAGCGGCAGGGGCGGGCGCTGATGGCGATGTGGCAGGAATTCGAGGCCGCCCGCACGCCCGAGGCCATCTTTGCGAAGGGCCTGGACCGGTTTCAGCCCGCCTTTCAGAACCTGGCATCGGGCGGGGTGGGCTGGCGCGAATACAGCGTCACGCTGGATCAGGTGCGGGGACGGGTCGGCCCGGCCGTCCGGCTGGCCTCGGCGCCGCTTTGGGATTGGCTGGACGAACGCCTCGTGGCGCATTTCGCCTGACGCCGCAGCGTAGCATACCACGGCATACCGGCTTTCCAAACCCGGACTTTCTGGCTATAGCCCGGTCATCGAATCCAACGCCAAGGGGGCTGCCATGTCGAAGATCAAGGTCGAAAACCCCGTCGTCGAGCTCGACGGCGATGAAATGACCCGGATCATCTGGGACTTCATCAAGCAGAAGCTGATCCTCCCCTACCTGGATGTCGACCTGAAATACTACGACCTGGGCATCGAGGAACGCGACCGCACCGACGACCAGATCACCGTTGATGCCGCCGAGGCGATCAAGCGCTACGGCGTCGGCGTCAAATGCGCCACCATCACCCCCGACGAGCAGCGCGTCGAGGAATTCGGCCTCAAGAAGATGTGGCGTTCGCCCAATGGCACGATCCGCAACATTCTGGGCGGCGTGATCTTCCGCGAGCCGATCATCTGCAAGAACGTCCCGCGGCTGGTGCCGGGCTGGACCCAGCCCATCGTGGTCGGCCGCCACGCCTTTGGCGACCAGTACCGCGCCACCGATTTCCGCTTCCCCGGCAAGGGCAAGCTGACGATCAAGTTCGTGGGCGAGGACGGCGAGACGATCGAGCATGAGGTGTTTCAGTCGCCTTCGGCCGGTGTCGCCATGGCGATGTACAACCTGGATGATTCGATCCGCGACTTTGCACGCGCCTCGCTGAACTATGGCCTGATGCGGAAATATCCGGTCTACCTGTCCACGAAGAACACGATCATGAAGGCCTATGATGGCCGCTTCAAGGACATCTTCCAAGAGGTCTACGAGGCCGAGTTCGAGGACCAGTTCAAGAAAGCCGGCATCCATTACGAACACCGCCTGATCGACGATATGGTGGCCAGCGCCATGAAATGGTCTGGCGGCTATGTCTGGGCCTGCAAGAACTATGACGGCGACGTGCAGTCGGACACCGTCGCGCAGGGCTTCGGCAGCCTCGGGCTGATGACCTCGGTGCTGATGACACCGGACGGCAAGATCGTGGAATCGGAAGCGGCCCACGGCACCGTGACGCGCCATTACCGCGAGCATCAGAAGGGCAATGCGACCTCGACCAACTCGATCGCGTCGATCTTTGCCTGGACGGGCGGCCTGAAGCACCGCGCGACGCTGGACGACAACGCCGCGCTGATGAACTTCGCCCAGACGCTGGAAAAGGTTACCGTGCGCGCCGTGGAAGACGGCCACATGACCAAGGACCTTGCCCTTCTGGTCGGCCCCGACCAGAAGTGGCTGACCACGATGGGCTACCTGGAAAAGGTCGACGAATATCTGAACAAGGCCTTGGCCTGATCTGACAAAGGGGGCCGGGCCAACGCCCGGCCCCTTTCATTTGGCCCTTCTTCTTCACGCAAATATCCCGGGGGAATCGCCCGGAACGGGCGATGGGGGCAGCGCCCCCTTTCTTTGGCGGCCAAGCTGCGCTATGGCCCGGCCATCCCAGCACAGGAGCCGCAGATGAAAGCCGCTGTCGTCACTTTCCCCGGATCGAATTGCGACCGTGACCTGGCGGTTGCGCTGGAACAGGCCGGCGCCGATGTGCAGCGCGTCTGGCACAAGGACAGCGCCCTGCCCGAGGGGCTGGATCTGGTCGCGGTTCCGGGCGGTTTCTCCTATGGCGATTACCTGCGCTGCGGCGCCATCGCGGCCCATTCGCCCATCGCGGCCGCCCTGCGCGCCCATGCCGAACGCGGCGGTTATGTGCTGGGCATCTGCAACGGCTTTCAGGTGCTGACCGAACTGGGCCTTTTGCCCGGCGCGCTGATGCGGAATGCGGGCCTGACCTTCCTGTGCAAGCCCGCCACCCTGCGGGTCGAGACCACCGACAGCGCCTTTACCGTCGGGTATCAGGCGGGCCAGCAGATCAGCGTGCCGGTCGCCCATCACGACGGCAATTACCAGATCGACGCCGAGGGGCTAGCCGCGCTGCGCGATCAGGACCGGATCGCCTTTACCTATGCGCCTGCCATCAATGGCTCGGTCGCCGATATCGCGGGCGTGGTGTCGGCCAATCGCCGCGTTCTGGGGATGATGCCCCATCCCGAGCGCGCCGCCGACCCGGTGCTGGGCGCCACGGATGGCGCGGCGCTGTTCGCCGGGTTGGTCGGGCGCCTCGCACTGGCGTGAGGGTCGCGCCGCGCCCGCGTGCTTGAGCGCGGGGCGCGTTGGGCGTAGATTGCGCCAATTCTGCCGCGATGTCACAAGGCTGGCGCGGCGTGCGTGATCGGATGGACCGGCGCTTGGATATTGGCGAAGACATCGAGGACGACAGCCCGGCCCTTCGCATCGGGCGGCGCTGGTCGGTGCTGTGGCTGCGCGCGGGGCTAGTGCTTCTGCTGGCGGCGGCGGGCGCCTCGATCTGGTTCACCAATGCCTGGCTGACCGAGCGTTTCTCGGAAAACATCCGGGTCCGGTCGGAACTGCGTCTGGCGCTGTATAGCGGCAACCTGATGTCGGAATTGCAGCGCAATTCCGTCGTGCCGCTGCTGCTGGCGCGCGATCCGGCGCTGATCGGGGCGCTGACGGGCAACGATTTCTCGACCACGTCGGCGCGGCTGATGACCGCGCAGAAGGAAATCGGCGCGGCCTCGATCCGGCTTCTGGACGGGTCGGGCAGGGTGGTCGGCTCGACCGACCGCTACCAGATCGGCGCCAACATGTCCGCCGCCCCCTATTTCGTCGAGGCGCTGCGGTCGCGCGATACGGTCTTTACCGTGTCGGAACAGGCATCGGGCGCTTACGATTTCAGCTATTCCCGCGCGGTCGTGGCCGATGGGCGCACGCTTGGCGTGATCGTGGTCGGCGCGGACCTGACGCGGCTGGAACGGTCATGGGCGGGCATTTCCGACGCCGTCGCCGTGACCGACAGCGAAGGCCAGATCATCCTGACGACCGAACCGCGCTGGCGCGGCCTGACCCTGTCCGAGGCGCTGGCGGTCAGGTCCGCGCCTTCGGCCATCCAGCGGGCCTTTCAGGTGACGGCCGACTGGACCAGCCAGCCCGCCGACGCCTATCTGCTGGGCCGCGCCGTGATGCGGTCCGAGGCGCGGGTGCCCTTTCGCGGCTGGCGGATGATCAGCTTCACCGCCTATTCCTCGGTGCGCGAGCGCGTGAACGCGATCCTTGCGCTGCAGATCATGGGCTTTGCGATCCTGCTGGCGGGCGCCTTCTGGATGCTGTCGCGGCGCGCCCGGCTGCAATCGCAGGCCTATATGCGCGAATCCGCGGACCTGCGCGCCCTGAACGCCCGCCTTACGCGCGAGATTGCCGAACGCGAGCGGGTGCAGAAGGAACTGCGCGTGGCCGAGCAGACCATGCAGCAATCCTCGAAGCTGGCGGCCTTGGGCGAGATGTCGGCGGGCGTCAGCCACGAGCTGAACCAGCCTCTGGCCGCGATGAAGACCTATCTGGCGGGCGCGCGGCTCTTGCTGCAGCGGGGCCGCCCCGAGGAGGCGCTGTCCAGTTTCCAGCGCATCGACGATCTGATCGACCGGATGGGCGCGATCACGCGGCAGCTGAAATCCTATGCCCGCAAGGGCGGCGAGGCGTTCGAGCCGGTGGACCTGCGCGCGGCGCTGAGCAGCGCGCTGACCATGATGGAGCCGCAGCTTCGGACCCGCCCCATCCGCATCATCCGCAACGTCCCGCGCGAGCGGGTGATGGTGCTGGCCGACCGTATCCGGCTGGAACAGGTGCTGATCAACCTGCTGCGCAATGCCGTCGATGCCCTGCGCGACCGGCGCGACGCGCGGATCGAGATCAGCGTCGAGGCGGGCGCTCACGCCTATGTGTCGGTGCGCGATAACGGGCCGGGTGTCTCTGACCTGGAAAAGCTGTTTGAACCCTTCTGGACGACCAAGAAGCCGGGCGAGGGAACCGGGCTGGGCCTTGCGATTTCATCCTCCATCGTGGCGGATTTCGGGGGCCGGCTGACCGCGCATAACGAAACCGAAGGCGGCGCGGTGTTCCGCGTCGAGTTGCCGCTGCATGTGCCGGGCCGACCCCGGCAGCCGCTGGCGGCCGAATAGAGCAGGAAGAGAGGATCGCAGATGTCCCGCAAGCTGAAGATCGCCATCGTGGACGATGAACCGGACATGCGCGAATCGATCAGTCAATGGCTGGTCCTGTCGGGGTTCGAGACCGAGACCTATGCCAGCGCCGAGGACGCGCTGAAGGTGATCGGCCCGGACTGGCCCGGCGTGGTGGTCAGCGACATCCGCATGCCCGGCATGGACGGGATGGCGTTCCTGAAACGGCTGATGGGGCTGGACAGCAGCCTGCCCGTCATCATGATCACCGGCCATGGCGATGTGCCGATGGCGGTCGAGGCAATGCGGATCGGCGCCATGGACTTTATGGAAAAGCCCTTCAATCCCGACCGCATGACCCAGCTTGCCAAGAAGGCCACGCAGATGCGCCGCATGACCCTGGACAACCGCGCCCTGCGCCGCGACCTGTCCGAGGGCCAGCAGGTCATGTCCAAGCTGATCGGCACCAGCCCGGTGGTCGAGCGTCTGCGCGAGGACATTCTGGATCTGGGCCAGGCCGATGGCCATGTGATGATCGACGGCGAGACCGGCACCGGCAAGACGCTGGTCGCCCATGCGCTGCATGCCGTGGGGCCGCGCGCCTCGAAGAAGTTCGTGCCGATCTCTTGCGCGGCCTATGACGACGAGACGCTGGCGGCGCGGCTGTTCGGCCCTCTGGATGACGGCTTGCCCGCCGTCGAAGAGGCGCGGGGCGGCACGCTGTGCCTCGAGGATGTCGAGGCCATGTCCGAGCCGCTGCAGGCGCGTCTGCTGGCCTTCATCAGCGATCAGGGCACGCCCGCCGAGACGCGGATCATCGCCATCAGCAATGCCCGCGGCGAAGGGCGCCGGGCCGAAGATTCGCTGCGGCCAGACCTGTTCTACCGCCTCTCCGCGCTGAAGATCACGCTGCCCCCGCTGCGCGCGCGGGGCGAGGATATCCTTGTCCTCTTCACCCGCATGACCGAGCAGTTTTCCGAGGAATACGGCTGCGAGCCCCCTCAGGTCAGCGCGCAAGAGGCCGCGCAGCTTTTGCAGGCGCCCTGGCCCGGCAATATCCGCCAGCTGATCAATGTGGCGGAACGCGCGGTGTTGCAAAACCGGCGCGGCTCGGGCTCGATCGCGTCCTTGTTGATGGCGGATGGCGACGAGACGCCCGAGGCGACCACGACCGAAGGCAAGCCGCTGAAGGAATATGTCGAAAGCTTCGAGAAGATGCTGATCGACAACACGATGCGCCGCCACAAGGGCAGCATTGCCGCCGTGATGGAGGAATTATGCCTGCCGCGTCGGACCCTGAACGAGAAGATGGCGAAATACGGCCTTCAGCGCGGCGATTACCTGTAGGCACCCGCGTGGCTCCGTGATACATTCCTGTGCGCGAATGTATCACGGAGAATGACCATGACCTGCAATGTCGGCGGCCTTGACCGCATCCTGCGTCTGGTTCTGGGGCTGGCGCTTCTGGCGGGCTTCGTGCTGAACAGCGGCTCTGACCTGCGGTGGCTCTATCTGCTGGGCATCGTGCCGCTGGCCACCGGCGCGGTGCGGTTCTGCCCGCTCTACACGCTGCTGGGCGTCAATACCTGCGCTCCGCGCGAAGGTCGCTGACGCCGGGACTACGGCGAAGGGATGGCCTTGGGGCCAGCGGGCTTGCCATGGGCGGATGCGCCTTGTAACGGGCAATCCGCAGCAGGAGTCACCCCATGAGCGCAGCGAACGACAAGACGCCCCATCCCCGCACGCAGGCGGTCCATCACGGCAGCCGGCGCAGCCAGTATGGCGAGATGGCCGAGGCGATCTTTCTGACCCAGGGCTTCGTCTATGACAGCGCCGAAGCCGCCGAGGCGCGCTTTCAGCAGACGGGCCCGGACGAGTTCATCTATGCCCGCTACGGCAACCCCACCAGCCGCATGTTCGAGGACCGCATCGCCGCGCTGGAAGGGACCGAGGACGCATTCGCCACGGCCAGCGGCATGGCCGCGGTCAACGGCGCGATGTTCGCCATGTGTAAGCCCGGCGATCACGTCGTGGCAGCGCGGGCGCTGTTCGGGTCGTGTCTTTACGTGCTGGAGCTTCTGGCGAAGTTCGGGGTCGAGGTCAGCTATGTCGATGGCACCGACCTTGACCAGTGGCGCGCCGCGATCCGTCCCGGCACGCGGGCGGTGTTCTTCGAAAGCGTCTCGAACCCCACGCTCGAGGTGATCGACCTGCGCGCCGTGGCCGATCTGGCCCATGCGGCGGGGGCGACGGTCGTCGTGGACAACGTCTTTGCCACGCCGGTCTTTTCCCGCGCGGTCGAGCAGGGCGCCGATGTCGTGGTCTATTCCGCGACCAAGCATATCGATGGCGGCGGGCGCGCGCTGGCGGGCGTGATCTGCGGCACGCGTCATTTCGTGCGCGAGGTGGTCGAGCCCTATCTGAAGCATACCGGCGGCGCGATCAGCCCCTTTCACGCCTGGATCATGCTGAACGGGTTGCAGACGATGGACCTGCGCGTGCGCGCCCAGGCCGAAAGCGCGGCTGCGGTGGCGGCGGCGCTGCATGGCGATCCGCGGCTCAGCCGGGTGATCTATCCGGGCCTGCCCGACCATCCCCAGCACGATCTGGCGATGGCGCAGATGGGGTCGGGCGGCACCATGATCGCCTTCGAGGTCGCGGGCGGCAAGGAGGCTGCTTTTGCGGTGCTGAACCGGCTGCGGATCATCCGCATCTCGAACAACCTGGGCGATGCGAAATCCATCGCCACGCATCCGGCGACCACGACGCATCAGCGTCTTTCGGATGCCGACAAGGCGCATCTGGGCATCACGCCCGGCCTTGTGCGTCTGTCCATCGGTCTGGAGGATGCCCGCGACCTGATCGACGACCTGTCTCAGGCGCTTGGCTGAGTGCATCATTATGTCGCGCGCTCACGTGCCTGTGTTTCGCGCGGCAGCCCTTATCAACGGCCGCGACTGATCTATATCAATCCGACATCGCCGGAGGTACCATGACAGAGATCCGTCCCCTGACCGCCGCCTATCCCGCCTTGGCCCGCCATTACGACGACGGCTTCACCGTCGATCAGGCCTACAAGGACAGCCTGCCCGACCTGCAGAACGGGCCTGCCAGCCTGATCGTCGGCGCCCATGCCCCCATCCAGCATGTCGGGATCTCGAATTTCCGGCTGCCGATCCGCTATCTGACGCGCCCGGATGCGGGCGGTGCCGAGGGCGAGATCACGCTGGAGACCAGCGTGACCGGCAGCGTCAGCCTGGAAGCCGACCGCAAGGGCATCAACATGTCCCGGATCATGCGGTCCTTCTATGGCCATTCCGAGACGCTGTTCAGCCTGTCGGTGCTGGAAGCCGCGCTGGAGACCTACAAGACCGATCTGGACGCGCTGGATGCCCGCATCCAGATGAAGTTCTCGTATCCGATGAAGGTGGACAGCCTGCGGTCCGGCCTGTCGGGCTGGCAGTATTATGACGTCGCGCTTGAGGTGGTCGAGCAGAACGGCCAGCGCCTGCGCAACATGCATCTGGATTACGTCTATTCCTCGACCTGCCCCTGTTCGCTGGAATTGTCGGAACATGCCCGCCAGACGCGCGGGCGGCTTGCGACGCCGCATTCGCAGCGTTCCATCGCGCGCATCTCGCTGGTGATGGCGGGCCCCGAGCGGCTGTGGATCGAAGACGTGATCGAGTTGTGCCGCCGCGCCGTGCCGACCGAGACGCAGGTCATGGTCAAGCGCGAGGACGAGCAGGCCTTTGCCGAACTGAACGCCGCGCATCCGATCTTTGTCGAGGATGCGGTGCGTGCCTTTGCGGGACAGCTGATGGCCGACAGCCGCGTCGGAGATTTCCGCGTGGTGGCCAGCCATCAGGAATCGCTGCATTCGCATGACGCGGTCAGCCTGCTGACGCGGGGTCCGACCTTTGCCCAGGTCTCGCTGGACCCGATGACCTTCGCGGGCCTGCGCGCCTGATCGCGTCCCGCCACGGCGGGGGGCCAGCCCCCCGCACCCCCCGCCGGGGGCGCTTCGCCCCCCGGACCCCCTGACGCACCGGGCCTCATGGGGTCCAGTTATGGAACGGATGGCGAACGTCGGGCTTTCCTTGCCCGTGTTGCGCACTTATGGTGGCGGGATGAAGCATCAGGACGATTCCGACGATCTGGCGGCCGTGCCGCTGTCGCGCCGAGCCATCGCGGCACGGCCCGCCCCCTATCTGGAGGGGTTGAACGCCTCGCAACGAGCGGCGGTCGAGGCGCTGGACGGACCGGTCCTGATGCTGGCCGGGGCGGGGACGGGCAAGACCCGCGCGTTGACAACGCGGATCGCGCATCTTCTGATGCTCGGCCGCGCGCGTCCCTCGCAGGTGCTGGCCGTGACCTTCACCAACAAGGCCGCGCGCGAGATGAAGGACCGCATCGCCCGGCTTCTGGGCGAGACGGTCGAGGGGATGCCGTGGCTGGGCACCTTCCATTCGATCAGCGTCAAGATCCTGCGCCGCCATGCGGAACTGATCGGGAACGGGCAGGTGCATCTGAAGCCCTCGTTCACGATCCTTGATACGGATGACCAGATCCGTCTGCTGAAGCAGTTGATCGCGGCCGAGAATATCGACGAAAAGCGCTGGCCCGCGCGGCAGTTGGCGCATCTGATCGACGGCTGGAAGAACCGTTGCCTGACGCCTGCCAACCTGCCGCGCGGCGAGGGAGAGGCGTTCGACGGCCATGGCGGCAAGCTTTACGCCGCCTATCAGGACCGGCTTCTGACGCTGAACGCCGCCGATTTCGGCGACCTGCTTATGCATTGCGTGACGCTGTTCCAGGCGCATCCCGACGTGCTGCGCCAATGGCAGGAGCGGTTCCGCTATATCCTGGTGGACGAGTATCAGGACACCAACATCGCGCAATACATGTGGCTGCGCCTGCTGGCGCAGGGGCATCGCAACATCTGCTGCGTGGGCGATGACGACCAGTCGATCTATGGCTGGCGCGGCGCCGAGGTGGGCAACATCCTGCGCTTCGAAAAGGATTTTCCGGGCGCCGAGGTGATCCGGCTGGAACAGAACTACCGCTCGACCCCGCAGATCCTTGGGGCGGCCTCGGGGTTGATCGCGGCGAACCGGGGGCGGCTGGGCAAGACGCTGTGGACCGATGCCGAGCCGGGCGAGAAGGTGCGCCTGATCGGGCATTGGGACAGCGAGGCCGAGGCGCGCTGGATCGGGGACGAGATCGAGGCCTTTCAGGGCGGGCACCGCGCCGCGCTTGGCCGGGTCAGCCTGAACGACATGGCGATCCTTGTGCGCGCCTCGCACCAGATGCGGGCCTTCGAGGATCGCTTCATGACGATCGGGTTGCCCTATCGCGTGATCGGCGGCCCCCGCTTCTACGAGCGGCAGGAGATCCGCGATGCGATGGCCTATTTCCGGCTGGCGGTCAGTCCCGAGGACGATCTGGCCTTCGAGCGGGTGGTGAACACGCCCAAGCGCGGCCTTGGCGACAAGGCGGTGCAGACGATCCAGCGCCTTGCGCGCGATCACGGCCTGTCCTTGCTGGCGGCCGCGAAACTGGCCGTGGACGAGGGGCATCTGGGCGGCAAGGGCGGCGCCAATCTGCGTGACTTCGTGGGCCTGATGGGGCGGTCGCATATGGCGGTGCGCGACGGGGCGGGCCATGTCGAACTGGCCGAGCGCATTCTGGACGAATCCGGCTATACGGCGATGTGGCAGAACGACAAGTCGCCTGACGCGCCGGGGCGGCTGGACAACCTCAAGGAACTGGTCAAGGCGCTGGAGGAGTTCGAGAACCTTCAGGGCTTTCTGGAACATGTCGCGCTGGTCATGGACCGCGACGAGGGCGAGCAGGTCGAGCAGGTCAGCATCATGACCCTGCATGCCGCCAAGGGTCTGGAATTCCCGGTCGTCTTTCTGCCGGGATGGGAGGACGGGCTGTTCCCCAACCAGCGCGCCATGGACGAACAGGGCACGCGGGGGCTGGAGGAGGAACGGCGGCTGGCCTATGTCGGCATCACGCGGGCCGAGCGGCTGGCCACGATCAGCTTTGCGGGCAACCGGCGGATGTATGGGCAATGGCAAAGCTCCATGCCGTCGCGCTTTGTCGATGAACTGCCCGAGGAACATGTCGAGGTGCTGACCCCGCCCGGCCTTTACGGCGGCGGCTACGGCGCGGCGATGGCGGCGGCGGGCAGCGTGCAGATGCATGACCGAGCGGCCAAGGCGGATGTCTACAACTCGCCCGGCTGGAAGCGGATGCAGGCACGCGCGTCAGAACGTCAGTCGCCTGTCGGACGGGTTCCGGTCACGATCGACGCGGCCTCTTCGGCGCGGTTCTCGGTGGGTGACATGGTGGTCCATGCCAAATTCGGCGAGGGCCGGATCATGGGCATCGCCGAGGACACGCTGACCGTCCAGTTCGATGCGGGCTTCAAGAACGTGAAGGCGTCCTATGTTCAGCCTGCGGGCGGGGACGACGTGCCGTTCTGAGCCTTGCGCGCGGGGTCGGTGATGCGCTTCAGGCTGGCCGCCAGACCGCGTGGATTGCTGCGCGCGCGGCGCAGGGCTGCGGCATATTCGGCGGTGATGTCGGCCTGCGGGTTGTCCTCGGCCAGGCGCAGCAGGCGGAAATGGATCTGGGCCACGCGCTCGTAATAATCGACGAAGGCGTAGTTGATCGCGGCCCCGGTCGCCGCGCCAAGGACCGGCACGGCCTGCGCCCCCAGCTTGGTCGTCAGCTTCGAGGCAAAGCCGCTGGCAAAGCGCGAGATCAGCGCCGAGACCGCCTGACCGTTGGACAGCACGCGGTTGGCAAGGAACGATTTGGCGGCGGCATCGCCCGCCTCGCCGGGTTCGCCGTATTGAAAGACCGACAGGCATTCCAGCCGCACCTGCGGGTCGGTCGTGTCGAAACCGTGCTGGCGCGCGACCTTCTGGATGGCGTTGAAGATCACCGTGGTCGAGGCGATCAGGTCCGGTACGATCCCCGCCAGCCCGAACCAGCCCCCCGTCGCGCCCGAGATGACCGCCGCCGCGCGGTTCGCGATCAGGGGCGCCTGGCGGACGACGCTGATCCGCTCGGTCCGGCCCGACAGCTCGTAAAGCTGGGTGAAGGCGCTTTCCAGCACCTTTTCCAGCGCGATGGGCGACAGGCCCAGAACCGTGGTTGCGGCGCCTTCGGTCAGGCGGCCTACGGCCTCGACCCCGCGCATCAGCAGGCCACGGCTTTGCAGTTGCGATGCGGCCAGCCGGTCCAGTTCGGCTTGCAGCGGCGCCTTGGGGTCGATGGGCAGGGTCATGGTCGCTCCTGTGCAGATGACCTTGATGTGGGAAGCTGGAGGGGCGGGGTCAATCGGCCCATTCGGGGTCGGTGGTAAAGGCGATGGTCAGCCAGCGGTCGGGGCTTTCGCCGCCGATCGCCTCGCCGACTTCGTCGCGGATGGCGTCCCATTCCTCTAGCTTGCGGGCGGGGGCGCCTGCGGGGACGATGAAGAACAGCTCGATCTGGCGGCCACGGCCGACGCGGGCGACATAGGCGCGGTGGTCCAGAAAGCCGTGCCTGGCGGCGATTTCGGCGGCGATCTGGTCGATCTGCGCCTTCATCTCGGGCGGGGTGATCAGCAGGATGTCGGACAGGGCGCGCCGGATGTCGGGGATCGGCAGCGGCAGCAGCACAAGACAGACCAGCGCCAGGATCGCGGGGTCCACATAGGGCGACAGGGGTTCAAGCGGCGTTCCCTGGATCAGCCAGCCAAAGACAAAGGCCGCCAGCAGAGCGCCGGTCAGCCCCGCCGACATGGTCCAGCCCTTCACGTCCAGCGCGACGAAGCCCGACCCGATGCGGCGGTTCGCGCGCCGGTTCCGGATCGCCATGCCAATGGCCACGATCAGGACGATGGCGGCGTAGATCATGGCCTGCCCGAAATCCAGATAACGGCCGCCGGTCAGCAGGCTGTTCACCGCCGTCACCAGCGCGTAAAGCGCAGCCCCCGTCAGCAGCACGCCGCTGACCCCCAGCACGATGGGCTCCAGATGCCAGAACCCCATCGTAAAGCGGTGCGCCAGCCGCGCCTGCCTGCGTTCGGCCATGGTCGCGGTGATCAGCATCGACACGATCAGCGCCACCGTCGTCATGCTGGCATCGATCAGCGAATAGATCCCGTCGAAGATGATCGAGGACGCCCCGCTGGCCAGCCCGAACCCGATGCCGACCAGGGCCAGCACGAAGGTCATCGCGATGGAAAAGCGCAAGACGCTCTGTTCGGTGGGGTGGGGGCGGATCATGATGGTCTTCTCTGGTTCTCGGGCGTCGAACGCCTTGGGGCGCCGGGCGGTTTCCGGTGCCTGCCGCAAAGGCGTGCGATGTCGCATTTTGTCGTGATCTGCCGCAAGCCATCTTGAGTGACGGCGCGGCCTTGGCCATTCTGCCCCAAGTCCCAGCAGGAGTCACCATGCCCCCTGAAGCGCCCCGCTCTGGTCGTTATTCGGTCTTTGCCATCGCCCGCGAGGCGCTGCGCCAGCACACAGGCTGGAAACGCGCCTGGGCCAGCCCCGAGCCCAAGGGCCGCTACAAGGTCATCGTCGTCGGCGCGGGCGGGCACGGTCTGGCGACGGCCTATTACCTCGGCCGGAACTTCGGCATCACCGACGTCGCGGTGATCGAAAAGGGCTGGCTTGGCGGCGGAAATACGGGCCGGAACACGACGATCATCCGGTCGAACTATCTGCAGGACCCCTCGGCCGCGCTTTATGAAAAGGCGCGCAGCCTCTACGAGACGCTGAGCCAGGACCTGAACTACAACATCATGTTCAGCCCGCGCGGCCTAATCATGCTGGCCCAGACCGAACACGAGGTCCGGGGTTACAAGCGCACCGTCTATGCCAACAACCTGCAGGGGGTCGCCACCGAATGGCTGGACCCGCAGCAGCTGAAGGCCAAGGTGCCGATCATCAATCTGGACGGGCCGCGCTATCCGGTTCTGGGCGGCCTCTATCAGGCACGCGGCGGCACGGCGCGCCATGACGCGGTGGCCTGGGGCTATGCGCGCGCCTGTTCCGACATGGGCATGCACATCATCCAGAACTGCGAGGTGACCGGGGTCGAGACCGAGGCCGGGCAGGTCCGCGCCGTCAACACCTCGAAGGGGCGCATCGGCTGCGAGAAGCTGGCGATCGTGGTCGCGGGCCATTCCAGCCAGCTGGCCCAGATGGCCGGGTTCCGCCTGCCGATCGAAAGCGTCGCCCTGCAGGCGCTGGTTTCCGAACCGATCAAGCCCTGCATGGATGTCGTCGTGATGGCCAACACCGTCCACGGCTACATGTCGCAATCCGACAAGGGCGAGATGGTGATCGGCGGCGGCACCGACGGGTTCAACAACTTCACGCAGCGCGGGTCGTGGCAGCATGTCGAGGAAACCGTCCGCGCCCTGATCGAGACCTTCCCGATGATCTCGCGCCTCAAGATGCTGCGCCAATGGGGCGGAATCGTGGACATGACGGGCGACCGCTCGCCCATCCTGTCGGCCACGCCTGTGGGCGGGGTCTTCGTGAATTGCGGCTGGGGCACCGGCGGGTTCAAGGCGATCCCCGGTTCGGGCTGGGCCATGGCGGAACTGGTCGCCAAGGGCACGCCGGGACCCTTGGCTGCCGAGTTTGGGCTGAACCGTTTCCGCGAGGGGCGTTTCATCGACGAATCCGTGGCCGCTGGCGTGGCGCATTGACAGGCGCTGCAAATGGGACGCGTTGACGTGGCGGAGCCTTGCTGATGGGGATTTTTCCGGGAACTTCCGGGGGGTCTTGGGCCTTGGTTGGTCGGATGACTGACCGAAAGGGACCATCATGGCTGACCGCAACAACAACGGGCTGTATCTCATCATCGGCGGCATCGTCGTCGTGGTGGCGCTGCTGTTTTTCTTCATGTCCGGCAGCGACACCGGCACGGGCACCGTGGACACGACCTCGCCCGCAGCGACGACCGCACCCGCGGCCGATCCCGCCACGACCGGCGGTGACACGGTCATCATCGACGCCTCGCCCGACACCGCAGACGCGGACGCCGCGCCCGGCGCCGGTGTCGAGCCCGCTCCCGCGGGCGACCCTGCCACCGCTCCCGCCCCGGCGAACTGACACACCCAGGCATCGCGCCCTTGCACCCTTGGGCGCAACGGCGACGATCGAGCAGAAGCGTCCCGGATGGCCCCGCCATCCGGGCGTCTTTGCATGTCCGCCTGCCCGCCAGGTCCCTTCTCTCTGCCAAGCAAGGACGCGCCCATGCTGATTCTGACCTGTCCATATTGCGGCGTCGCCGCCGAAGAGACCGAGCTTCATCCGGGCGGCGAGGCGCATCTGAAACGTGTGGGCCCGGGCGGCAGTGACGAGGATTTCGAGGCCTATCTGTTCGCGCGCAAGAACCCCAAGGGCGTGCATTTCGAACGCTGGCGCCATGCCTATGGCTGCGGCAAGTGGTTCCTTGCCGCGCGCTGCACCGCCACCCTTCAGGTCTTTGGCACCTACAAGGCCCAGAACCCCCATCCGCCGGCCGAGATCGTCGAGGCGATCCGCGCCCATCGCCCCGAATGGCAACCCGACTGGACAGCCACGAAAGCCCAAGCCGAAAGCGCCGCCGAATGACCCGCACGCCTCCGTTCCGCCTGGCCCAGGGTGGCCGCCTGATCGACCGCGCCTTCCAGATCCCGTTCCGCTTCGATGGCCGCCATCTGCGCGGCGTGACGGGCGACACGCTGGCCTCGGCGCTGCTGGCCAATGGCCAGATGCTGATGGGCCGGTCCTTCAAGTATCACCGCCCGCGCGGCCCCATCGCCTCGGGCGCCGAGGAACCGAATGCGCTGTTGTCCCTGGGGCAGGGCGGGCGGTTCGAGCCGAACCAGCGCGCGACCACCACCCCCCTTGTCGCAGGCATGGTGACGCGCAGCCAGAATTGCTGGCCCAGTCTTGATGCGGACCTGATGGCGGTGAACAACTGGCTGTCGCCGCTGTTTCCGGCGGGTTTCTATTACAAGACCTTCATCCATCCGCGCCCCTTCTGGAAGCACCTGTTCGAGCCGGTGATCCGGCGCAGCGCGGGCCTTGGCGCCGCCCCGACCGAGGCCGATCCCGACCGCTATGAACAGGCCTACGCCTTCGCCGATCTGGTCGTCGTGGGGGGCGGTATCGCCGGCCTGACCGCGGCGCGCGAGGCCGCGGCCTCTGGGCAACGGGTGATCGTGCTGGAACAGGCCCCGCATTGGGGCGGACGCACGCCGACGGACCATCCGGGCGGACAGGCCGCCATCGACGCGCTGCTGGCCGACCTGTCGGCGCGCGAGAACGTCACGCTGCGGCGCAACACGATGGCCACCGGGCTTTACGACCACGGCTATCTGATCGCGCGTGAGGCGATCGCGGATCATGACCCGAACCTTGGCCTGCCGCGCCAGCGCCTGTGGCGCATCCGCGCGGGCCATGTCGTCACCGCCACTGGCGCGCTGGAACGGCCCCTGTCCTTTGCCTGCAACGACGTGCCGGGCGTGATGCTGGCCAGCGCGGCGCGCGACTTCATCACCGATTACGGCGTCGCGCCCGGTCAGAGCATCCTCGTTGTCACCAACAACGACGACGCCTATCGTACCGCGCTGGCGGCGCGCGCGGCGGGCCTTGATGTGCCCGCGATCATCGATGCGCGTCCCCTGGCCGACGGCGCCTTGCCGCAGGCCGCGCGCGAGGCGGGCATCCGCGTCCTGACCGGGACCGGCATCGCCAAGGTCAAGGGCGGCAAGCATGTCGAGGCCGCCGCCATCTGCGACCAGTCCGGCGAGGGTCGCGTGCTGGAAACCATCGCCTGCGACGTGATCGCCATGTCGGGCGGCTGGTCGCCGGTCGTGCATCTGTGGTCCCATTGCGGCGGCAAGCTGGTCTGGGACGATCAGGCCGCGATGTTCCGCCCCGATGCCGACCGCCCGCCCCTTGGCGCGGACGGCAAGGGCAACGTCACCGTCACGGGCGCGGCCAATGGCGATCTGGCCTGCGCGGGCGATCTGGAACAGCCCGAGGGCGCGACCATGCCCGTCTGGGTCATGCCCGCCCGCGCGCCTTACAAGCTGCGCACCAAGATGTGGCTGGATTTCCAGAACGACGTGAAGGTCAGCGATGTCGAACTGGCCGCGCGCGAGGGCTATGCCTCGGTCGAACATACCAAGCGCTACACCACGTTGGGGATGGCGACCGATCAGGGCAAGGTCAGCAACATCAACGGCCTGGCGATCCTGTCGGCGGCGCTGGACCAGCCGATCCCACAGACCGGCACGACGACCTTCCGACCGCCCTACACGCCGCTGACGCTGGCCACCATCGCCGCCGAGGCCAAGGGCGAGGCGTTCCAGCCCCTTCGCAAGACCCCGATCCACGGCTGGCACGAGACGCGCGGCGCCAGCTTCGAACCCGTCGGCCAATGGCGCCGCCCCTATTGCTATCCGCAGGGCGCCGAGGATCGCCACGCCGCCGTCAACCGCGAGATCCTGGCCGTGCGCGGCGGCGTCGGCACGCTGGACGCCTCGACGCTTGGCAAGATCCTGGTCAAGGGGCCGGATGCCGGGCGCTTCCTCGACATGCTCTACACGAACATGATGTCCACGCTGCCGGTCGGCAAATGCCGCTATGGGCTGATGTGCAACGAGAACGGCTTTCTGATGGATGACGGCGTCGTCGCGCGCCTGTCCGAGGATAGTTGGCTGTGCCACACCACCACCGGGGGCGCCGACCGCATCCACGGCCATATGGAGGATTGGCTGCAATGCGAATGGTGGGACTGGAAGGTCTATACCGCCAACCTGACCGAGCAATTTGCCCAGATCGCGGTGGCAGGCCCCAAGGCCCGCGCCCTGCTGGAACGGCTGCCGGGCAATATCGACCTTGCCGCGCTGCCCTTCATGCAATGGGCCGAGGGCGAACTGGCCGGCATCCCCGCCCGCATCTTCCGCATCAGCTTCTCGGGTGAACTCAGCTACGAGATCGCCGTCCCCGCCGGACGCGGGCTGGAACTCTGGCAGATGCTCCACCGCGAGGGCCGCGATTTCGCCGTCACGCCCTATGGGACCGAGGCGATGCACGTGATGCGCGCCGAGAAGGGCTTCATCATGATCGGGGACGAGACCGACGGCACGATCATCCCTCAGGATCTGGGCCTCGACTGGGCGATCTCGAAGAAAAAGCCCGACTATATCGGCAAACGCGCGCAGAAGCGGCTGCACATGACCGACGGCAACCGCTGGAAACTTGTCGGCATCGAAAGCCTGTCGGACAAGGTCATCCCCGACGGCGCCCATGCCGTGGCCGAGGGCACGAACGCCAACGGCCAGCGCAAGGTGCAGGGCCGCATCACCTCCAGCTACCATTCGCCGACCCTCGGCAAGCCGATCGCCATGGCGCTGGTCCGGCACGGGCCCGCGCGGATGGGGCAGGTGCTGGATTTCCCGATGCCCTCGGGCGAGGTCATGCAGGGCCGCATCTGCGACCCGGTCTTCTACGACAAGGAAGGGAGCCGCCTGAATGGCTGAGATCCTCGCACAGGTCGCCCGCATCGAAGGGCTGGCCATGATCACGATCCGCGCCGACCTCGACCGCGCGGGCGACGCCCTGGCCGAGGCCACGGGCCTTCCCATGCCCGACCCGACCGGCATCACCACGGACGGTACGCGCAGCCTTGGCTGGATGTCGCCGGACGAGCTTCTGCTGATCCTGCCGCAGTCGGCAAAGACCGAAGCCCTTCACCTTCTCGACCAGGCGCTGACGGGCGAACATGCGCTGGTGGCGGACATGTCGGATGCGCGCGCGGTCTTCGACGTGACCGGTCCCCGCGCCGATGACGTCATCGCCAAGCTGGCCCCTGTCGATCTGCCCCATCTCGCGCCCGGCACGCTGCGCCGCAGCCGCGCGGCGCAGACGGCGGCCGCCTTCTGGCGTATCCCCGGCGGCCTCAGGGTGATCGGCTTTCGTTCCACGGCGGACTATCTCGGCCTCATCCTCTCCGAGGCCGCCCGCCCCGGCACCGGCCTCGCACCCCGCTAGGATTTGCCTTGGTGCAAATATCCTCGGGGGGTGAATTGGCCGCAGGCCAAGAGGGGGGCGGAATGCCCCCCTTTCCCCCTCACGACAGGGAACCGCGACTGCGGCATCGCGTTGACCCGGCGAATGCGGGCCACCCCTTGCTTTAGCCCCGGCAATGCGGGACTGTGCGCCCGGAAAAGATTCCAACCCCTTGAAAGGACCGGATCATGGCATTCACGCTTCCCGATCTTCCCTATTCCCACGACGCGCTGGCCGACGGCGGCATGTCGCGCGAGACGCTGGAATTTCACCACGACAAGCATCACAAGGCCTATGTGGACAAGCTGAACGAGCTGGTCCAGGGCACCGAATGGGACGGCAAGTCGCTGGAGGACATCGTCAAGGGCACCTACCAGCCCGGCGCGGTCGCGCAGAACGGCATCTTCAACAATGCCAGCCAGCACTGGAACCACGCGCAGTTCTGGGAAATGATGGGCCCGAACCCCGGCGCCATGCCCTCGGAACTGGAAGCCGCGATCAAGGACAGCTTCGGCTCGGTCGAGGATTTCAAGAAGAAGTTCACCGAGGCCGGCGTCGGTCAGTTCGGTTCCGGCTGGGCCTGGCTGGTCAAGGATACCGATGGCGGGCTGAAGATCACCAAGACCGAGAACGGTGTGAACCCGCTCTGCTTCGGCCAGACCGCGCTGCTGGGCTGCGATGTGTGGGAGCACAGCTATTACATCGACTTCCGCAATGCGCGCCCGAAATACCTCGAGAACTTCCTCGACAAGCTGGTGAACTGGGAAAACGTGGCCTCGCGCCTCTGATCCCCGCGCCGCGACGCCAAGGCCCGCCCCACAGGCGGGCCTTTTTCATGGGTCGCTTGCGGGTGCGCACAAGCGAACGTCATGGCGCGGGCGGGCTGCGCCATTGGCATTTCGCCCGCGCGCGGTATAAGACGGCCTGCAAACCGATTTTTCTCGCACGAAGGCGGCCATGGCCAACCAGAACGACAGCTTCATCGACGAGGTCACCGAGGAACTGCGCCGCGACCGGCTTTACGGCGCCTTTCGTCGTTACGGCTGGATCGGCATCGCCGTGATCCTGCTGATCGTCGGCGGTGCGGGCTGGCGCGAATACAGCCGCGCGCAGGAGCGAAACAGCGCCGAGACCTGGGGCAACGCGATCCTTGCCGCCGAGGACAGCGGCGACCCCGCCGCCCTGCTGTCGGTCGAGCCTGCGGGCCGGGAAGGGCGCGCGACGCTGGCACGTCTGCTGGCGGCTTCGGCGCAGGTCGAGGCTGGCGACCGTGAGGCCGCCATCGCCACGCTGCGCGAGACCTCGGCCGAGGGCGGGGCGCTGTCGGAACTGGCGCAGCTGAAGCTGGTGATGCTGGCCGGGCCCGACATGGACGCTTCGGAACGCGACGCGATTCTGACCCAATTGTCCCGCGCGGGCGCCCCGTTCGAGCTGCTGGCTCTGGAACAGAAGGCCGTGGCGCTGGTCGGTGCGGGCCGGGCCGAGGATGCGCTGACCCTGATCCGCCAGATCCAGCAGAAGGACGGCCTCAGCGAAGCCTTGCGCCGCCGTCTGTCCGAGATGATGATCGCCCTTGGCAGCGAACCCGAGCCGCAGCTTGTCTTGCCTTCGGGCGTCGTGAACTGATCCGCGCCACCGCGCGACATCCAACGAAGGGAGAGCCAGAGGCATGAGCCCCAATCTGCGATATTCCGTGCTGATTCTGGCCGCTCTGGCTCTGTCGGCTTGCGACCGCGAGGTGATCCTGCCCGGCGAAAGGCTTGACCCTCTGGCCGTGACCTCGCCTGACGGGCCGGCCTTCGACGGCGCGGCGGGCATCACCACGACCGCGCTGAACCTTGCCGCGCCTTCGGTCAATGCCGAATGGACGCACCGGGCGGGCAATGCCGCGCATCAGCCGGGCCATGTCGCGCTTGGTCAGGGCACCAGCCGCATCTGGTCGGCGCCGATCGGGCAGGGCGACTCGCGCCGCCACCGCATCGTGGCCGAGCCGATCCTGGGCGGCGGTCTGATCTTCACGCTGGACAGCCGCGCGGGGGTGACCGCGACCGCGCTGAATGGCGGACGCGTCTGGACGACCGACGTCACCCCCGCGCTTGAGGCCAGCGACAGTGCCTCGGGCGGGGGGCTCGCTTATGAGGCCGGGCGCGTCTATGTCACCACCGGCTTTGGCGAACTGGTCGCGCTGGATGCAGCCTCGGGCGGGGTGCTGTGGCGCCAGCGCGTGGGCGCGCCGGTCGGTGGCGGCCCGGCGGTGCAGAACGGCGTCGTTTATGTCGTCGCCCGCAACAATGTCGGCTGGGCCGTGCGCGCCACCGATGGCCGCGTCTTGTGGCAGACGGGCGGCACGCAATCGGGTTCGGGCGTCATGGGCGTCTCGGTCCCCGCCGTGCAGGGCGGGCAGGTGATCTTTCCGCTGTCCTCGGGCGAGCTGCTGGCCGTGGACCGCGACAGCGGCGAGACGAACTGGAACACCCAGGTCGCGGGCACCCGTCCGGGCCGCAGCATCGCGGTGATCCGCGACATGACCGGCGATCCGGTGATCCAGGGCAGCCGCGTCTATGCCGGAACCTCGGCGGGTCGCATCCAGGCGGTCGATCTGGCCACCGGGCTGACCGAGTGGTCGTCGCGCGACGGGGCGAACAGCCCGGTCGTCGTGGCGGGCGGGTCGGTCTTTGCCGTGAACGATCAGGCCGAACTGATCCGTCTGGACGCCGCAACCGGCGGCGTGATCTGGCGCCGCGCCATGCCCTATTACACCACCGACCGGGTGCGCCGTCAGGACCGCATCCATGCCCATTACGGCCCGATCCTTGCGGGGGGGCGCTTGTTCGTCGCCTCCAGCGACGGGCTGCTGCGCGTCTTTGACCCGGCCTCGGGCACGCTGGTCGCGCAGGCCGAAATCCCCGGCGGAGCCGCCGCCGCACCGGTCGTTGCCGGTCAAACCCTTTATGTCGTTGCACGCAACGGCCAGTTGCACGCGTTCAGATGACATTCACACTCGCCATCGTCGGCCGGCCCAATGTCGGCAAATCCACCCTGTTCAATCGGCTTGTCGGCAAGCGTCTGGCGCTGGTCGATGACCAGCCCGGCGTCACCCGCGACCTGCGCGAAGGCGCGGCCCGGCTGGGCGATCTGCGCTTTGTCGTAATCGACAGCGCCGGTCTGGAAATGGCCGAGGATGACAGCCTTCAGGGCCGCATGCGCCGCCTGACCGAACGCGCCGTGGATGAGGCCGATATCTGCCTCTTCGTGATCGACGCGCGGGTCGGTGTGACCGCCGCCGACGAATATTTCGCCGACATCCTGCGCCGCCGGTCCAAGCATGTGATCGTCGCCGCCAACAAGGCCGAGGGTCGCGCAGGCGAATCCGGCGCGCTGGAGGCCTATGGGCTGGGCCTTGGCGAACCCTTGCGGATCTCGGCCGAACATGGCGAGGGGTTTGACGATCTCTATTCGGTGCTCATGCCGCTGGCCGACCAGATCGAGGCCGAGCGTCCGGCGCCCATCGCCGCCGAAACCGATGTGGACCTGTCCGAAGCCGATGCCGAAACCGGCGAGGGCGCGGATGACTGGCGCCCTTCGGCGCAGCGTCCGCTGCAACTGGCGGTGATCGGGCGGCCCAATGCGGGCAAGTCCACGCTGATCAACAAGATCCTGGGCGAAGATCGCCTGCTGACCGGCCCCGAAGCCGGGATCACCCGCGATTCGATTAGCGTCACGACCGAGTTCATGGGCACGCCCATGCGGATCTTCGATACGGCGGGGATGCGCAAGCGCGCCAAGGTCACGGACAAGGTAGAAAAACTTTCCGTGGCAGACGGTCTGCGCGCCGTCCGCTTTGCCGAGGTGGTCGTCGTGCTGCTGGACGTGAATATCCCGTTCGAGCAGCAGGACCTGCGGATCGCCGATTTCGCCGAGACCGAGGGCCGCGCCGTGGTCGTCGCCGCGAACAAATGGGATCTGGAGGAGGACAAGCCCCAGAAGCTGAACGAGCTGCGCGCCAATTTCGAACGCCTGCTGCCGCAGCTGAAGGGCGCGCCTCTGGTCACGGTCTCGGCCCGGACGGGCAAGGGGCTGGACCGGCTGCATTCTGCCGTGCTGAAGGCGCACGAGGTCTGGAACCGCCGCATCTCGACCGCGCGGCTGAACCAGTGGCTGAGCGTGATGACCGAAAGCCACCCGCCCCCTGCGCCGGGCGGGCGCCGCATCCGGCTGCGCTACATGACGCAGATCAAGACGCGCCCCCCGGCCTTTATCGTCAAGGCGACGCATACCGATCAGATTCCAGACAGCTATCAGCGTTACCTGATCAACGGGCTGCGCGCGGATTTCGACCTGCCGGGAACGCCGATCCGGCTGACCTTCCGCGATCAGGGGGTCAACAACCCCTACAAGGCCAAGGCCGACAAGATCAATCAGTCGGGCGCGCTGTCCAAGCACAAGAACCGCCAGCGCCCCAAGGGCTGACGGTCAGGACGCCGCGCGCACCAGAACCACCGCCATTGCCGCGATCCCGAGCGTGGCCGAAATCGCGGTCAGCGGGTCAGAGCCCATCGTGCTGACGGCCATCGCGCAGAAGGCCCAGATCAAGGCGGCGGAATAGCCGATGGCCGGTCCGATCCAGGCCTGCGCCGCCGCCCCGATCGCCGCTGCGGGCAGGACCGCCAGCGCTGCCGAGGCCGCCATGCTGAGGGGGGTCAGAGTAGCGGCCGTCATGGCCATCCCCGCCGAGGACAGGGCCGTCAGCCAGCCCGCCAGAAAGCCGATGGCGGGCCGGTGCCGCCCCACCGCGCGCCTTGCCGCGATCAGCGCGGCTATGGTCGCCGCCGCCAATCCCAGCACCAGAAGCACGGGTTGCCCCATCGCGATCCAGGGCATGATCGCCGCGAGGATCAGCGCGGGGATGATCGCCGTGGTGACGCCCACGCCCTCGGATGGTTCGAGCCATTGGCCGACCAGATCCAGCGCCACCATCGCCCAGAGCGCCAGCAGCAGCGCCCACATGACGCCGCTGTCGGGCGCCAGATAGGCGCGGATCACCGAGGCCTCGGACCCCGGCCAGCGGTCGGGCAAAAGCACGGCCTGCGACACCCCCGAAACGAGGAATAGCGCCGATGCGCCGCTGTGCAGAAGGGTCCGAAACCGTGCCATATCCCCGAACGCGCCGCCGCCCACGCCGGTTGCGCGGGGGCGCCGCTTTGTCTCAGGCCAGCGCGCCCTCGGTCGTCAGGCAGGTCGCGCCGCCCAGATAGCGCGACAGGGCGGCGGGCAGAGTCACCGATCCGTCGGCCTGCTGGCCATTTTCCAGCACCGCGATCAGCGTGCGCCCCACGGCCAGGCCCGAGCCGTTCAGCGTGTGGACGAATTCGGGCTTGCCGCCGCCTTCGGGGCGATAGCGGGCATTCATGCGGCGGGCCTGATAATCGCCGCAATAGCTGACGCTGCTGATCTCGCGATAGCGGTTCTGACCGGGCAGCCAGACCTCGATATCATGGGTGATGCGGGCGCCCGCGCCCATGTCGCCGGTGCACAGGACGATGGTGCGATAGGGCAGGTCCAGCGCCTCCAGCACGGCTTCGGCGCAGCGGGTCATGCGCTCATGCTCGGCCAGACCGGTTTCGGCATCGGTGATCGAGACCATCTCGACCTTTTCGAACTGATGCTGGCGCAGCATGCCCGTCGTGTCGCGGCCCGCGCTGCCCGCCTCGGACCGGAAGCATTGGCTGTGGGCGACCATGCGACGGGGCAGGGCGGCGTGATCCAGCAGATCGCCGTTCACGGTGTTGGTCAGCGTCACCTCGGAGGTCGGGATCAGCCACCAACCCTCGCGCGTCTGATAGCTGTCCTCGCCGAATTTCGGCAGCTGGCCGGTGCCGACCATCATGTCCTCGAGAACCAAGACCGGGGTCCAGGTTTCCTCAAGCCCGTGCTGATCGACATGCAGGTCCAGCATGAACTGCGCAAGCGCGCGGTGGATGCGCGCGACCGCGCCTTTCAGCACGACGAAGCGGCTGCCCGACAGCTTGGCGCCGGTCTCGAAATCCAGACCCGCGCGGGCGCCGGGGATCTCGAAATGCTCGACCGGGGTGAAATCCAGCGCGCGGGGGCTGCCCCAACGGCGCAGTTCGACGTTGTCGTCTTCGTCGGCGCCGTCCGGCACCCGGTCCAGCGGCAGGTTGGGGATGCCCAGCAGCAGGTCGCGCAGATCGGCGTCAAGCGCCTCGGCCTCGGCGCTCATGCGGGCGATGTCGGCCTTCTTTTCGGCGACCAGCGCACGGAGGCGTTCGAATTCGGCATCGTCGCCGCGCGCCTTGGCGGCGCCGACTTCCTTGCTGGCGCGGTTCTGTTCGGCCTGCGCGGTCTCGGCGGCGCTGATCCGGGCGCGGCGTTCGGCATCCAGCGACAGGATCTGCGCGGTCAGGCCCGACAGGCCGCGCCGGTTCAGCGCATGTTCAAAGGCCTCGGGGTTTTCGCGGATCGCACGAATGTCATGCATGGGGCACCTTCACGGCTCGGGTCATCGGTGACGCCTGCCTAGCGCATGACGGGCCGGACAGAAAGCCCGGCCCCGGTTCATGCCCCGATTATCGCGGCGATTGCGTCCGCGGCGCCATCAGCGCGCGCAGAACAGCCGATACATCAGCGCGACCACCTCGGCCGCGCGGGGGTCCGCGACCGAATAGTAACGCGCCTTGCCGTCGCGGCGGCATTCGACCAGCCCCTCGGCCCGCAGGCGGGCAAGCTGCTGGCTGACGGCGGCCTGACGCTGGCCCAGCAGGGTTTCCAGCTCGCCCACGGTCTTTTCGCCGCCGGTCAGGTGGCACAGGATCATCATCCGACCCTCATGCGCGAGGGCCTTCATGAAGGCGCTGGCCTCTGCCGCGCGGGCCACCATCTCGGCAAGCTCGCGGTCGCGCGTCACAGGCTCTGCGTCGTCCAGAGAACCGGCCGTCCCGGACATCTCCATCATTTCGATCACCCTTGTCATGACCGCGCGCCATGCGCAGTCTGGCCTGTCTGTTTCAGTAAGGCTTTCAGCGTCGCGTGGAAATGGTCTTTTCCGTCGTAACCCTCGAACCGGCCCAATTCCGCGCCCTGCCGCAGCAGGATGAAGGTGGGCGTAATGCGGGGCTGCCCGTCCAGCAGCAGCCCGTCGGGATAGGGGCCGTCCAGATCGACCAGCAGCAGCGGCATCAGCCCCGCGCCCTGGCGCGCCAGATCGGGCGCGGTCTCGGCCAGCCATGCGGCCGAGGCCGGGCAATCGCGCGAGGTGACGGCCATCAGCCGCAACCCCTTATGCCCCGGATCCGAGGCCAGCGCGGGCCAGCCCGCCAGCATCAGCCCCGCGCCGAGGATCAGCATGCGGCGGTTCGGCGCCGGGGGGTGGTCGGGGCGGGGCATGGCGGTGATCCTGCGGTGTTGACCCCTGAAATGGGAACGCGCCGGGCTTCGTGCAAGCCGGCGGGCACGGGGGATTGCCCGCACCGCGCCGCTGGTCCAATCTCGGGCCGCGCCCTTCAGCGGGCGTCAGCCATGCGAGGGCCGATGACGGACGACCTGCTTGACCCGCTTTGCAAGGGCGATCGCCGCGCCCTGTCGCGTGCGATCACGCTGGTCGAATCCACGCGCGCCGACCACCGCGCCCGCGCGCAGGGCCTGCTGGCGGCGCTGCCCGAACGGCAGGCCCTGCGGATCGGGCTGTCGGGGACGCCCGGCGTCGGCAAATCGACCTTTATCGAGGCGTTCGGCCTGATGCTGACCGGGCAGGGGTTGCGGGTGGCGGTGCTGGCGGTCGATCCGTCCTCGGCCCGGTCGGGGGGCTCGATCCTGGGCGACAAGACGCGGATGGACCTGCTGTCGCGCGATCCCGCGGCCTATATCCGGCCCTCGCCCTCGGGGGCGACGCTTGGCGGGGTGGGCCGCCGCACGCGCGAGGCGATCCGTCTGTGCGAGGCCGCCGGCCATGACGTCATCCTGGTCGAGACCGTCGGCGTCGGCCAGTCCGAGACGCTGGTGGCCGAGATGACCGATCTGTTCGTGCTGCTGCTGGCGCCTGCGGGGGGCGATGAATTGCAGGGCGTCAAGCGCGGCATCATGGAAAGCGCCGACCTGATCCTGGTGAACAAGGCGGACGGAGAACTTCTGTCGCCCGCGCGCCGGACGGTGGCCGATTACGCGGGCGCGCTGCGGCTGCTGCGAAAGCGCCCGCAGGACGCGCCGGGCTTTCCCAAGGCGCTGCCCGTCTCGGCCGCCACGGGCGACGGGCTGGCCGATGCCTGGGGGCAGATGCAGGCCCTGACCGATTGGCGCCGGGCCGAGGGGCATTTCGCCGCCAACCGCGCCACCCAGTCCCGCCAATGGTTTCAGGCCGAACTGCGCGCCGCCCTTCTGGCCCGGATCGAGACGCCCGAGGCCCGCGCCCGCATCACGGCCCTTGGCGAACAGGTGGCCGCCGGGGGGGTGCTGCCCGGCGCTGCTGTCGAGGCCATGCTGGACTGGCTGGACGCGCCGCGCGTGCCCGCATGAATGCGCTGCCCGATCCTGACGCCCGCAGCCCCGGCGAATCGGCCATGATGGCGGGGACAGGAGGCACCATGCGCGACTTGACCGATCACGACAGCCTTTATGCGGCGCTTCTGGCGCGCGATCCCGCCGATGACGGGCGTGTCTGGGTGGGGGTGGCCACGACCGGCATCCTCTGCCGCCTGACCTGCCCCGCCCGCAAGCCGCGCCCCGAGAATTGTCGCTGGTTCGACGATCCGGCGGCGGCGCTGGCGCAGGGCTTCCGCCCCTGCCGCCGCTGCGATCCTTTGGACGAGGGGGCGCCGGTCGTGGCCGATCTGCTGGCCGCGCTGCAGGCCGATCCGGCGCGGCGCTGGTCCGAGGCCGATCTGGTCGCGCGCGGGCACGACCCCTCGACCGTCAGGCGGCTGTTCCGCCGCCGCTTCGGGCAGAGCTTTCTGGCGATGGCCCGCGCCGAAAGGCTGCGTCAGGGGGTGGCGATGCTGAAGCAGGGGGCGCCGGTGATCGAGGCGCAGCTGGATGCGGGCTTCGAATCGGCCTCGGGGTTCCGGGCGGCGTTCCGGCGTCTGTTCGGCCATGCGCCCCGGCAGATGCAGGGGCAGGGCGGCGCGCTGGCCGACTGGATCGACACGCCTCTTGGCGCCATGATCGTGATTGCTGATGACGACCACCTGCACCTTCTGGAATTCGTCGAGCGCAAGGCGCTGGTGGCGGGTCTGGCGCGGATCTCGGCCCTTCTGGGCGGGCGGATCGGGCTGGGGCGGACGCAAGTGACCGACCGGACCGAGGCCGTTCTGGCCGATTATCTGGCCGGGCGCGGGGTGGCGCCCGACCTGCCGGTGATGCTGCATGGCACTGATTTTCAACGCAAGGTCTGGCAGGAGCTGCGCCGCATCCCGCCCGGCGAGACGCGCAGCTATTCCGATCTGGCCCGCGCCATCGGCGCCCCACGCGCGGTTCGTGCGGTCGCGGCGGCCAATGCCGCCAACCGGCTGGCGCTGGTCGTGCCCTGCCATCGGGTGATCGGGGCGGATGGGCGGATGCAGGGCTATGCGGGGGGCCTCTGGCGCAAGGAAAGGCTGATCGCGCTGGAGGCCGAATGGGCGGCGAATCTGTCCGCCAAGGGTTGACGAGCCCCCCGGCTTGGCTGTATCCACCCGCGAACGGAATTCCGGGCGCTGCCTCGCGGCGCCCTTTCACATTGGGACGGACCCCGCCGGTCCTCCCGCATAGCTGAGACGAAGGAACACACCATGTCGCGCGTCTGCGAACTGACCGGCAAAGGCCCGATGAGCGGTAACAATGTCAGCCATGCCAACAACAAGACCCGTCGCCGGTTCCTGCCGAACCTGAACGACGTCACGCTGATGTCGGAAAAGCTGGGCCGCGGCTATTCGCTGCGCATCTCGGCCGCCGCGCTGCGTTCGGTCGATCATCGTGGCGGGCTGGACGCCTTCCTGGCGAAAGCCAAGGACACCGAGCTGTCGGACCGCGCGCTGAAGATCAAGCGCGAGCTGTCCAAGGCCGAGACCGCGCAGGCCTGATCGCCGCGCCGTTCCGGACCGACCCGGCCCCGCCTTTGGCGGGGTCTTGTCGTTTGTGCCGTCCCGTCCGCGTTGATCCGCCGCGACGCAATGGCTGATGACGCGGGCCGCGCATCGGGTTAGATCGGTACCATGTCGCGTCCGCTTGCCGCATTTCTGATTCTGATCGTTGCGCTGACCAGCATCGGGCTGGGTTCGGCGCGCGGCACCGTGCGGATCGGCGACGAGGTCGTCCTTTGCACCGGCCACGGGGTCGTCGTCACGCGGCTGCCCGCCGATCCCGACAGGTCCCGGGCGCATCTCTGCCCCGACATGGCCCTGTCGCTTATGGTGGCAACCGCCGCGCCCGATGCTGCACTTCCGGCCCGCGCGGCCCTGCCGCAGGCGCTGCCGCCTGCCTCGCTTGGTTCCGTCACCGCCGCCGCGACGCGGCAGGTGCGCGTCAGGGGACCGCCAGCCGGGGCCTGATCCCCGACCGGAAACACCCTGACACACCAAGGATAAGACCATGACGAAACTTGCCTTTTTCGCGGGCGCGATCGCCCTTGCCCCGCTTGCTGCGCTGGCCCATGACGGAATGCATGTGAACGACGCCTATGCCCGCAGCGCCAATCCGATGACCGGCGCCATCTTCATGGAGCTGGAGAACCACCGCGAGGTTGACTGCACGCTGGTCTCGGTCGCCTCGGACGCGGCCGAGCGGGTCGAGCTGCACACCCATCTGGAAGAAGACGGCGTGATGAAGATGGTGCATGTCGAAGAGGGCCTGCCGATCCCTGCGGGCGAGACGCGGCTGCTGGAGCGGGGCGGCGATCACGTCATGCTGCTGGGCCTGACGCAGCCTCTGGCGGATGGCGACGTGGTGCGCCTGTCGCTGGATTTCGGCGATTGCGGCACCGAGGAGGCCGAGGCGGTCGTCGATAACCAGCGCATGGGCCGCGCCCATGGCCATGACCACGGTCACGGTCATGACAAGGACGAACACGCGGGTCACTGACCCCGCACGAACCGGGTCCGGCCTGTGCCGGACCCGTCTGTCCGCATCAGCCCGCGCGGCGCAGGCGCAGCGCGTTGCCGATCACGCAGACCGAGGACATGGCCATCGCCCCCGCCCCCAGCATGGGCGAGAGGGCGGGGCCTCCGAACGGGACCAGAACGCCCATCGCCACCGGGATCAGCGCGGTATTGTAGGCAAAGGCCCAGAACAGGTTCTGCCGGATGTTGCGCATCACCGCGCGCGACAGGCGCAGCGCCCGGACCACACCCGCCGATTCGCCCGAGATCAGCACCGCATCCGCCGCCTCGATGGCGATGTCGGTGCCGCTGCCGATGGCCAGTCCGGTCTCGGCGGCGGCCAGGGCCGGGGCGTCGTTGATCCCGTCACCGACAAAGACCGTGTCGGCGCCCATCGCGCGGATCTCTTGCAGCTTCTGCTGCGGCGACAGGCCGGCTTTGACCTCGTCCAGGCCCAGTTCCGCGCCGACCGCCTGCGCGGTGGCGGGCACGTCGCCCGACAGCATCACCGTCCGCAGGCCCATCGCGCGCAGGGCCGCGACGGTCGCCTTGGCATCCGGGCGCACCCTGTCCGACAGGGCAAGGCTGGCGACATGGCGGCCATCGACCGCCAGATGCACCGGCGTTGCGCCCTTGCGGGCGGCGGCCTCGGCCTGATCCAGCAGGGTGGGCGCGGTGGCGATGCCTGCCTCGGTCAGGGCCGTCGCGTTGCCGATCAGCAGCGACAGGCCATCCACCTCGGCCGTCAGGCCGCGCCCTGCCTCGGCCCTGACGCTTTCGGCGCGGGGCAGGGGCAGGGCGCGGGCCTCGGCCTCTTGCAGGATCGCGCGGGCGAGGGGGTGTTCGGACTGCGCCTCGGCTGCGGCCATCAGGGTCAGGGCGCGATCCTCGGTCAGGCCCTCGGTCCAGATCCCGGTGACCGAGGGGCGGCCAAGCGTCAGCGTGCCGGTCTTGTCGAAGCCGATCACCCGGGCCGAGGCCAGCTTTTGCAGCGCATCGCCCCGGCGGAACAGAACCCCCAGCTCGGCGCCGCGCCCGCTGCCGACCATGACCGAGACCGGCACGGCCAGCCCCATTGCGCAGGGGCAGGCGATGATCAGCACGGCCACCGCCGCCACGATCGCCTCGGCCAGTCCCGGCCCGAAGGCCAGCCACAGCGCCAGCGTCAGCGCCGACAGCGCCATGACCACCGGCACGAAGATGCGCGTCACCCGATCAACCAGCGCCTGAACCGGCAGGCGCGTGGCCTGCGCCGATTCCACCATGGCGACGATGCGCGACAGCACCGTGTCGGCGCCCGTGGCCTGCACCCGGTAGGTCAGCGCCGCGCCGCCGTTCAGCGTGCCGCCCGTCACCGCATCGCCGGGCGCCTTAAGCACGGGCAGCGGCTCTCCGGTCAGCATGGATTCGTCGATATGGCCCTGACCTTCGGTCACGATCCCGTCCAGCGCCACACGTTCGCCCGGTTGCAGAAGGACCAGATCGTCGGGCCTCAGGGACGCGGTCGGCACCAGGACCGGCTTGCCGTCGCGGATCAGGCGGGCCTGATCGGGGGCCAGTTCGATCAGGCGGCGGATCGCCTCGCCTGCCTTGCCGCGTGCGCGGGCCTCCAGATAGCGGCCGGTCAGGATCAGTGTGGCGATGACAGCGGCGGCCTCGAACCAGACATGGCGCGAGGCCTCGGGGACCAGCCCCGGCGCCAGCGTCACGACCGACGAGAACAGGAACGCCGCCCCCGCGCCAAGCGCCACAAGGCTGTTCATCTCGGGCGCGCCGCGCAGCAGGGCCGGGATGCCCGTGGTGAAGAAGCGCCGTCCCGGCCCGGCCAGCACCGCCGCGGTCAGCGCCATCTGGATCAGCCACAGCGCCTGCTGGCCCACCAGCCCGTGCAGCCAGTGGTGAAAGGCCGGGACCGCATGGCCGCCCATTTCCAGCACGAAGACCGGCAGGGTCAGCAGACCCGCCCGCAGCGCATCGGCACCCAAGGCGCGGGCCTCGGTGTCATGGACCGGGGCCTTGGCCTCGGCGCTGCCTGCGGGCCGGGCGGGATAGCCCATCCGCGTGATCCTGTCGGCCAGATCCGCCGCCGAAGCCAAAGGCGCATGGCTGATCGTCGCCGCGCGGGTGGCGAGGTTCACCTGCGCCTCGGCGATGTCGGGGCTGGCCTCCAGCGCGCGCTGGATGCGGGCCGCGCAGGCGCCGCAGGTCATGCCCTCGATCTCGATCCGGGTGGTGGTCAGTTCGGCAGGATAGCCCGCGCGGGTCAGTGCGTCCTGCACCTGCGCCAGCGTCGCGCCGTCCAGCCGCAGATGGGCATGGCGGGTCATGGGGTTCACGCTTGGCTCGATCACGCCGGGCAGGGCGGCCAGCGCCTTGGTCGCACGCGAGGCGCACCCCCCGCAAGAGATGCCGCGCAGGGGAAGGTCGATGATGTCGGTCTGGGTCATGGTCATGTCCGCTGAGAAGGGCCGGGAAGGGCGGGCTTTCTCAGGCGGCGGGCGGAGCCTGCGGATGCGCGGGCGCGGCGCGTGGCGGGAAGGGGGCACGGGACGGGCGGGCATCGCGCGTGGGGCGGCGCGGCGCCTGCGTCTGGGGGTGGCTGGCCGGGCGCAGGCAGCGGCAGGCGCGATCGCCACGACCACGGCACAGATGCCGGGGGCGGGTCTCCGCGCGACGGGGCGCCTGAACGGGCGCGCTCTGGTGGCCTGCACAACACATGCCCTTCAGATGTGCCTCGGATGCCTTTGCGTCAAGCGCCTTCTTCGCCGCCGAGTTGCGCGCACCCCCCTTTCGGGGCTATTCTGGGGCAACGGAATGATACGGGATGCCGCCATGAACCGCCGCCAGATGTTGCTGTCCACCCTGCCGCTGCTGGCTGTGCTGGCCCTGCCCTCGGGCGCGCTGGCGCAGGCCGCAGACCCCTATGCCCCGACCGAGGTCGCCATCCGCGACGATTTCGAGGTGGGCAGCATCGTCGTCGTCAGCCGCGACTTCTTCCTTTATCACGTCATCGCGCCGGGCCGGGCGATCCGCTACGGCGTCGCCGTGGGCCGGGACGAGCTGGTCTGGAAGGGCAAGGCCACGATCGGGCGCAAGGTCGAATGGCCCAGCTGGCGCCCCACCCCCGAGATGATCGCCCGCAACCCCGCCGCCTACGAGAAATACAAGGATGGCATGCCAGGCGGCCCGCAGAACCCGTTGGGGGCGCGGGCGCTGTATCTGTATAACGAGCGCGGGCAGGACACGGCGATCCGCATTCACGGCACGACCGAGCCGGGCTCGATCGGGCGGGCTGTCTCGAATGGTTGCCTCAGGATGCGCAACGAGGCCGTGATGAGCCTCTTTGACCGCGTTCCCATCGGCACGCCGGTTTATGTGTTCTGACATAGTGACCGCCTGACCGGAAAAGGCCCCGGCGGCAGCGCCGGGGCCTTTTTCGTTCCGGATGGTCGGTGCTGTTCCCTGGGGAACAGCTGAGGGGGCGCGCATGACGCAGAAAGGGCGGGCAGAGAACGGTCCGGTGCCGGTCCGTTGCCTGCCGCAGGTCGAAACGCCTGTCTGCATTGTGTCAATGGTGTCTGTTTTCCGGTCCCTCGGGGCAAGCTCTGTGCCCCACACTCACTTCTCCCGGGGGCCGGTTCCGGAGCGTTCGCAGGCGGAGTGTCCTGTGCCCCAGTGATTGCGGGGGCAGGTGACGGTTGGGCGTGGCGGGGTCAAACGCCACGCCCGGACCGTTCCCGGGTCACGGGGCGGCGGGCTCGCCCTCGCTGAGGCGGGACAGGATTTCGATATCGCAGACCAGCACATTACCCTCGCGCCGGATCGCGCCGGCCTGGGTCAGCGCGCCGAAGGCCAGATTGATCTTGGGCCGCGAGGCGCCGAGGATCGCCGCGATCTCGCCCTGGTGCAGGTCCAGCCGCAGGCGCCTCTGCGGTCCTTTGCCCGGCGCGCGGGCCAGCGCATGCAGCAGGAACCGCACCAGTCGCGCCTGCAGATCGTAAAGCGCGATGGATTCCATCTGGAAATTCGTCTGGCGCAGATGGGCGGCCAGATGACGCGCCAGCGCCAGCCCCAGATCGGCATGACGGCGGGCCAGGTCCTCGAACCGGGGGCGGGTCAGCGTCAGGCAGGTCGTGTCGGCCAGCGCCGTCGCGTCGGCGGAACGCGGCTGGCCGTCCAGCACCGCCATCTCGCCCAGGATATCGCCGGGGCCAAGCGTGGTCAGCGCGATCTCGCGGCCCTGAGGGCTGGCCAGCGACAGCCGTATCCGCCCGCGCGCAATCGCCAGAAGCACGTCGCCCGGATCGCCGCGCGAAAAGATCAGCGTCCCGGCAGGCCAGCGCAGCGGCAGCATGGTGCGCGACAACTCGGCCAGGGTTTCCGGCTCCAGCCCCGCGAACAGGCGGCAGCCACGCAGGACGCGCAGGCGCGTCTCGGCGGTGTCGGGCTGATCCTCGGGCTGGGTCATGCGGGGGTGCTGTGGGGCTGTGATCGCAGGGCGGACGATACTGCGCGCGCCCCGGTCCAACAACCGCGATCTGTTCCGCGCGGAACAGACAGGCGCGCGGTCCGGGCGCAGGGTGGTGACATCAAGGCCCGCTGCCAGGGCCAAGGCCAACAGGAGGACACCATGCTTCCCGACCCCTCGATCATGTCACACCTGATGAAAACCTACATGCCCGATGCGGCTGACCAGCCAAAGCCCCGCAAGGCCTGGTCCCTGCGCCTGTCGGCCGGGTTCAGCGCAGCCATCCGCGCCGTAGGGAGCCTGCGCGCCCACATCTCCCGCCGCCGCAGCGACGCCGCGCTGGAGGCCGAGATCGAGCGTCTGGCCGGCCTTTCGCCGCATCTGCTGCCCGATATCGGGCTTGACCTCCAGGGCCGCGATCTGGTCGAGCTCGCGCCGCAGCCCCGCCCGGACGCGCCCGCGCCCGTGATCGCCCCGGCCCCCGCCCGCCCGCGCGCCGGTCGCCCGCGTGCCACCGCTGCCGTTCAGGCGGCCCCCGGCGTCCGCAACGCCCCCGCCGCCTAGAGCGCCGCGATCACGACAGGCTCGGCGACGCCCTTGAGCGTCTCGTTGCGCGTCCGGGCCGCCGACAGGTCGCGCCCCGCCGCCTGCCACGCGGTGGCCGAGGCCAGAACCTCGCCCGGTGCGGCGGCGGCGGCGATGCGGGCCAGCACGTTCACCTCCAGCCCGAAGGCGCTGATCCCTTGAATGCGCCCGCCCGCGCCTGACACCGTCCCCATGAAGACCTCGCCCGTATGGATGCCGACGCCGACAGGCGCATCCTCGGGGCGGGTTCGCGTGGCGATCATCTGGCGCGCCAGTTCGCCTGCCTTCATCGCCTTGGCCGCGTGATCGGGGCCGACGAAACCCGGCGGCCAGACCGCAAAGACCGAATCGCCCTGAAATTCCAGCAGAAACCCGTCCGTGCGGTCGAGGATCGTCGCCACATCGTCCCTGAGCGCGCCGACCCGTGCCGCGAATTCGCGGGCCGAGACCTGCCCGGACAGCGCGACCGAATTGCGGATATCGACCATCATCATCGAGATCGGCACCTCGGCCCCGCCCGGAAACGCGTCCAGAAAGGTATCGCAGGCCGTGCAATAACGCGGGTTGCGATCCGAGGCCGCCAGCCCGCGCTTGCGCATGATCCAGCCGCCAAGCCCGCCGAACGGCACCTCGCACAGCTTGCAGCGCGGATGGCCCGGCAGCAGGCGATAGCGCTTCTGCTTGCCGATCAGGACCGGGTGGCCCTTGGCAAAGACCGTGTGCCAAAGCTCGGCGTTGCCTTCGTGCTTTTCCATCATTGGGCCTTTCTATGCCTTGTCAGGCGTCGTCCTTCAGGATCATCGATTTGGGGGTGCGGCTGACCTCGAGGCTGACCTGATCGGGGCGCAGCGCGTCCGGGCTGCTGAGGACCGCGCTGCCGAACAGGAAGCTGGGTCCGGGCATCACGGTCAGCGCGGGCTGGATGCCGCGATAAAGCAGGGTCAGCGGCTTGTCGGGCGTGATCGGATTGGTGCGCGGCAGGCATTGCCGGTGGTCGTGGTGATGGCGCAGCCGGATCGAGGGCGCGGAAAAGACCATCCCCGCCTCAAGCGCGGCATCGTCCAGCCCCTCGGGGCGTTCGCGCAGGCTCAGCACATGGTCGTAATCGGGGCCGAAGGACAGGGTCTGGAACGGGCCCGAATGCAGGCGCGCGGTCTGCAGGTTGGTCAGATGCGCCTCGTCGCCCTTGCCCCACATCAGATAGGTCGCGAATTCCGGCTGGATCAGGTGATGCGCGAAGGGGCGGAACATGACGATCCGGCCGACCTCGACCGTGAAGTCGGTCAGCAGAGGGCGCACGCGGTCGCGGCTCCAGGGGTAGAAGTGGGGGTCTTCCTCGGCGCGGTGGGAAAAGGGCGGCAGGCCCTGGAAGATCTGGGCGCGATAGGACCGGCGGCGCCCGCTGGCCAGTTCGGGAATGGTGAACAGATCGCTTTCATCGTTCGACAGGACAAACCAGTCGCCGGGATGGTGGCGGCGGTGGCGATCCAGCTCGGCCGCGATGGCGGGGGGCAGGATCACCTCGAAGATCAGCTGATACTTGTGTTCCTCCATGTAGAACTGGGTCATGTGGACGGCAAAGACCGTCTTGTGACCGACCAGCGTCATGGCGTGCTGATGGGGGTGGTTCGCCATGCGCGGTGCCATCATCAGGTCGCGCGTCATCGCGTCGTGGCCGTGCCCGCCATGGCCTGCGTGGTCGGGGCCATGCGGGGCGTCGTCGTGGTGGCAATCATGGTCCATCTTGGGGTCCCTTTCCCGTAAGGCCCGTCAGGCCGGGGCGATGCCGTGGCGCGCCATCACCGCCTGCGCGGCGGCGCTGGCCGTGTCCGACAGCGCGTCGCGCAGGCTGCGCAGCACCTGCCCGCCGCCCGCCTGAGACAGCCACGGGTTCTGCGTGGTCGAAATCAGAAAGCCCATCGGCAGGCCGTCTTGCGGATCGCACCCCGCGCGGCGGCAGAAATCGCTGACCAGCGCCTGCCCGTAATGCGCCGGGTCGAATTCCGAGGCGGTCACGAACATCGGCTGCGTCGGCACCGAGCCTCCGTTGAAGGATTGCAGGCTGAGGCGGCGATAGATCAGGTCGTTCATCTCGTTCATCAGGGACGGATCGCGGTTCGGACCCTCGGCCGAGACGAAATTGAACGCATAGGCGGTGATCGTCAGGTCCGGCCCCAGATCGCGGAACAGCGCGAAAAGGTCGTCATCGTCGCGCAGCGCCTCGATCAGATCTGCATCATGCAGGGGCAGGATGTCCTGCCGGATGCGGGCGCGCTGGTCCTCGATCTCGCGCGCGGTGGCGCCCGGTTGGGCCTCGGCGGGCAGGCGCTGAAAGGGGGTGACGGTGAAATCCGGCCCTTCCAGACAGACCAGCATCGCGTAGAAGCGTTTCGCGTTGAACAGGCAGCGCGCCAGCAGATCGCCATAGCCCGAACGGTCGGGGCGGATCACCCGATGCGACAGATAGACCGAGGCCGCCGCCGCGCCGGGCTTGGACCCCTCGATCCCGTAGACGCCGACGGTCGGGTCGATGCCGCCGTGAAAGACGACCGGCGCCTTGAACGAGACCAGATCGCGCATCGCGCCGTTGCGATAGCAGAGCGCCCCCGCCGGATAGGGGACAAAGCCCGATTTGTGCGGATCGACGGTGATCGAATCGGCCCGTGCCAGCGCCTTGAGCTGTCGCCGCACATGGGCCGAGGGCAGAAGGCCTGGCCGGTCCGGCCCCTCGCCCATGATCAGCGCGTGCCAGGCGCGGTCCTCGGGCGGGTGGTCGGGCTGGTGGTTCTTGTGCGGCGCCCTGAGGATCGAGGCGAAATAGCCGCCCCATGCGCCATCGGCATGGATGCTGAACTCCATCCCCAGGGCGCGGTATTCGTCGCGGATCGCAAGGATCTCGGCCAGCGGGTCCACGGCGCTTTCCTCGGTCGAACCCGTGACGGCGGTGACCTGCATCACCGGCTGGCGGGCATCGAGGCAGGCATCCAGCGTGGCGCGCAGGGCGACCATGTCCATCCGCCCCGCCCGATCGACCGGGATCGTGCGCAGCGCGTCGCGGCCCAGCCCGGTCAGCGACATCGCCTTGGGCCAGGAATAATGCGCGGTCGCCGGGGCCAGCAGGACCGGCGGGTCGATGCCGTCCAGATTCAGGCGATGAAAGGCGACAAGGCCCAATGCCTGCACCGAATGGCGGGCCAGCGCGGCCTCGATCGCGGCGGGCGCGATGCCTGCGACATGGGCCACGCGGGGGGCCAGGCCGATCACCTCGTCCAGAGGCAGGTTCATCAGCTGCCAGGGCGACAATTCCAGCAGCCGCGCCCGGTGGCCGTCGGTCAGGCGCAGCGTGACGTTGCGCGCAGGCGCCAGCGCGGCTTCGGCGCGGATCGCGGCGGCCATCGCGGCAGGGAAATACTTGAGGTTGCGCGAGGCCCAGACACTTTCGGCATTGGCCACGCTGCCGTCGCAGGTGATGTGCCCCCAGGGCCTTATCGCGCCCTCGGCCTGATCGCTGGCGGGCGGCAGGGCATAGCCCAGCATCCGGCACAGATCCTCGCCCACCTCGATCTCCAGCAGGGTGGTTGCGGGGCTGGCCTCGGCCGCGACGTTGTTCTGGTTATAGGGCAGGGCGGCAATATAGCCCAGCAGCGCGGGCAGGGTCTGGTCCCAATACATGTGCGACTGGTTGCGGTGGCTGGCCAGCGGGATCGAGCCGTGCAGCCAATGCGTCATCTCGTCCAGTCGGGCGGCGATGAAGGCCTCGGATCGTTCGGTGCGCGGGGTTTCGGCCTCGTCGCGGATGGCGGGATCGCCCGGCATGTAGGCGCGGCGGAAATCCATGTGCTGGCCAAGCGCCCGATGGACCAGCCGCATGAACAGGTCGCCATTCTCGGCCTTGGGACCGATGAACCATGTCTCGGGCGTGTGGTCGCCGGGATGGTCCAGGCTGAGGGCGCGTTGCTTGCGGACATCCGACAGCGCATTCAGCAATCTGCGGTTCTTATGGCGGCGCGCCATGCCTCTGCTCCGTTTCGCTGTCGAATGGCGACAGATTGTCGCCATAAGTCTGCGTTTTTCAAGCGCGATTACGTAGGGGCAGCCTCGGGCAGGCCACGAGCCACCCGGTCGGCCTGTTGCAGCAAGGCGAAGGCGCGGGCGCGGCGGTCGTGAAGCGCCGCGATCCGGCCCCCGGCGGGGTGAAAGCGCGCCCTTTCGCGCGACATGGCGGCCATCGCCTGCCCAAGCGTCGCGGCATGGCCCGAGGTAACCGCGCCCAGCATCGCGGCGCCCAGCAGGACGGGTTCGGGGCAATCCGTGTCCATGACCGGCAGGCCGCTGGCATCGGCCAGCAACTGCTTGACCGCGTCGCTGGCGCCCGCGCCGCCGCTGATCGCGATCAGACGCGGCGCGACGCCCCGGGCGGCCTGAACCTCGATGATCTGACGCAGTCCGTAGCCGATGCCGTAGAGCCCGGCCACGTAGAAGGCCAGCAGGTCGTCCTCGCCCCTGTCCATGCCCAGTCCGGACAGGACCGCCCCGGCATGGGGGTCGGCATGGGGCGCGCGGTTGCCCAGGAAATCGGGCACGACCATGCGGCTGCCCGCCAGATCCACCGCCTGGCTGACATCGGGGCAAAGCGCGGCCAGCCGCGACAGCAGGTGATCCTGGACCGAGGCGCCCCCGGTGCGGATGCCCGCGCTGGCGGGATGGGTGGCGATGATCTGGGCGATGGCCTCTCCGGCCGCCGACTGGCCGCCCTCGGACAGCCAGAGGCCGGGGATCATCGCGGAATGATAGGGCCCCCAGACGCCCGGCACGAAATGCGGACGCGGCGACGAGGCCATCGTGCAGGCCGAGGTGCCGAAGACATAGGCCATCACGGCCTCGGGGCCCGCATCGCGCGCCGCCCCCACGGTGCCCACGCCGCCCGCATGGGCGTCGATCAACCCCGCGCCCACCGGCGTGCCGGGCCGCAGACCCATCGCCTGCGCGGCCTCGGGGGTCAGGCCCGCGCCAAGTGGCGTGCCGGGGTCCACGATCTTCTGGCCGATGCGCGCGAAATCCTCATCGGCCAGCACGCCCAGCCCGATCTGGTCGAAGTAACTGGAATCCCATCGCCGCTCATGCGCCAGGTAGGTCCATTTGCACGTCACCGTGCAGGCCGACCGCGCCAGACTGCCCGTCGCGGCCCAGGTCAGGAAATCGGCCAGATCAAGGAATTGCCCGGCGCGGGCGAAGGCCTCGGGCATCGTTTCGGCCAACCAAAGCAGCTTCGGCGTCTGCATCTCGGGCGAGATGCGGCCGCCGACGTAATCCAGCACCGGATGGCCCATCGCGTTGATCCGCTCGGCCTGATCGGTGGCGCGGTGATCCATCCAGACGATCACGTTGCGCGAAGGATCGCCCGAGGGGCCGATCGCCAGGGGCTGCATGGCGCGGTCCAGCACGACCAGCGAACAGGCCGCGTCAAAGCCCAGACCGGCGACGCGCGCCGGGTCGGTCCCCGCCACGGCCTGCCGCACGCTGGCGCAGACGGCGGCCCAGATCGCGGCGCTGGATTGCTCGACGATGTCGCCGCCCTCGCGCCACATGGGAAAGGGGGTCTTGTGGCTGGCCAGCAGCCTGCCCGCCTGATCGAACAGGCCCGCCCGCGCGCTGCCCGTGCCGACATCGACGCCGATGAACAAAGGCCCGGTCATCACAGATCCACCGCGTTGGGCAGGATCACCAGATCGCGGATGACCACGTTGCGCGGCCGCGTCAGCATGAAGACGACGCAATCGGCGACCTCTTCGGGCTGCATCAGGCTGCCCTCGGCCAGGGCCTGATCCATCTTGGCCTTGGGCCAGTCATCCAGAAGCGCGGTCACCACCGGGCCGGGCAGCACCGCGCCCACCCTGACGCCATGCCCCGACATCTGCCGCCGCAGCGTATGGGTGAAGGCCTGGATCGCGTGTTTCGAGGCGGTATAGACCGGCTCCCACACCACCGGCACGACGCCTGCGATGGAACTGGTCAGGATCACGTCGCCCGAGCCTTGCGCCGCCATATGCGGCAGCACCGCCCGGATCGTGCGGAAGGCTGCATTGATGTTGAGATTCAGCATCCGGTCCCAGGCATCGGGATCGCCGGTCAGCACCTCGCCGCCGACATAGGCGCCGGCATTGGCGTGGAACACGTCCAGTCGCCCGGTCGCGGCCAGAATCTGCGGCAGCATCGCCTCGACGCTGGCGGGATCGGTCACATCCGTCACCACGCCATGCGCGCCCGGACCCAGTTCGTCGCAAAGCGCCGCCAGCCTGTCGCCCGCCCGGTCGATCAGCGCGACCTCGGCCCCCGCCGCAAGGCAGGCCCGCGCGCAGGCCAGCCCGATCCCCGAGGCCGCCCCGGTGATGGCGACCGTCTTTCCGCCCAGTGCGTTCATCTTTCCCCCCGTTCTAGATGCTGGAATAGCCGCCCTCGATCATCATCACGGCGCCGTTCACCAGATCGGACGCCTCTGACGCCAGATACAGTGCCATGTCCGCGATCTCGACCGGCTGGCCGAAGCGGCCAAGCGGCGTGCGCGCGATGAAAGGGTCGCGGCGTTCGGGCGCGGACCAGAGCGCCTCGCCCATCTCGGTCAGCACGACCGTCGGGCAGATCGCGTTGACCTGAACGTTATGGGGCGCGGCCTCGGTCATCAGCGATTTCGTCAGCGCGTTCAGTCCGCCCTTGGACGCGGCATAGGCCGCATGATTGGGCAGGGCGATCACGCCCGTCTGGCTTGAGATGTTGATGATCTTGCCCATCCGCCGTTCCATCATGCCGGGCAGGACCGCCTGCGACAGGATGAAGGGCGCGGTCAGGTTCACGGCCAGCGTGCGCTGCCAATCGGCCGGGTCATAGCCGATGACCGGCCCGGTCAGCGCGATGCCCGCGCTGTTGACCAGAATGTCGATCCGCCCCGTGGCCAGCGCCCGCCGCGCCACGCCCGCCGCGTCATCGGCCAGATCGCCCGTCACCAGATCGCAGGCCCGGTCCGCCTGGCGGATGGTCTTTGACAGATCGTCCAAACGGGCGGCGTCGCGGCCATGCGCCACGATATCGGCGCCCGCATCGGCAAAGACCTCGGCTATGGCGCGCCCGATCCCCGAGGATGCGCCGGTGATCAGCGCGCGCCTTCCGGTCAGGCTGAAGCGTCGGGTCCAGTCGGGCATGGTCACTCCAGGTTCGTGTGGCGGGCGCGCATGGCCTCGGGGGTGACGCCAAGGCGGTCGCGCAGGTCCAGAACCAGCAGTTCCGAGAAGAGCAGCATCAGCACCTCGTAAAGCGAGCCCATCGGCAGGATCGAACCCGCGCCCGCATCGTCGGCCATCGTCTGCGCGGGCAGATGCACGACCAGATCGGCGGCTTGCGGCACCGCGCCCTGCGCCTGCGCGGTCAGGCAGGCGACCTGCGCCCCTGCCTCGCGGGCCGTGGCCACCAGCGAGGCCACCGTGCCGAAATGCCCCGGCCCCGCGCTGACCAGCAGCAGGTCCCCGGGCCCAAGCGGCGGCACGGTCATGTCGCCCACGACATGCGCGTCCAGCCCCAGATGGAACAGCCGCATGGCCAGCGCGCGCATCATCAGCCCCTCGCGCCCGACGCCGTGGCAGGCGATGCGGCCAGCCCCGGTCAGCGCCTGCGACAGGGGCGCGATCCGGGCCAGCACCTCGGGCGCGAGGCCGGGGCGCAATTCGTCCAGCAGGCGGTCGGCAAGCGCGGTCATGGCCTAGTCCATCGTGATCTGGATCTTGACGTCGGTCGGGCGCGCCTCGACCGCGCGGTCAAAGGCGGCGACGGCGTCGTCAAAGGGATAGGTCGCGGTGATCAGCCGCTTGAGGTCGATCCGCCCCGAGCCGATCACCTGAATGGCGCGGTCATACATGTTGGCGTAGCGGAACACGGTCTCCATCCGGATCTCCTTGGACTGGGCCAGGACCAGATCGAAAGGCACCGGATCGACGGGCATGCCAACCCAGACGACGCAGCCCGCAGGGGCCACGGCGCGCAAGGCGGTCTGGATCGCCGGGGCCGCGCCCGCGCATTCAAAGACGACATCCGCGCCCCAGCCGCCGGTCGCATCCGCCACCACCTGCGCGGGGTCGTCGCGGCCTGCGTCGATGGCCGTGATCCCGTCGAACCCGCCGGCGATGGCCAGCTTGTCGGCCACCAGATCGCTGACAAAGACCCGCGCGCAGCCCCCTGCAAGCGCCGCCAGCGCGGTCATCACGCCGATCGGCCCGGCCCCTGTGACCAGCGCCACGTCGCCCGGCCTGATCCGCGCGCGGGCGGCGGCCTGCATGCCGATGGCGAAGGGCTCGACCATCGCGCCCTCGGCCAGCGAGACATGGTCGGGCAGGCGATAGGTGAAGGCGGCGGGGTGGATCACGACGGGCGTCAGGCAGCCATGGATCGGCGGCGTCGCCCAGAACCGGACCGAGGGATCGACATTGTAGACCCCCAGCTTCGACGCTTTCGAGGTCGTGTCGGGGATGCCCGGCTCCATGCAGACCCGGTCGCCCACGGCAAGGCCCGTCACGCCCTCGCCCAGTGCGGTGACGATCCCCGCGGCCTCGTGGCCCAGAACCATCGGAGCCTCGACCACGAAGGGGCCGATCCGGCCATGCGTGTAGTAATGCACGTCGCTGCCGCAGATGCCCACGACCTTGACCGCGATGGCGACCTCGCCGGGGCCGGGCGTGTCGGGCAGGGCGATTTCGCGCAGGGACAGGCGGTTTCGTTCCTCAAGCACCAAAGCGCGCGCCATATTCGACCTCTTGTTCCGGGGCGATCCCGGCTAGACTGTCCGGGACGCAGACCTTAGGGGCCGTTGCCCCTTTGGCCGACGTTACATAAGCACTGACAGGTTTACAAATGTATTCTTGGGGTGCATCAAGGCCAAAACGCGAGGAGGCGTCATGTATCTGGGAATCGACCTTGGCACGTCCGGGGCCAAAGTGCTGGTCATCGACGACGCCCAGGAGATGCAGGCCGAGGCCACGGCCCGCGTCCCCGATCTGGCGCGGTCGGCGCCCCTTTCGGAACAGGACCCGGCCGCCTGGATCGCGGCGGTCGAAGAGGCGCTGGGCCAGATCGCCGGGGATCATCCCGGCCTGCTGGCGCAGGTGCGCGGCGTCGGTCTGTCGGGGCATATGCATGGCGCGGTGCTGCTGGATGCCGACGACCGGGTGCTGCGGCCCTGCATCATGTGGAATGACGGCCGGTCCTCGCGCGAATGCAGCGAATTGTCAGAGGCCGCCGATTTCGAGGGGATCGGCGGCAATCTGGTCATGGCGGGCTTCACCGCGCCCAAGCTGGCCTGGGTCGCCCGGCACGAGCCGGAGATCTTCGCCCGCACCGCGCGGGTGCTGCTGCCAAAGGATTACCTGCGCCTGTGGCTGACGGGCGAACACGTGGCCGAGATGTCGGACGCGGCGGGGACGCTGTGGCTGGACGTGGCCGCCCGGCGCTGGTCGCCCGAATTGCTGCACGCGACCGGCCTGACCGAGGCGCAGATGCCGCGCCTTGTCGAAGGCACCGAGGTCAGCGGCACCCTGCGGCCCGAGATCTGCGCGCGATGGGGCTTTGCCCCCGGCACGGTGGTGGCGGGGGGCGCGGGCGACAATGCCGCCGCCGCCTGCGGGATGGGCATGGTCGAGGACGGGGCCTTTCTGTCGCTTGGCACGTCGGGCGTGGTCTTTGCGCCGAGCGACCAGTTCCGCCCCAACACGCGGCAGGGGGTCCACGCCTTCTGCCATGCCGTGCCGGGGCGCTGGCACCAGATGGGCGTGATCCTGGCGGCAGCCAGCTGTCTGGACTGGCTGGCGGGGATCCTGGGGCGCCCGGTCCCCGAGATGCTGGCCCTGGCCGAAGGGCATGAGGGGCCGTCGCCGGTGCGCTTCCTGCCCTATCTGACCGGCGTCCGGACGCCGCATAACGACCCCACCGCACAGGCCAGCCTGCACGGCATGACCAGCCGCACCGGCGCGCCCGATCTGGTTCTGGCCGTGCTGGAGGGCGTGGGCTTCGCGCTGGCCGATTGCCTTGACGCGCTGCGCGAGGGCGGCACCACCATCACCGAGGCCTATGCGGTCGGCGGGGGCTCTCGGTCGCAGCATTGGTTGCAGATCATCGCGGATATCTGCGGCATCACGCTGCTGATCCCGGAACGCGGCGAATACGGCGCGGCCTTCGGCGCTGCGCGGCTGGGGCAGGCGGCGGTTCTGGGTTACGACCCCGCGCGGTTCGGCAAGCCCGCTGTCAGCCGCCGCGTCTCGCCCGATGCGGCGCGCCACGAAGCCTATGCCACGGCCCATGCCGAATGGCGGGCGCTTTACCGGCGGGGCTGATCCTCGGCCAGAAGGGCGGTCGCGGTGTTCTCGTCCGTGACCAGCGTATTGACGATGCCCGCGCGCAGGGCGGCGCGGATGATCGGCACCTTGTGCGCGCCCCCCGCGGCCAGAATCACGTTCGGCACCTGCCGCAGGTCGTCCAGCGTCAGCCCGATCAGGCGGTTGTTCAGGTCATGCGCGACAGGGTTGCCGTCGGCGTCGAGGATGTTGCCGATGATGTCGCCCACCCCGCCAAGCGCGACCAGTTCTTCGGCCGTCACGTCGCGGGGCAGGGCATCCCTCACCAGAAGCGAGCGTGTCAGGTCGCCCGTGGCCAGCGCCATCGCCTGACAGCCCCGGATCTTGTCCAGCGCCTGCGCGATCACGTCCTGTTCCATGAAGACGCGGCGGCTGGCCGCGCTGCCCGCATAGATCGGCGCCAGAAAGAAGGAATGCTGCGCGTTGCAAAGATCGGCCAGCCGGGTGGTGATCTCGTAGCCGTTCACGTCCGATCCGCGCGCGATCCCGCCCATCACGGAAACGATTTCCAGATCGGGGCGGTTGACCGGCTGCATGAAGCGGGTGGCCAGGTTCAGCGTGTTGCCCCAGGACATGCCGAACCGCGTCACCGCGCGGTCGGCCAGCAACTGGCCCAGATGCCCGCCCAGACCCGCGCTGACCAGCGTCGTCACCGCGCCCGCCCGTTCCGGGCTGGGCACCACGACCGCGCGGCGCAGCGACCAGCGGTCCGCGACCTGCCATTCCAGCGCGGCCGAGGCCGCATAGACGCTGTCGATGCTGACCCGCAGGATGCCGCGCGCGCGCAGATCGGCCAGCCCCTTGTTCACGCGCAGCCGGGTCAGGCCGAAGCGGGCGGCGGCCTCGGCCTGGGTCAGGCCCTCAATCTCGCAGGCATAGGCCAGACGAACCAGCAGTTGTTCTTCCTCGTCGATCTGCTCGATCTTGATCTGGCGTGACATCGACCCTCTCGTTACTTGACTGCGCCCATCGTCAACCCGCGCACAAGCTGTTTAGAGGCGATCAGCGCAAAGATCAGCACCGGAATGACGATCAGCGTCGATGTGGCCATGATCTTGCCATAGGGCAGGTTGTAGCCCTCCATGAAGGACACGGCCATGGCGGGGGCGGTGCGGGCCTCGGACCGGGTCAGGATCAGGCCGAACATCAGTTCGTTCCACGAGAAGATGAACGAGAAGATCGACGACACGGCGACGCCGGGCATGGCCAGAGGCAGGCAGATCTTGCGCATGATGGTGAACTGGGACGCGCCCTCCATCCGGGCGGCCTCGTCCAGGTCATAGGGGATGCCGCGGAACTGGTCGGTCACGATCCAGATGACGATGGGCAGGTTGAAGGTCAGGTAGATCAGGATCAGCGTGATGTGCTTGTCCAGCATCCCGAATTGCCGCGCGATCAGAAAGAAGGGCAGCGCCAGAACGATGGGCGAGACCATGCGGTTGGTGATGAACCAGAACCACAGGTCCTTTTTGCCGCGAAACTCGAACCGGGCCAGCGCAAAGGCCGCAGGCACGCCCAGCACCACCGCCAGCGCCGTGGTCGAGACCGCGATGATCAGCGAGTTCAGCAGCGTGCGCCAAACGCCGTCCACGAACAAAGCCTGCCGGTAATTGTCCAGCGTGGGGGTGAAGACCCAGGCGGGCGGCGATTGCATCGCCACGACCTGCGTCTTCAGCGATGTCGTGACCATCCAGTAGAAGGGAAAGACGCAGACCAGGATGATGAGGCCCAGCAGCGCCAGTTCGACGGCCAGGGAACGGCGGGTCCGGTTCATCCTAGACCTCCTTGTAGAAGAAGCGGATATAAAGCCGCGCCAGAACGATGGTGATGATCAGCAGGATCACGGCCTGCGCCGAGGCCAGCCCCTGATCGAAAACCCGGAACCCCACCCGCTGGATCAGCAGCGAGATCATCTCGGTCGAGTTTCCCGGACCGCCGCGTGTCAGGGTGAACACCATGTCGAACAGCTTCAGCGTGTCGGCGGTGCGCAGGATCAGCACCGCCACAAGGCCCGGCATCAGGAAGGGCAGCTGCACATGGCGCAGGATCGTCCACCAATTGCTGGTCTCAAGCCGCGCGGCCTCTTCGACCTCGCCGGGGACCATGGTCAGCCCGGCCAGAAGGACCAGCGCGACAAAGGGCGTCCATTGCCAGACATCCCAGAACACGATCATCACGAAGGCATTGGTCGAATTGCCGATCCAGTTGATGTTCTGGCCCAGAAGCTGGTTCACCACGCCGAATTGCTGGTTGAACATGACCTGCCCCAGAAGGCCCACCACCGCATAGGTCGTGGCCATCGGCAGGACCAGCCCCAGACGGGTCAGCGTCTTGACCAGCGTCAGGCCCGGCCGGTGCAGCACCAGCGCGATCCCCAGGCCAAGCGCAAGCTGCAAGGGCAGCGAGGTCGCCAGCAGGAAGAAGGTCCGCCCCATCGCCTGCCAGAAGGCCGCGTCGGTCAGGACCGTCTGGTAATTCTCCAGCCCGATGAAGCGGACCTGACGCAGCTTGGTCAGGTTGTAGAAATGCAGCGAGGTCCAGACCGCATAGATCAGCGGCGCGATCCCGATCACGGCAAGCGCGATCACCGAAGGCCCGATGAAGGCCAGAATTGTCTTTCGCGATACCTGCCCGCGCATGGGCCGTCCCCCCTTGGTCGAAAGGCGGGGGCGCCGGAACGCCCCCGCCCGATGCGTTACTGCGCCAGAGGCTTGTCGCCGCTGTAATAGCCCGCGCGTTCCAGCACGGCCTCCATCCGGGTGCCGATCTCGCGGGCGCCGTCCTCGATCGAGACTTCGCCCATCATCATGCGAGTGCCGAATTCCTGAACGATCTCGGTGATTTCGGGCCATTCGGCAAAGCGCGGACGGAATTCGGGAACGCCTTCCTGCCAGCTTTCGACAAGGGCCGGGATGAACTTGAACTGCTCGGCCAGGGCCGGGTCGGCATAGGCCGACTGACGGGCGGGGACGCCGCCGCGTTCCAGATATTCACCCGCATTGGCGGCCGAGGTCGCCCATTGGATGAACAGATAGGCCGCCGCTTGTTCGGCCTCGTCTGCCTGCGACGCCACCGCCAGCGAGAAGCCGCCAAGCGCGGGCTTGCGCCCTGCGGGCCCTGCGGGTTCCGGCGCGACGGCCACGCAATCGGCCACGCGCGAGGTCGCGGGATCGACCATCGTGGTATAGAATGACGACCATTCCGTGATCATCGCCACATCGCCCTGCGAGAAGGCGTTGACGGTTTCCGCGTGGTCCCAGGCCACGATGCCGTCGGGCATGTAGGCCATCAGGTCCTGACGGAATTGCAGCCCTGCCTGGCTTTCGGGCGACAGCAGGTTCGACCGGAAATCGGCATCCAGGAACGACCCGCCGAAGGGCCACAGCATCCGTGCGAAGCTGTCGGCCGATTGCGTCTCGTTGCGCTTGGATTGCAGGGCGAACGCGTATTTGCCGTCCTTGGTCAAAGCGGGGCCGTAGACGTCCATCAGCTCTTGCCAGGTTTCGGGCGGGCCGTCGAAGCCGGCCTCTTCCAGCATGCAGCGGTTGTAGAACAGCAGGCCCGAGTAGTTGTCGAAGGGCAGGCCATAGATCGTGTCGTTCCAGCCGCCGAAGGCGTTCAGCACCAGCGGGAAGAAATCGTCCATGTCCAGCGCCGGATCGACGATGTCGGGGAACCTGGCCTGCACCTCCTCGAGCGGCAGGATCCATTCGTTCTCGGCGAAGTTGCCGATCCAGACCAGGTCGATCAGCGCGATGTCCAGATCGCCCCCGGCCACGAAGTCGCGCACCTGTTCGCCAAGCGCGTTCTCATAGGGGTGGTCGGTGATGTTGACCTTGATCCCGGTCTCTTCTTCGAAGGCGGGCAGCATGGCCTTGATGGCGTCATAGCCGGGCCGCGTCAGGAAGACGACATCGACGGTCGTCCCGGCATAGGGGGCGGCGGCCTCCTTCAGGCTCCATTCCGCCATCGCGCCGGTTGCCGTCGTGGCCGCCAGCGCCGTGGTGCAGATCAGTGTCCGTAGTTTCATGGTGTTTCCCCTCCCTGCGATGAAAGAAGTCGGTTGACATTCTTTTGTCTCGGTAGTCATACAAATGTATGGAAGCGTGGCAAAGTCAACCGAAATCTTGACGAGGCCGCGCAGGATCGGGCAGGGCGGCGCCCGGCGGGAACATCAAGGGGGGACGGGCGATGGCTTCGGTGAAGCTGCGGAATATCAACAAGTTCTACGGCGCGACCCAAGCGCTGTTCGACGTGTCTCTGGATGTCGAGGATGGCAGCTTCGTGGTCTTCGTGGGGCCTTCGGGCTGCGGCAAGTCCACCCTCTTGCGGTCCATCGCGGGGCTTGAAGGGATCGATTCCGGCCAGATCCTGATCGGTGACCGAGACGTGACGCAGGCCGCGCCCGCCGACCGGGGCGTGTCGATGGTGTTTCAGTCCTACGCGCTTTATCCGCACATGACTGTCCGGCAGAACATGGAATTCGGCATGAAGGTCAATGGCGTGGACGCCGCCGAACGCGCCCGCCGCGTGGAACGCGCCGCTGCGATCCTGCAACTGGGCGACTACCTCGACCGCAAGCCAGGCCAATTGTCGGGCGGCCAGCGCCAGCGCGTCGCCATCGGCCGGTCCATCGTGAAAAGCCCCGAGGTCTTTCTGTTCGACGAGCCCCTGTCGAACCTGGACGCCAAGCTGCGCGTGCAGATGCGCGTCGAGCTTGAGGCGCTGCATGGCCAGCTTGGCGCGACGATGATCTACGTCACCCATGACCAGGTCGAGGCGATGACCATGGCCGACCAGATCGTCGTTCTGAATGCCGGCCGGGTCGAACAGGTGGGCAGCCCGATGGACCTGTATCACCGCCCCGATTCGCGCTTCGTGGCGGAATTCATCGGCTCACCCGCGATGAACGTCTTTGAACGCGCGCTTGTGCCGGGCCTGCGCGGGCTGGCCCTGCGCCAGGATGCGGCGGCGATCGGCTGCCGTCCCGAACATCTGCTGATCGGCCCCGAGGGCAGCGGCCAGTTCGATGCGACGATCCGCGTCAAGGAACAGCTTGGCGGCGAGAGCCTGCTTTACGCCGTCGTCTCGGAGGCGCTGACCGTCGTGGTCCGCACCGATGGCGAGGACCAGACCGCGCCGGGCGACCGCGTGGGGATTGCCATTCCGCCCCATCGGCTGCACCAGTTCGACGCCGCCGGACGGGCGCTGCGCTGACGAAAGGAACCGCCCATGTCTCAGGACGCGACAGGCGCCGACACCCGTGCCATGACCCGATTGGTGATCTTCGATTTCGACGGGGTGGTCGTGGACAGTGAGCCCATCTCGCTTTCGACGCTGCGCGACACGCTGGCCCATTTCGGGCTGGACCTGACCATCGACGCGGTGCGCGCGCGGTTTCTGGGCAATTCGGTGCCGCGCATCGCGCAGGCGATCCGGGCCGAGACGGGCCGCGACCAGCCCGGTTTCGCGGCGCATTGGTATGACATGCTCTTTGCGCGGTTCCGGGCGGAATTGCGCGCCATGCCGGGCATCACCGAGCTTCTGGACGCGCTGGACCGGCGCGGTGTGGCCTATTGCATCGCCTCGGGCAGCGCGTATCAGCGGCTGGATGTCTCGCTAGAGGTGACGGGACTTGCGCCGCGCTTTGCGGGCCGGGTCTTCAGCGCCGATCTGGTCTTGCGCGGCAAGCCTGCCCCCGACCTGTTCCTGCTGGCGGCCGAGCGGATGGGGGTGGCGCCGGGCGAATGCTTGGTGGTCGAGGACGCGCCCGCCGGGATCGAGGCCGCGCGCGCCGCCGGAATGCGCGCCCTCGGCTTTGTCGGGGGCGGGCATCTGGCGGCGCTGGCACAGTCGCATGGGGTGCTGCTGACGGAGCGCGGCGCCGAGCGGGTGCTGACCGCTCTGGACGAGGTCACGGCCTCGCTTTGACGCCTCAGAAGCGCTCGGCGCGCAGGACCTCGCAATCGGTGACGCTGACCACGCCGATATGGCGGTCCAGCACGCCGAAGGCCGCGTCCAGCAGCGGTTCAAGCCGTTCGGGGCGGATGATGCAGACGACGTTGATCATGCCGCTGGCACGGCTGACCTGACCTTCGCGGCTCCAGCGGCCCGACCGGCCCGACCCGCCCAGAACCGGCAGGATGGTGAAGCCCGTCACGCCGACCTTTTCCAGCGATTCCGCCAGACGGCGTTCCATCACGGCCTCGATGGTGATTTCCACGCGTTTCGCCTTGTGGGTCTGCATCGTCTCAGCCTCCGAAGATTGCCTGGGCCACAGCCAGATAGATGGGGATTCCGATGGTCAGGTTGAACGGGAAGGTGATGCCCAAGGCCAGCGTCAGATAGACGGCCGGGTTCGCCTCGGGCAGGGCGACGCGCATGGCGGCCGGAACCGCGATATAGGACGCCGAGGCCGACAGCGTCATCATCAGCATGATGCCGCCAACCGACAGGCCCAGCAATCCGCCCGCCACCAGCCCGAGCGTGGCACCCGTCAGCGGCATCAGGATGCCGAAGGCCAGCAGGCCGGGCCGCAACAGGCCGCGCGTGTCGCGCAGCCCGCGCCCCGCGACAAGCCCCATGTCAAGAAGGAACAGGCACAGCACGCCCTGGAAGGGGGCGACGATGAAGGCCTCGATCCGGGCCAGCCCCTCTTGCCCGGTGATCGCGCCGATGGCGAAGGCGCCGATCAGCAGCACGATCGACCCGTTCAGCAGGATCTCGCGCAGCAATTCCGGGTCCATGCCGCTGCCCGATCCGCCCTGCGAACCGGTGCGGGGGTTGCCTGCGCGCGCGACCAGCCAGAGCGCGCTGAGGATGGCGGGGGCCTCCATCGCGGCGGCGACGGCGACCATGTAGCCCTCGAAGACCAGCCCCGAGGCGGTCAGGACGGAACTGGCCGCTACGAAGGTCACGATCGAGATCGAGCCGTAATGCGCCGCGACCGCAGCCGCGTCGATGACCGACAGCCCGGTCATCGTCCGCAAAAGGCCAAAGGCGATGAATGGCAGCACGAAGGACAGGACCAGACCCGCCAGCAATGACAGGATCAGCGTGGCGTCCACCCCATGCGCGGCAACGCTTGCACCGCCCTTGAAGCCGATGGCCAGCAGCAGATAAAGCGACATGCCCTTGGCCACGGCCTCGGGGACGCTGAGATCGGATCGCGCGAAGGCTGCGGCAAAGCCCAATGCGAAGAACAGGATGATCGGCGAGATGAGATTCTCTGCCGCAAGTGCCAGAATGCCGTCCATGATCCCTGCGCCTGTTGTTGCCCGCAGCCCCTGCGGGCCGCGGCGCTACCTTGCGCGAAACGGTTGGGCGATCAAGCCTTTCCTTGGGCGCGCGCGCCGCGCATCGGGCGCTTTTGAAAGGGTGGATGGTGGGTGATGAGGGATTTGAACCCCCGACATCTTCGATGTGAACGAAGCGCTCTACCACTGAGCTAATCACCCGGTGACGCGGCTTCTAGCGCCAGATGCGGAGGGTTGCAAGAGGTTGATCGCGCGGCCCGGACCACTCAGGGCGCGGGGCGGCGCGCGATGACCTCGCTGCCGCGCGCATCGGTTTCGGTGGCGATCCGAGCGCGGCCAAAGGGGGGGCGTCAGCGTCTGGCCTGCCGAAAGCACGACGCCGCGCTGCGCCACGGCCGCCCCGATCACTGGCAGGGCCTTGCCGCGGCCTGCGCCGGTCGGGGCCTGGACGCGTTCGACGAAATCGCGCTTGTGCATGACAAAGGCCATGCGCTGATTGGCGCGAGGGTCGGGCGCTTGGGTCATGACGATCCTCCACGGCGTGGTCGCCCGAAGCGTCGCGTTGCTGCCGCTGCCTTTTCCTGGATGGGGCTTGCCGCAACGAAAAGGGGCCGGGTTCGCACCCGGCCCCTGGATCCGAGGAATCTGGCGTCAATGCGCGACGGACTTGCCCTGCGCGTCACCCTGGTTACGGGCGGCCAGACGGGCGGCTTCGGCGGCCTCTTCGGCGGCCTCGTCCCATTCGACCGGTTCGGGCATCCGGACCAGCGCCTGTTTCAGCACCTCGCGGACATTGCTGACGGGGATGATGGTCAGCCCCTCTTTGACGTTGTCCGGGATCTCGGCCAGATCCTTTTCGTTGTCCTGCGGGATCAGCACCGTCTTGATGCCGCCGCGCAGCGCCGCCAGCAGCTTTTCCTTGAGCCCGCCGATGGCCAGCACATTGCCGCGCAAGGTGACCTCGCCGGTCATGGCGACATCTTTGCGGACCGGAATGCCGGTCATCACCGACACGACCGAAGTCACCATGGCGATGCCCGCCGAGGGCCCGTCCTTGGGCGTCGCGCCCTCGGGGACGTGGACGTGGATGTCGCGGCGGTCGAATTCCGGGGGCTTCACCCCGATTTCCGGCGCCACCGACCGGACGAAGCTGGAGGCCGCGTCGATCGATTCCTTCATCACGTCGCCCAGTTTCCCGGTCGTCTTCATCCGGCCCTTGCCGGGCAGGCGCAGCGCCTCGATCTGAAGAAGATCGCCCCCGACCGAAGTCCAGGCGAGGCCGGTCACGACGCCGACCTGATCCTCTTTCTCGGCAAGGCCGTAGCGGTGGCGGCGGACGCCCAGATATTCCTCGGCCTTTTCGGACGTCACCTCGACGGACTTGACGCGGCCCTTGAGGATCTCGGTCACGGCCTTGCGGGCCAGCTTGGCGATCTCGCGCTCCAGCGACCGCACGCCCGCCTCGCGGGTGTAATAGCGGATTACATGGGTCAGCGCCTCGTCGGTCACGCTGAATTCGCCCTTGCGCAGGCCGTTCGCGGCGATCTGCTTGGGCAGCAGGTGGCCCTTGGCGATCTCGCGCTTCTCATCCTCGGTGTAGCCCGACAGGCTGATGATCTCCATCCGGTCCAGCAGGGGGCCGGGCATGTTGTAGCTGTTGGCCGTGGTCACGAACATCACGTTCGACAGGTCGTATTCCACTTCCAGATAGTGGTCCACGAAGGTCGAGTTCTGTTCGGGATCAAGCACCTCGAGCATCGCCGAGGCCGGATCGCCGCGGAAATCCTGACCCATCTTATCGATTTCGTCGAGCAGGATCAGCGGGTTCGTGGTCTTGGCCTTCTTCAGCGCCTGGATGATCTTGCCGGGCATCGAGCCGATATAGGTCCGACGGTGGCCCCGGATCTCGGATTCGTCGCGCACGCCGCCAAGCGAGATGCGGATGAATTCGCGCCCCGTCGCCTTGGCGATCGAGCGGCCGAGCGAGGTCTTGCCGACGCCCGGAGGACCGACCAGCGTCAGGATCGGGCCTTTCAGCTTCTGGCTGCGCGCCTGCACGGCAAGATACTCGACGATGCGTTCCTTGACCTTTTCCAGCCCGAAATGGTCGGCATCCAGAATGGCCTCGGCGCGCGGCAGGTCCTTGCGGGTGCGCGACTTGATCCCCCAGGGCAGGGCCAGAAGCCAGTCCAGATAATTCCGGCTGACGGTGGCCTCGGCCGACATGGGCGACATGGATTTCAGCTTCTTCAGCTCGGATTCCGCCTTTTCGCGCGCCTCCTTGCTGAACTTGGTCTTGTTGATACGCTCTTCCAGTTCGGTCAGTTCGTTCTGGCCGTCCTCGCCATCGCCAAGCTCCTTCTGAATGGCCTTCATCTGCTCATTCAGGTAATATTCGCGCTGCGTCTTCTCCATCTGGGTCTTGACGCGGGATTTGATCTTCTTCTCGACCTGCAGGACCGACATCTCGCCCTGCATCAGGCCGTAGATCTTTTCCAGACGCTCGGCGATGTCGTCGGTTTCAAGAAGTTCCTGCTTGCGGTCCAGCGGCACGCCCAGATGGCCGGCCACCAGATCGGCCAGCTTGCCGGGTTCGCGCGCCTCGGACACGGCGGCCACGACCTCTTCGGGGATGTTCTTGCGGATCTTCACGTAGCGGTCGAATTCCTCGGCCACGGTGCGGATCAGCGCCTCGGACGCGGCCTCGTCGCCCGGCGATTCCTCAACCGGGTGCGCGATGGCCTCGAAATGGTCGTCATTGGGAACGAAGCCCGCAATGCGCACACGTTCGCGCCCCTCGACCAGCACCTTGACGGTGCCGTCGGGCAGTTTCAGCAATTGCAGCACATTGGCCAGAACGCCGGTCGTGTAGATGCCATCCTCGGACGGCTCGTCCACGGCGGCATCCTTCTGCGCGGCCAGCAGGATGGGGCTGTCGCTTTCCATCACCGCTTCCAGCGCCCGCACCGATTTTTCGCGGCCCACGAAAAGCGGGACGATCATGTGCGGAAACACCACGATGTCGCGCAGCGGCAGAACCGGGTAGGTCGCAGAGGTCAATTCGTTCATCATTCTTCCTTTCCTGCCCGAAGCCGTGGCCCCGTCATGGCGACGCACGGCCCCTGCGTCGAGCCAATCTAAGTCCGCGCCCGCTTTCGTTCAATATGACGCTTCGAATACACGCTATATCCCCCGGCGTCCCTGCGGCCCGTCTTTGCAGGCTTCGTGCCAGCCGGGGCGGGCCGCGATCAGCGCGGGATCACCAGTTCAGCGCGCAGTCCGCCAAGCCGGCCGCCGCGCCCCAGACGCAGCTGGCCGCCATGGGCGCGCGCCACGTCGGCCGCGATGGCAAGGCCCAGCCCCGCGCCCTGCTGCCGGTTGCGCCGCCGCGCCGGGTCCAGCCGCGTGAAGGGGCGCATCACCGCGTCCAGACTGTCCTCGGGGATGCCCGGCCCGTCATCCTCGACCCCGATGCGCAGGCTGCGCGGCCCGAGGGTTGCGTCCAGTTCCACGACCTTGCCGTAACGGGCGGCATTGCCGATCAGATTTTCCAGCGCGCGGCGCAGCATGTCGGCGCGAAAGACGGCGGCGCCGGATGCGTCGCCCTCGAACTGGATCAGGCGGGCGGGCTGGCCCGCGCGTTCGGCATCGGCCAGCACGCTGTCCAGAAAGCCCGCCACGGGGGTCAGGGCGGCGGGGCTGTCCTGCGCCTCGTCGCGGGCATAATCGAGAAAGCCGTCCACCATGCGGTTCATCTCGGAAATGTCGGCCTCCATCGCGGCGACATCCTCGGCATCGGGCGGCATCTCGGGCGAGATCATCGACAGGCTCAGCCGCAGCCGGGTCAGCGGCGTGCGCAGGTCATGGCTGATCCCCGACATCATCAGCTTGCGCTGTTCGTTCTGGCGTTCCAGCCGGTTGCGCATGTCCAAAAAGGCGGTGCCCGCGCTGCGCACCTCGACCGCGCCCGAGGGCCGATAGGGCACGACCCGCCCCTTGCCGTATTCCTCGGCGGCATGGGCCAGGCGGCGGATCGGGCGCAGCTGGTTACGCAGGAAGATCGTCGCGATCCCCGTCATCAGAAGCGAGGTGAAAACCATCAGCACCAGCAACTGATGCGGGTTCGACGCGCTGACGCGGCGCCGGTCGAAATCCAGCGCATAGGGGCCGTGCCGCCCCTGCAGCACGACCAGAACTCGCTTTTCGTCCGTGGCCAGATCGATCGCCTGCAGGCCCGGCACGCCCGCGCGCAGCATCTCGATCACCACCCGCCCCGAAAAGTCATAGGCCCGCCGCCGATCGCCTTGTCGCGGCGCGGCGGGCAGTTGCAGCGTCAGGCCAAGCGCCCCGGCGATGGCGCCGCCGATGATGCGCGCCTCATCTGGCGTGGCGGCGCTTTCGATCCGTTCGGCGACCACAACCAGTTCGCGCACCGTGCTTTCGGTCATCTGGCGCGTCACGCCCTCGAAATGGCGCTGCAAGAACATGACCGAGACGACCAGCGTGACCACGATCACCGGCAGGAACAGGATCAGCGCGGCGCGGGTATAAAGGCCACGCGGCACGAAGCCCGCGAACAGGCCGCCGAATACGCCATCCTCGCGCGGTTTGGTCATGGAAATCCCCCGAATGCGGCCCTAGGCTACCGCCATGCAGGCTGTTGCGAAAGACCTGAAGGTGGTGCTGGCGCCCAACCCCTCGGCCCTGACGGGACTGGGGACCAACACCTATCTGCTGGGCGAAGGCGCCCGGGTCGTGATCGATCCCGGCCCCGATGATCCCGCGCACCTGGAGGCCGTGGTTCAGGCCGCCGATGGCCGGATCGCGATGATCCTGGTGACCCACGCCCATCGCGACCACAGCGCGGGTGCCGCGCGCCTGTCGCGGCTCACCGGCGCGCCGGTGCTGGCCTTTGGCGGTGCGCTTCACGGACGCTCGGCCCGGATGCAGGCGCTGGCCGACCAATCCGTCGGCGGGGGCGAGGGGCTGGATCTGGATTTCACCCCCGACCGGCTGCTGTCCGACGGCGCCGTGATCGACAGCCCCGCCGGCCCGATCGAGGCACTGCACACGCCCGGCCATGCGGGCAGCCATCTGTGCTTTCGGTGGGGGAGGGCGATGTTCTGCGGCGATATCGTGCTGGGCTGGACCTCGACGCTAATTTCGCCGCCCGATGGCGATCTGTCGGACTATCTGCGCTCGATGGCGCGGATCGCGGGGGCAGGGGCCGAGATCCTCCATCCCGGCCACGGTGCCCCAATCACGGCGCCGGCCGCACGGGTCGCCGAACTGCTGGCCCATCGCCGCCTGAGAACCGCACAGATCCTGTCGGCCCTGCACGAAACTCCCGACTCTGCGGCCGGACTGGCGCGGCGTCTCTACGACGTGCCGCCTTCGCTTCTGCCCGCCGCCGAGCGCAATGTCCTGGCCCATCTGATCGCGCTTCACGACATCGGAGCCATTGATTGCCAAGGAGAAATTTCGTTCTCCTGCCGTTTCGCGCCGGCGCGGTGAAAAAAATGCGACAGCCCTCTGGACGCCGTCAGACCCGGTTGCTATACGGCCCCTGTGTTCCGGCGTAGCTCAGCGGTAGAGCAGTTGACTGTTAATCAATTGGTCGTAGGTTCGATCCCTACCGCCGGAGCCAATATCTCACTCATCAGTTAATATCATTAACGTTTCCCTTCGGGGGTCTGTTACTGTCAAACCGGGGTTGGGACACTGCTTCGGTGGTGAAAAGGGCTTCAGTCTCCCATTTGGAGCCCGAAGATGACTGTTTTTCCTCATCTCGCCCGCCGCGACGGCGTCTGATGCTGGCGACGCAAGATCCGATCGCTTCCACGTCTTTATGCGATCAAGGGTGTCTTTGCGCACTACTGATCGGGTTCGTGCGGCTATTTCGTCCCGTGTGTCAAGCGGGGAGAGTGGGCCGATCCTACCAAGAAAATCCACCTTCGCTCTCTTGGCCAAGAGGTATTGCGAGGAAATATTGAGAAATCGTCGGATCGTCAGTTGATATTGAATCCATAGCAAATTTTGATACTGATTGCCTGTCAAGTTAACGCCTCATGGGCACAATATTTTATATGGGCTAAAGCAATTTATCATTAACACGAGGCGGGGCTGCGATATATATTTTCTGAATTTCGGCTGGAAAATATGTGTGGCAATAAGCCGCACCCAGCATTTCGCAAGCCTCGCATCACGCGTGAAATTTGTGCATCCACCGCACCCTGCCCGCAGAAGGCGTGCGCGGGTGCGCGCCCGATCCTCGAAGCCATAAGTTTTCTGCGGTCGAAACCACTATCTGTCAATAGCTTGCATAAATCTGCGGAAGGGCGCGAAACTTTGGTCGCGTCGCGCCGTATTGATCCATGACAGGCCTTAAGCTGCGACCCGGCTCTGGGACGATCGAAGGACCTGTGCGGCGGCAAACATGGATGTAAAGGCGCCGGCAACGGTCGAGACAAGGAGGATCAACAGAAGCGTGCTACGGGTTTCCACGTCGAGGAAGAGCAAGGTGCCGCCCATCACGATCAACGGAACATGTGTTCCGATAAATACGATCAAAAGGATCTTTCCGAGCGGTCCCATACCCAAGCCTCCCCTTTGTTTATGACTGGATGAACAACCGAGTGTAGCGACTTCACAGATAAATCAAGCCAAATCATACTCAGCCGTGACAAATAGTCCGAAAATGACAGGTGCTGGCGAAAGTCAGAAACTCCTTGGCAATATTGCCAATGGATGCAGGAAAAGTTTTGCCTTGTTTTATGCTTCGAATGCGAATCTCGTATATGGTATCCTGATGCGGATGCTGCGGGATCGTCCCGAGGCCGAAGAGGTGATGCAGGAGGTTTTCGTCCGCGTCTGGACCAAAGCCGCGCGCTTTGACCCGGCGCTCGCTTCGGAGCGAACATGGCTTGTTGCGCTGACGCGCAACGCCGCAATCGACCGGTTGCGAAGCGGCAAACGCCGCCCGACCACGGAAGAGATCGACCCCGAGACGGTCTCGGACGCGCCTACCCCCGAGAATGCGACGCTCAGCGCGCAGATCGCATCGGGGCTCGATCAATGCCTGGCTCAGCTTGACCCCTCAAAGGCCAGCTATGTCCGGTTTGCCTATCTTGAAGGTTGGAGTTACGAAGAATTGGCCCGAGCAAGCGGCACCCCTGTGAACACGATGAAGACCTGGCTGCGGCGGTCGCTTCTGCGGCTGCGCGATTGCATGGCCGGGCTGGGGATACGTCATGAATGACCTCGACGATGACGGTTTAGCCGCCGCCGAATACGTGCTGGGGGTGGCCGACATGGCCGACCGCGCGGCCTTCGAGGCGCGGATGCGCGCCAGCCCAGCACTCAGGGCGCTGGTTGCCGAGTGGGAGACGCGGCTTGCCGGAATGAATGCCGCATTCTCTCCCATGCCCGCTCCGGACATGCTGCCTCTGATCGAGGCCCGGCTGTTCGGCGTGGCCACGCAAAAGACCATGAGACAGCGCGCTGCATCGCTGTTGAAAGCGCTGGCGCAGCCGCGCGTGGCCGTGCCTGTCGGCGTTGTCCTCGCGATCAAGGCCGCCGTGATCTGGCTGCTTTTCCTACGCTGAACAAGCGCTTAGGCAGCACGCTGACCAAGCGTGAAACTAGTTAAAATTTTCTGAAACATGTCTGGATCCGCTTCGTAGTCACCGGGGCATGGCGCTTGAGCGCCGTCGCCCCTCGTGTCTCCAGGAGTCGCCGCATGTCGCTTATCAGCAATGACGTTACAGTTCAGAACTACAATGGCTCGCTCGCTTCGGTTTCGCTTCTTTCGCCGGACAGTGCCAACCTTCTGTTGAATCGCTTTGGGGCGACGACAACGACCACCGTCACCGACAATAACAGCCAACTCATCGTGGGCGAAACCGTGACCCTGGGCGACGGCCGCACCGCGACGGTGCTTGGTTCCGGGACCGTGCAGCCGGGGGTGCGGCAGCTGGGCATCACCGTTCCCCTTGGAACCCGCGTCCCTGTCGTGGTCCTGCAATCGGGCAACCAGCTGATTTTCATGTATCCCGAGGGCGCGCCGAACATCCTTGGCACCGTCGCGCTGATCGTGTCGGTCAGCGAGGTGGACTATACCTTCCCCGGCGGCCCGATCTGCTTTGCCGCCGACACGCTGATCGAGACACTGCTGGGGCTTGTCCCCGCTGCAAGCCTGCAACCGGGCATGTCCGTTCTGACCCGCGACAACGGTTTTCAGGAAATCGTCTGGGTCGGCAGCCGCTATCTGTCCGGCAACCTGCTGCGTGCGGGCGAAAAGATGCGCCCGATCCTCATCCGCCAAGGTGCGCTTGGGCCGGACATGCCCTCGCGTGACATGATCGTCTCGCCGCAGCACCGCGTTCTGGTCAATTCGCGCATCATCCTGCGGCTTTTCGACGTGTCCGAGGCGTTGGTTGCCGCCAAGCATCTGGTCGGCCTGCCCGGGATCGAGGAAGCCCCGTGGGAGGCAGGCGTCACCTACACCCACTTCATGTGCGAAAAGCACGAGGTCGTTCTGTCGGAAGGCACCTTCACCGAGAGCCTCTATACCGGCCCCGAGGCGCTGAAGGCGGTCGGCTCGGAAGGCCGGGCCGAGATCCTGCGGATCTTCCCGACGCTGGCCGTGGACGGCAGGGCGACGGCTCCTGCTGCTGCCCGCAAGCTGCTGACGGGGCGCGAAGGGCGCGGTCTGGCGCATCGTCACGTCAAGAACGGCGTGATGCTGCAACAGGGCGCCTGAGCGCATCGCAAAGGTCATGGGGCGGTGCGCCGCCCCTGGCCGATGGGCGCGCCCGCCCCACAAAGCCCGCCACGTGTGCACTCACCGGCGGGCACGGGCCCGTTCCGCGTCGGAGGAAAACCATGCTCTGCACCAGATGCGGCGAGGAAGCCGATCTCGAGACAATCACCTGCGGTGGCTGTGGCGCGCAGTTTCGGCGCAACCCCCTTGGCATCGCATTTGGCATTGCGCTGCTCGTCGCGGGTTTGCGCGGCGGGCAGGCAACCTGGCTGGCGGCGGCGCTGGTCCTGTCCGCATTGGCGGTCCTGGCCCATGCCGTGCCGCGGCGCTGGTATCCCTTTGCGCGATCCGCCCGAATTCGCGCCGAACTGGCCGTTCTGCGCACCGACCGGACCAGCCCGGCGCGGCGGCGATCACGCTGATGTGATCGCCACACGCCGTTCCGCGTGAAGTGAAGCACGCTCGGGCCTCGTAACTCTTCGAGGGACAAACCGGCCGCGCTGTAGGCAGCCGGATTTCCCGCGAAACCAGTCAATTATCCGTTTTCCAAACTGGAGATCTTCATGCGCCTGACCCAGACTTTCGCTGCCTCGGCGGCCCTCGCTCTTTCCACCTTTGCCGCTCATGCGGGGGGCTTCGTTCCGGGCATGGTCGATTCGCCCGTCGTCGTCACGGCCGCCTCGGACGGTATGGCGGCCGGCGACTGGACCGGGGCCTATGGCGGCCTGTCCTTCGGCGGCTCGGACATCACGGCGACGGTCAAGCCCGCAGGCGATCTGGAACTGCCCGGCGATGGCGAGTCGGTCGGCTTCTTCGCCGGCTACAACCACCAGATCGGCAATGTCGTCCTTGGCGCCGAGTTTGATTTCGACACGACAGATTATGTCGTGGGGCGTGACATTCTGGGCAGCGCGGATGCGGTGAAGGTAAACACGACCGCGCGGCTCAAGGGCCGGGTCGGCACGCCCATCGGCGACGGTCTGGTTTATGGCGTGGCGGGCGTGGTCGGGGCCTCGACCAATTCGGTCGTCGGCGCGCTGAACAATTTCGCGGTCAAGGATGGCGTGGGCTATCTGATCGGCGCGGGCTACGATCATCGCGTCTCGAACAACCTGCTGGTCGGGGGCGAGGTGCTTTACCACGAGTTCGACGACGACGTGCTGAATGTCGAGGTCACGACCTTCCGCCTGCGCGTCGGCTATCGCTTCTGATCCGACCCTTCCCGGCGCGGGCCGACCGCGCCGGGACATGCCTTTGGCCCGTCATTCCCCATCAAGCCGCGTGGACCAGTGCGTCATGGCGATCTGAGGCGGAATGCCGCGCGCGACGGTGCGGATCGGCGCGAAGCGGCGCAGCGTGCCCTCGGCCAGTTCCGCGATCAGCGCGTCATGGTCGGCCCGCATCGCCCCCAGCACCCAGTCGCGGATCGCGCTGTTCACTGCCATCGCGAAGGTCTTGCGTTGCGGCCTGCCGTTCAGCGCGTAATGCTGGTCGTCCGACAGAAAGACCGACGACCGCGACCCGGCGCCCAGGTGGAAGAACGCGTCGTCGTAAAGCCCGCCGATGATCGGGTGCGGGTTCCAGCGGTTCGTCCGTTCCAGCCGCAGAAAGTCCCGCCCCTCGCGCGCAAGCTGTTCCAGGATGCCGCTGCCCGTCTCGCCGGGGCGGCGGCTGGGCGAGGCCTCGTCCCGGCTGGCGAAGGACGAGATCCCCTCGCGCCAGAAGCCGCGCGGCATCATCAGGAAGGCGGCAAAGGGGAAATTGTCGGTCAGTTCGGTTCTGACGATGGCGGCGACCGGGACTTGCTGCGACAGCATCGCGCTGTAGGTCCGGTCCCAGCCCGCGCTGACCGGCCATGAATCCATGTCGAAGGTCGCGACGTGATCGCAGCCGTCGCGGAAGGCATGCGACACGAGATGGTCCAGAAAGAAGCTGTGCTCATGCGCGATCCGCATGCCCTTGGTGGCGGGCTCGGGGACCGGCAGGAAGGTTACGTCCAGCCCCTGCAGGACCGCCAGATGGGCGTCGGTGGCGCGGGGGGCGTAGCCGTAGATGCGATAGGGGCCGGTCGTCGTCCGCCTGATCTGTTCGACCACCGAACGGGCCAGGAATTCGCCCCATTCGTCCGCCAGCAGAAAGACGATGCAGATGCCCAGCATCAGCCATCCCTCAGCGCCAGAAGCTGCGAGGCAAGCCCACGCATCTGGATCGTGCAGACATTCGAAGTGCGCAGCAGCAGCTTCAGTTCGGCCAGGTTCAGCCAGTGGAAGCCCTGGTCGGACGGCAGATCGGCATCCGGTGCGGTGAAGATCTCGTATCGGCTGACATCGCGGAAGAAGCGCCCGCCCTCGTCGGATTCGACGGTCCCGATCAGCGTCCGGCCCTGCGGCACGGCCCCCCGCCGGGCGCCCGGATAGTGCAGGAAGGTCGGCGCCACGCCCGAGCCCGAGGCAAGGCCCGCCTCGTGCGCGACCTGGACCAGAACCTCGACGCCCTCGTCATTATGGCGCAGGGCGAGGCCGCAATACCCCTCGCCATGGCTGTTCACCAACGGTTGGCTCCAGCTGCCGACCTCGCGCAGGGCGGCCTGCACCTTGTAGAATTCGACCGAGAAACCCTGCGCGGGCTCGATTTCGTGCAGGCCGGTCCCATCCAGCCGCCAATTCGCCAGACGGTCCAGCGCGACAGGGTCATAGGCCGCCGTCGCCGTGGCAAGATCGGCGTGCAGCCGCCCTAGCCTGTCGGGGCGGACCGGGCGCGACAGGCTGCGCGCGACCGAGGCCGACGCAGGTTCCAGCCCCCGACCGGGCTGCGCGGACCAGTCGGACAGCGCCAGCAGCCCCCGCAGGTCTATGTTCAGGAAGGTGCTGCACGCGATCGCGTCCCGGATCGCATCGGCCGAGGCCCAGACGAAACCCGGCTTGGCCTCCATCGGGCCGTGATATTCGGCAAGGATCAGCCGCTTGCTTTTCATCAGGTAACGCAGGCCCAGATCCGATTGCGTCGTGTCGCCGGTGATTGTGACGCGCGGGTCATGGGTGATGAACGCATCCGCATAGGGCGAACCCGCCCCGCCATGCATCCGCATGTAGTTGGCCGGGGTGGACTGGATCGTGGGGCCAAACTGCACCTCGTCCACGCAGCCCGGCTCGGCGCGGGCCTGGATCAGGAAATGCCGCCGCCCTTCGTGGACGCAGTGCAGAAGGCCCGTGATCGCGGCCTGCGGTTGATAAAGCAGCACCCGCTCGGCGCGCGGCCCGGTCCGGGACCGGACGCCCACGACGGCAAAGAATCCCCGCGACGCATGTTGCAGCGCGCCGTCATGCAGGCCCCAGTCGGCGGCGCTGTCCATGGTGACCTTCTCAACCCTGAAGTTCTTGCTGCTGACCTCGCGGACGGCCTGCAGATCGGCAAGGGTGTTTGCGATCATGGGTAATGGTCTCCTGACGGTGCGGCGATGGCGGCTGCACAAGTGGAGTTGCAAGGCGAAACTGGCGCCCCCGGCAGGACTCGAACCTGCAGCCGTCGGTTTAGAAGACCGGTGCTCTATCCAATTGAGCTACGGAGGCTTCGCCGATTGCTTCCTTAGCGCCCGCCGCCCCCAAAGTCCAAGCCCAATGGCATGCAGCGGCGCATCAGCCGGGCAGGGCGCGGCATTCGGACAGCAGCACGGTTTCCGAACCCTCGGCTCCGTGGGACAGGGTGGCGCTGTCGCCCTTGCCCCAGATCTCGTATCCGGCTGCGTCCTCGCGATAACGCGCGCCCGAGGCCGAGCGGGCGATTCGCAGGACGCGCAGCCCGCCTTCGATCCAGGCGATGGCCCGCGCGTGGTCATCCGGGCCGTTCACATAGATGACGGGCAGCGTCACGCCGCGTTCGCATTCATAGGTGACGGGCAGAAATTCGGGGGTCTCGGCCAAGGCGGCCGGGGGCAGCAGCAGGAACAGGGCGGCAAGGGTAGGGCGCATCGGTGTCAATCCAGCGACAGGGTCATGAAGGTCGAATTCGGGTCGGGCCGGTAATCGCCGAAGGGCGGGCATTCGGCAAAGCCCTCGCTTGCGTAAAGCCTGCGGGCGGCGGCAAAGCTGGGCTGCGCGCCGGTTTCCAGCGACAGCCGCGAGAATCCTCTCTGGCGGGCGATGGCGATCATGTGGCGCAGCAGCAGCCGCGACAGGCCGCGGCCGCGCGTCTCGGCCAGGACATGCATCGACTTGATCTCGGCCAGACCGCCGCCCAGATCCTTGAGCGCGCCCATCGCCTGGGGCTGGTCGCCCTCTCGCAGCACGAAAAACGCGATCTGAGGCGAGACCAGCGCCTCACGCGGCATCATGTGGATCGATTCGGGCGGCGTGTCGGCATGCATCGCCTGGTGGTGGCGCTGAAACAGCAGGTCCAGCGCGGCCCCGGTTGGCGGTTCGGGGCTGATCGTCACGCCCTGCGGCATGGGGGGCAGGGCGGGTTCGGGATGGGTCATGACAGGCCTGTCGGTTGCTGACGCGGCCAGCCTAGTCCCTCGGCGCGACCGGGGCCAGCCCGTCGAAACCCGTCGTCAAAGCACGGGCCAGCCCCTTGCGGCCCCCCGCCCCGCATGGCTACCTTGAGGCCATACCGCAACAGCAGGAACATTCATGCGTATCGGCATCCTCCAATGCGGCCAGTCGCCCGCGCCGCTCAAGGACAGTCTGGGCGATTACCCCGACATGTTCGTCCAGCTTCTGGCGGGGCGCGGCTTCGACTTCACGACCTGGCATGTCGAGGCCATGGACTTTCCCGCCGGCCCCGATGACGCGGATGGCTGGCTGCTGACCGGATCGCGGCACGGCGCCTACGAGGATCACGCCTTCATCCCGCCGCTGGAGGATTTCATCCGCCGCGCCTATGGGGCGGGGGTGCCGCTGGTCGGCATCTGCTTCGGCCATCAGATCATCGCCCAGGCCCTGGGCGGGCGCGTGATGAAATATCCGGGCGGCTGGGCGGTCGGCACGCAGGATTACGATTTCGACGGCGAGACGGTCACACTGAACGCCTGGCATCAGGATCAGGTCGTCGATCTGCCGCCCGGCGCCCGCGTCGTCGCGCGCAATGCCCATTGCGAGGCCGCGGCGCTGGCCTATGACGACCGCGCCTTTACCGTGCAGGCGCATCCCGAATTCTCGGATGCGTTCATCCGCGGGCTGATGGAGACGCGCGCCAAGGGCGTCGTGCCCGACGACCTGCTGCAACAGGCCGAAGGCCTCATGGGCAGGCCCAAGGATTCGCACATAATGGCCGACCGGATCGAGGCGTTCTTCAAGGCGCCCCGCGCCCTGCAGGAGGGCGCAGCATGAGCGACTGGACCCAGAAGGCCCCGCAGGCCGCCCGCGACTTCATGGCGGGCCGCAGGCTCGACGAGGTCGAATGCATCGTCGCCGACATCGCGGGCGTTGCGCGCGGCAAGGCGATGCCCGCCTCGAAATTCGCGCGGCAGGAACGGTTCTACCTGCCCAACTCGATCTTTCTGCAGACGATCACCGGGGGCTGGGCCGACAACCCTTCGGGCGCCTTCACCGAACCCGACATGATCCTGACGCCGGATTACTCGACCGCCACGGCCGCGCCCTGGACCGCTGACTGGACGGTGCAGGTCATCCATGACGTGATGGACCAGCAGGGCAATCCGGTGCCCATCGCGCCGCGCAACGTGCTGAAACGCGTGATGAAGCTCTACGAGGATCGCGGCTGGAAACCCGTCGTCGCCCCCGAGATGGAGTTCTTCCTGGTCGCCCGCAACATCGACCCGAACCAGCCTATCATTCCGCCGATGGGCCGCACGGGCCGTCGCGCGGCGGCGCGGCAGGCCTATTCCATGTCGGCGGTGGACGAATACGGCAAGGTCATCGACGACATCTACGATTTCGCCGAGGCGCAGGGATTCGAGATCGACGGCATCCTGCAAGAGGGTGGCGCCGGTCAGGTCGAGATCAACCTGAACCACGGCGATCCGGTCGCGCTGGCCGACGAGATCTTCTATTTCAAGCGCCTCATCCGAGAGGCCGCTCTGCGCCACGATTGCTTTGCCACCTTCATGGCCAAGCCGATCGAGGACGAGCCGGGCAGCGCCATGCATATCCACCACTCGGTCGTGGACATGGCGACGGGCAGGAACCTGTTCTCGGACGAGCAGGGCCGCGAAACGCCCGCCTTCCTGCATTTCATCGCCGGGATGCAGCGCCACCTGCCCGCCGTGATCGCGCTCTTGGCGCCCTATGTGAACAGCTATCGCCGCTATGTCCCCGACTTCGCGGCGCCGATTAACCTGGAATGGGGCCGCGACAACCGCACCACGGGCCTGCGCGTGCCGATTTCCGGCCCCGAGGCGCGGCGTCTGGAAAACCGGCTGGCGGGGATGGATTGCAACCCCTATCTGGGCATCGCGGCCAGCCTGGCCTGCGGCTATCTGGGCCTGATCGAGGCCGAGAACCCGCGCGCCGAATGTCTGGGCGACGCCTATATGTCCGAGGACGAGCTGCCCTATAACCTGGGCGACGCGCTGGACCTTCTGTCGGAAAGCGAGCGCGTGCGCGAGGTTCTGGGCGCCGATTTCTGCGCCGTCTACGAGGCCGTCAAACGGCTGGAATACAAGGAATTCCTGCAGGTCATCAGCCCGTGGGAACGCGAGCATCTGCTGCTGAACGTATGAACCTGCTGCATCTGAACGACCGTCCCGGCGCCTATCCACCCAGCCTCTATGCCGCCGAGGCGGCGGCGGATGCGCGGCCTTCGCTGAAGGGCGAGGTCCGCGCCGATGTCGCGGTGATCGGGGCGGGCTATACCGGCCTGTCGGCGGCGCTGCATCTGGCGCGGCGCGGCTACCGGGTGGTCGTGCTCGAGGCGCAGCGGGTGGGCTTTGGCGCGTCGGGTCGCAATGGCGGGCAGATCGGCAGCGGCCAGCGGCAAGAGGTTGACTGGCTGGAATCGCGGCTGGGTCCGCAGATGGCGCGCCGCCTGTGGGATCTGGCCGAGGAGGCCAAGGCCCTGACCCGCCAGATCGCCTCCGAGGCGGGCGTTCCGGTCCGCGATGGAATCGCCCATGCCTGCCGCAGTCAGGCCGAGATCGACCATGCCCACCAGATGGCCGAGCATCTGGCCGCCCGCTACGATTATCCCCATGTCGAGGCGCTGGATCGCGACGCGCTGGCCCATGCGCTTGGCAGCGCCGTCTATGCGGGCGGCGATCTGGACCGGGGCGCGGGCCATGTGCAGCCCCTGGCGCTGGTGCTGGGCCTGGCCCGGCTGGCCGAGGCGGCGGGCGCGGTCATCCATGAACGCTCCGAGGTCACGCGGATCGACCACGCCACCCGCGCAGGCGAGGCCAGCCGGATCGCCACCGCCCAAGGCGCGCTGCGCGCGGATCATGTGATCCTGGCCTGCAACGGCTATCTGGGCGGCCTTGATCGCGGCATCGCGGCGCGCGTCATGCCGATCAACAATTACATCGTCGCGACCCGCCCCCTTGGCGATGATTTCCCCGAGATCCTGCCCGAGCGGATCGCCGTGGCCGACACGAAATTCGTAGTCAATTACTGGCGGCTGGACGAACAGCGGCGGCTGGTCTTTGGCGGCGGCGAGACGGTGACCTACCGCTTTCCCGCCGATATCGCCGCCGTCGTGCGCCCGCATCTGCTGGCGGTCTATCCGCAGCTTGACGGGGTCGAGCTGACCCATGCCTGGGGCGGCACGCTGGCGATCACCATGAACCGGATGCCGTGCTTCGCCCGGCCCGCGCCGAATTGCCTGTCGGCCAGCGGTTTTTCCGGTCACGGCGTCGCGCTGGCGCATCTGGCCGGCCGCCTGATGGCCGAGGCCGTGGCGGGGCAGGCCGAACGCTTCGACGTGATGGCCTCGGTGCCGGGGCGGCCCTTTCCGGGCGGCGCGATGCTGCGCCAGCCGCTGCTGGTCGCGGGCATGGCCTGGTATGGGCTGCGCGACCGGCTGGGGTTCTAGGTCCGGGGCAGGCCCATCCGGCCCAGCACCTGATGCCGGATCTGGCCGTTCTCGCGGTCGGTCACGCCCAGAAGCCCGGCGACCAGACGGATCAGGCTTTCCTCGTCCGGGCCGCGCGTGTCGTCGGCATAGGCGACCTCCCACATGGCGGCCAGAACGCCCGCGCGATCCTCCAGCGCGATGCGGTCCTTGATCTGGCGGGTAAAGCGGACGGTGTCGGCGGCCTCGGCCTCGATCTCTTCGGCCTGATGGCGGCGGGCGGCGGCCTCGTCGGGGGTCAGGCCGCGGCGGCAGGCCAGAACGCGGTCGATATGCTGGCGCTCGGCCTCGTCGTAATGATCGTCGGCGCGGGCCACCCGCACCAGAAGCGCGGCGATGGCCAGTTCGGCATCCTCGCCCTGAAGGGGCGAGGCGGGCGGCGTGTCGCCCATCAGGCGGTTGAGAAGATCCCTGAACATCGCGCTACCGGCCTCCGTCAGCGTCGTAGCCTTCGACGATCAGGACATCCGCAGCCGAGACCGGGTTGCGCAGCGCCTTGGCCGCCTGATAGGCGGGGCTGGCATAGCAGGCTCGGGCGGCCTCGATGCTGGGAAACTCGATCACCACGCTGCGGGGGCGGGCCTTGCCCTCGACCACATCCTGCGGCCCGCCGCGCACCAGAAAGCGCGCGCCATATTCGGCGAAGGGTGCCGCATTGGCCGCGCGATAGGCGTCATAGGCAGCGGGGTCGTCTATCGTCACATGCGCGATCCAGTAGCCCTTGGGCATGGTTCCTCCTGACCAGCGGTCCGAACATGATCCGCTGCCGGACAACAGTGACGTCCGCGCGCGCGTTCCGCAACCGTGCGAAATGCCGCCATCAGTAGCGTTGCGGGACGTATAGCTCGCGCGGCAGGACGTCGCGTTCGTAATCGGGGTTGAACACGCGCTCGGGCAGCGAGATCGGGTCGTGCGGCACGTCCTCGTAGGGGATCTGGTCCAACAGGTGGCTCATGCAGTTCAGCCGGGCGCGCTTCTTGTCGTTGCCCGGCACGATGTACCACGGCGCCTCGGGGATGTTCGTGCGTTCGAACATCTCTTCCTTGGCCTTTGTATAGGCCTCCCACCGGACGCGGGATTGCAGGTCCATGGGCGACAGCTTCCACTGTTTCAGCGGGTCGTGGATGCGCATCAGAAAGCGCATCTGCTGTTCCTCGTCGGTGACCGAGAACCAGTATTTCACCAGCCTGATGCCCGACCGCACCAGCATGCGTTCGAATTCGGGCACGTCCTGAAAGAACTGCTCGACCTGATCCTCGGAGGCAAAGCCCATCACGCGCTCGACGCCCGCGCGGTTGTACCAGCTGCGGTCGAACAGGACGATCTCGCCGCCGGCGGGCAGGTGGGGGACGTAGCGCTGGAAATACCATTGCGTCTTTTCGCGGTCCGACGGCGCAGGCAGGGCGACGACACGCGCGACGCGGGGGTTCAGGCGCTGCGTGATGCGCTTGATCGCGCCGCCCTTTCCGGCGCTGTCGCGGCCCTCGAAGATGACGACGACCTTTTCCTTGTGGTGGCTGACCCAGTCCTGCAGCCGGATCAGTTCCGATTGCAGGCGCAGAAGCTCGGTAAAGTAGAGCTTGCGGTCCATCTGGTCGGGGTGATGGCTGCGATAGATGCGCCGGATCTCTTCCGAGAGGACGGCGTCCTCAAGCTCGATCTCGACATCCTCGTCCAGCGTTTCCTGAAGCTCGGCGGCCAGCCAATCCTTGGCGCTGTCGTCCATCCTCGTCTCCTGCGAAGGGTTTGCGGCTTGGTAAGCCCCGATGGTAACGGTTTTGCGTCAGCCCCCGTTGCCCGCGAAAAGCCGCGCGCATTCGGGCGTCATCGCCAGCACCATGCCGCCGCCGCGCGGGCTGTCCACCGTGCCGCACCATTGCCCCGCGGTCGAGAACAGGCTTTTCGTCCCCTGCGCCGGGCGATAGGCGACGCGCCGCCCGTTCACGTCAAAGAGGTTCAGCACGCCCCCCGCATTCGGCGCGTAATAGCCCAGAACATCGCCATGCGCGGTAAAGATCAGCCTGTTCTCGTTCGCCGGGTTCGAGGGCCGGTTCTGCCAGACCGACCCGCCATTCGCCGTGTTCGCGCCCGAATTCCACGAGGCATGGGGCGCGTTGCCGGGCCGGGTCGGGCTGTTGGCCGGATGGCCCGGCCCCAGTTCAAAGGGCAACTGCCCCCGATCAAGGATGATCAGCGCCGCATCCGCTGCAGCCTTCTGCGGCGAAAATGTCACGGCAAGGGCGGCAAGGATGCACAAGAGAGGCGCGGTCATGGCGCCATCCTGCCTGCTGGCGCGGGCTTTGTCAGCCGCGCAATGCATCCGCCACGCGGTCGCGTTCCTCGCGCGTGCCGGGAACGCCCAGACGCAGCCAGCGATCCGACCAGGGGAACCGCCGCGACCAGATCCGGGCGCGGGCCAGCCGGTCCTGCGCGGCCCTTGCGTCGGGCGTAGCATACAGCCGGAAGAGATGCGTTCCGCCGACGCAATCCCAGCTCGCGCGGGCGGCCTGAATGTCCAGCCACAGACCGGCCTCGCTGTGATAGACGATGGTCTCGTCAGCAAAGGCACGGTCGGCCATCGCCAAGGCCCCGATCTCAAGCGCGGGGCCGCTGACTGCCCAGGGGCCCGCGATCTCGCGCAATGCGGCCAGCGTTTCGGGGCGCGCCAGCGCAAAGCCCAGACGCAGCCCGGCCAGACCCCAGAACTTGCCGAAGCTGCGCAGGATCACCGCGTTGTCGGGAATCGCGCGGGCCAGCGACAGGTCGGGGCGCGGATCGGCGAAGCTCTCATCCACGACCAGACGCCCGACATCGGAGGCCAGCCGGGCCAGCGCCACGGGCGGCCATTCGCGGCCATCGGGGTTGTTCGGGTTCACCACGACGGCCAGATCCGCGCCCGCCATCCGCTGCGGATCTTCCACGCGCGTGACCTGCCATCCCGCCGCTGCAAGGCTGGCGCCGTGTTCGTTGTAGCTGGGCCACAGAACCGCCGCCCGACCGGGCCGGTCGAGGCGCGGCAGGGCCTGAATGGCGGCCGTCGCCCCCGCCAAGGGCAGCACGTGATCGGGGGGGCAGCCGAACCAGGACGCGGCCTTTCGAATCAGCCGCGATTCGGCCTCGGCCCCCGGCAGGGCGGTCCAGCTTTGCGCGGTCAGAGGCGGCACCGGCCAGGGATTGCGGTTGATTCCTGTGGACAAGTCGATCCAGTCATCGCCCCCGAACCGGGCCCGCGCCGCGTCCAGATCGCCCCCGTGATCCCGCTTCATCCCTGCGATCCTGCCCTTGGCCCGCTTTATGCACAGACCCTGCTGCTAGGACGCAATCTGTCCACAGGCAATGCGTTAACGAAATTTTACTTTACACCCCTGGGAAAGCCGCACACGATATATGGTAAGAACATTCCGGCGACCCTGCCGCATCTAGCGCGGGCGCCATAGGGTTAGCGGCGGCAGAACCGCATCCGGGCGAAGGACGAGGCAGGCATGGCACAGACCGACCACTACATCGCCAGCGACGAAATCCACCCCATCGACATTGTCGAGGCCGTCGCCACCCATCACGACTGGGATTTCGACCGCGTGGCCGACGACCAGATCGCCATGGTGGTCGAGGGGCAGTGGCGCAGCTATTCCCTGACGCTGGCCTGGTCGCCGCGCGAAGAGGTGCTGCGCCTGATCTGCACCTTTGACATGGACCCGCCCTCGGACCGGATGGCCGAATTGTACGAGACGCTGAACCTGGCCAATGATCAGGTCTGGGATGGCGGCTTCACCTTCTGGGCGCAGCAGCGGCTGATGGTCTGGCGCTACGGGCTGGTTCTGGCGGGTGATGCCATCGCCTCGGCCGAGCAGATCGACCAGATGATCGGCAATGCTCTGACCGCCTGCGAACGCTTCTACCCCTCGTTCCAGCTGGTCGCCTGGGGCAACAGCCGCCCCGCCGCCGCGCTGGACATCGCCTTGGGCGAGACCTACGGTCGCGCCTGACGGGGGCCTTGCCCCCAAGCTGATGCGGGGGAAAAGATGAGCGATTTCGACGACATCAACCGGCGCGGACTGGTCTTGGTCGGGTGCGGCCGGATGGGCGGCGCGATGCTGAAAGGCTGGCTGGCGCGCGGCCTGGAACCCGGCGCGGTCACGGTGATCGACCCGAGGCTTGCCCCCGAATGGCAGGACAAGGGCCTCCGCGTGAACGCGGCCTTGCCCGACGATCCGGCGGTTCTGGTCCTGGCGGTCAAGCCGCAGATGATGGCTGATGCGCTTGGCCAGATGCCGCGCCTTGCGGATACGCTGGTCGTCTCGGTCGCAGCCGGCACCACGATCGCGGCGTTTGAGGCGGCCTTTCCGGGCGCGCCCATCGTGCGGGTGATGCCCAACACGCCCGCGGCGATCGGGCAGGGGATCTCGGCCATGATCGGCAATGCGCGCGCGGGTGACAGTGATTTGGCGCTGGCCGAATTGCTGATGTCCGCCGTGGGCCGCGTCGTCCGGCTGGAATCCGAGGATCAGATGGACGCCGTCACCGCCCTGTCGGGCAGCGGCCCGGCCTATGTGTTCCACATGATCGAGGCGATGGCCGCCGCCGGCGAGGCGCAGGGCCTTGCGCCCGCGCTGGCGCTGGATCTGGCGCGGGCCACCGTCGCCGGGGCGGGCGCGCTGGCCGTGCACGAGGACGAGGACCCCGCGCGGCTGCGCGAGAACGTCACCTCGCCCGGCGGGACGACGGCGGCGGGGCTGCGCGAGCTGATGGACGCCGAACGCGGCCTGCCGCCCCTGATGGCGCGCACCATCGCCGCCGCGACCGAACGCGGCCGCCAGCTTGGCCGGGGACAGGCATGACGATCAGCTTCGACGATTTCCTCAAGGTCGATATCCGCGTCGCCACGATCACCCGCGCCGAACCTTTCCCCGAGGCGCGCAAGCCTGCCATCAAGCTGTGGCTGGATCTGGGCGAGCTGGGCGAACGGAAATCCTCGGCCCAGATCACGCGGCATTACGCGCTCGAAACGCTGATCGGTAAGCAGGTCCTGTGCGTGGTGAACTTTCCGCCGCGCCAGATCGGCCCCGTCCGGTCCGAGGTGCTGGTGCTGGGCGTGCCCGATCCCGATGGCGAGGTCGTGCTGATCCGCCCCGATCTGGACGTGCCGAATGGCGGGAGGCTCTATTGAAGCTGCTGGTGACGCGCCCGATGACCGAACGCGCGACGGCGGCGATCGCGGCGCGCTTCGACGCGACCTTTCGCGGCAATGATCCGCTGACGGAAGCCGAAGCCGCGCAGGCGATGCGCGACTACGACGCGATCATTCCGACGCTTGGCGATGCCTTTAACGCGGCAGCGTTCGACGGGCCGCTGCGCTGCCGGATGCTGGCCAATTTCGGCGCGGGCTACAACCATATCGACATCGCGGCCGCCCACGCGGCGGGCGTGACCGTCACCAACACGCCCGATGTCGTGACCGATGCCACCGCCGATCTGGCGATGACGCTGATCCTGATGACGCTGCGCCGCGCGTCCGAGGGCGAACGCATCCTGCGCGCAGGGGCGTGGCAGGGCTGGAATCCGACGCAGCTTCTGGGCCGTGACGTGACGGGGCGGCGCGTCGGGATCATCGGCATGGGTCGGATCGGCAAGGCCATCGCGCGGCGCTGCCATCTGGGCTTCGGGATGGAGGTGATGTTCTTCAACCGCTCGGCCGTGTCGTCGCTGGACGTGCCCGCGCAGCGTATCCGCGACCTGCATGACCTGCTGCGCGCCAGCGACGTGGCGGTGATCGCCGTGCCGGGCGGGGCGGGGACGCGGGGCATGATCGGGGCGGCGGAACTGTCAGCACTTGGGCCCAACTCGGTCCTGATCAACATTGCGCGGGGCGATGTGGTGGATGAACCAGCGCTGATCGCCGCGCTGGAAACTGGCACCATCGCGGGAGCGGGCCTTGACGTCTATGCCGCTGAGCCGCATGTGCCGCCCGCGCTGATCGCCGCGCCCAATGCCACGCTGCTGCCGCATCTGGGCACCGCCACGGATGAGGTCAGGACCGATATGGCCCTGCGCGCACTGGAGAACCTGATCGCCCATGTCGAGGACCGCCCGCTGCGCGACGCGGTCCTGCCGCCGCGCTAGGGGAACCTGCGCGGCCTGCTTGTCGTTGTTCCCGCATACCACGCAGTAATTGCAGGAGACCGACATGAACTGGGATATCATCCAAGGCAAATGGAAGCAGCTCAAGGGCTCGGCCAAGGAAAAATGGGGCGATCTGACCGATGACGATCTGGACCAGATCGACGGCAACAAGGACCGGCTGGCCGGCAAGCTGCAAGAGAAATACGGCTGGACCAAGGACGAGGCCGAGAAGCACATCGACGACCATTTCCGCGATCGCTGATCGCCGGACATGACGGGAAGGGCGCCCAATGGGCGCCCTTTTTGCTTGTCAGTTGATGCGCTTGCCGGTTTCCCGGTCGAAGAGGTGCAAGGCCTCGGGCCGGTAGCTCAGGCGCAGGGTCGCCGGGATCTCGCCCTCGGGCGGCAGGGCGATGGTCAGCTTTTCGCCGCCGGTCGTGCCGTGGACCAGACGCTGCGCGCCCAGTTCCTCGATGGCCAGAACCTGCATCTCGATGGGGCCGTCCGGCGCAAGGGTCAGGTCCTCGGGGCGGATGCCGACCATGCCCGCATGGGCGGTGCCCGGCAGATGCGGCACGGCGCGGCTGTCGATCAGGTTCATCGCCGGGCTGCCGATGAAGCCCGCCACGAAGGCCGAGGCCGGGCGGCGATAGACCTCTAGCGGCGTGCCGATCTGTTCGACCTTGCCGCCGTTCAGCACGACCAGCCGGTCGGCCAGCGTCATCGCCTCGAGCTGGTCATGCGTCACATAGATCGAGGTCGTGGCCAGCCGCTTCTGAAGCTGCTTGATCTCCAGCCGCATGGCCACGCGCAGTTTCGCATCGAGGTTCGACAGCGGCTCGTCAAAGAGGAACGCGGCCGGTTCGCGCACGATGGCACGGCCCATGGCGACGCGCTGGCGCTGGCCGCCCGACAGGGCGCGGGGCTTGCGGTCGAGGAAGGGGCCGATCTGCAGGATCTCGGCGGCCTCGTTCACGCGGCGATCAATCTCGGCGCGCGGGGTGCCGCGGTTCTTCAGGCCATAGGCCAGGTTCTGGCGCACCGACATATGCGGGTAAAGCGCGTAGTTCTGGAACACCATGGCGATGTCGCGTTCGGCCGGTTCCAGCTTGTTCACGACACGGTCGCCGATGCGGACCTCGCCCTCGGAGATTTCCTCGAGCCCCGCGACCATGCGCAGAAGCGTGGACTTGCCGCAGCCCGAGGGGCCGACCAGCACGATGAATTCGCCATCGGCGATGTCCAGGTTCACGTCGCCCACCGCGCGGCTGCCGCCGGCATAAAGCTTGCCCAGATTGTGAAGGGTGATGGACGCCACGTTATTTCTCCGTCTCGACAAGGCCTTTGACGAACAGGCGCTGCATGAAGATCACCACCAGAACGGGCGGGATCATCGCCAGCATGGCTGTCGCCATGACAAGATGCCATTGCGGCAGACCGTCCACGGCGTCAGCCATGCGCCGGATGCCAGCAACGATTGTGTAATAGTCGGCGCTGGTCGTGATCAGCAGCGGCCAGAGATACTGGTTCCAGCCATAGATGAACAGGATCACGAAAAGCGCCGCGATATTGGTGCGCGACAGCGGCAGAAGGATGTCGCGGAAGAACTTCATCGGGCCCGCGCCGTCGATGCGGGCGGCCTCGGTCAGCTCGTCCGGGATGGTCAGGAAGACCTGCCGGAACAGGAACGTGGCCGTGGCGCTGGCGATCAGGGGGATCGTCAGGCCCGCATAGCTGTTCAGCATCCCCAGATCGGCCACGACCTGGAAGGTCGGAACGATCCGCACCTCGACCGGCAGCATCAGCGTCACGAAGATGCACCAGAAGGCCAGCCCCCGGAAGGGAAAGCGGAAATAGACGATGGCAAAGGCCGACAGGACCGAGATCACGATCTTTCCGACCGCGATGCACATGGCCATGATGAGGCTGTTCAGCATCATGTGGCCGACCGCAGGCGTGCCGCTGGTCGACAGGCCGCTGTCCAGCATGCGGCTGTAATTCTCGACCAGATGCGGGCCGGGCCACATCGGGATCGTGCCCGACATGAAGGCCGTCGGCCCGTGGGTCGAGGCGACGAAGGCCACCCAGACCGGCAGGGCGACGACGCAGACGCCGAAGATCAGCAGAAGATGGGCGGCCAGGTGAAGGCCGGGGCGGTTCTCGATCATCAATAGGCCACCTTCTTCTCGATGAAGCGGAACTGGATCACGGTCAGCACCGTCACGATCAGCATGAGGAATACGGATTGCGCCGCCGACGAGCCCATGTTCTGGCCCACGAAGCCGTCGAAATAGACCTTGTAGACCAGGATGTTCGTGGCTTGGGCGGGGCCGCCGCGCGTCGTGGTGTCGATCACGGCGAAGGTGTCGAACATGGCGTAGACGATGTTGACGACCAGCAGGAAGAAGGTCGTGGGCGACAGCAGCGGAAAGGTGATGTCGAAGAAGCGCCGCACCGGGCCCGCGCCGTCGATGGCGGCGGCTTCGCGCAGGCTGTTCGGGATCGCCTGAAGCCCGGCCAGGAAGAACAGGAAGTTGTAGCTGATCTGCTTCCATGCGCTGGCGATGACCACCAGCGTCATCGCGTCGCCCGGATTGCTGATATGGTTCCAGTCATAGCCCAGCTGGCCCAGCACATAGGGCATGATCCCCACGGTCGGGTTGAAGATGAACCACCACAGGATGCCCGCCACCGCAGGCGCCACCGCATAGGGCCAGACCAGAGCCGTCGTGTAGACGCGCCCCGACCGCAGCATCCGGTCCACCGCCACCGCCAGAAGCAGCGCGAAACCCATCGACAGCAACGTGACCGAGATGGCAAAGACCGCCGTGACCTGCAAAGAGTTCAGGTATTCCGGGCTGTTCAGCAGGCGCTCGAAATTCTCGAAGCCGACGAATGTCGTGCGGATGCCGAAAGCGTCCTGGCGCAGGAAGCTCTGCCGGATGGCCTGGGCGGCTGGCCACAGGAAGAAGATGAATGTGATCACCAGCTGCGGAGCCAGCAGAAGCCAGGGCAGAAGCTGGCTGTTGAATATCGTGCGCTTCATCCGGGTGACGGGCCTTCATGCGGATCGGGGAAAAGTGCCAAGAGGGGCCGCGCGGTGACGCGCGGCCCCTGCAATCATCCGGGGCAGGTTACTGGTTCTGCGCCTGGAATTGTTCGATCAGGTCGTTGCCGCGGGCGACGACCGAATCCAGCGCGCCCTGGGCGTCCTTGGAACCGGCCAGCATCTGCTCGAACTCTTCGTCGATGATGCCGCGGATCTGGACATAGTTCCCGAAACGCAGACCCTTCGAATTCTCGGTCGGCTCGTTCAGGGTGATCTGCTGGATCGAGGTTTCCGCGCCGGGGTTGTTGGCGTAGAAGCCGCGCTCGGTGGACAGGTCATAGGCGGCCTGGGTGATCGGCAGATAGCCGGTCGGCTCGGCCCAGTCGGCCTGCACCTCGGGCTGGGTCAGATAGTCGAAGAACGCGGCGACGGCCTTGTATTCCTCGTCCGATTTGCCCGACAGCACCCACAGCGTGGCGCCCCCGATGATCGAGTTCTGCGGCGCGCCCTCGATATCGTCGTAATAGGGCAGCATGCCAAAGCCCAGATCAAAGCCTTCCGTGTTGGCGATCACGCCCGCGCGGGCGGCCGAGCTGGCCATGTAGATCGCGCATTCCTGCGCGTAGAACGCCGGGGGTGCGTTGTCGCCGCCCACCGGGCCGCCATAGCGGAACAGGCCCTCGTCGGCCCATTGCTTCAGGTTGCCCCAGTGGCGCACCTGCGCCTCGCCGTTCAGGGTCAGGCGCGAATCCAGACCGGCAAAGCCGTTCTCGCCGGTGCCGATGGGCTGGTTGTGCCAGGCGCTGAAGTTCTCGGTCTGGATCCAGCTGATCCACTGGCTGGTGAAGCCGCAGGGCGCCGCGCCGGATTCCATGATCTGGCGGCTCATCTGCTCCAGCTCTTGCCAGGTCCGGGGGGGCTGTTCGGGGTCAAGGCCGGCGGCCTCGAACACGGTCTTGTTGTAATAGAGGATCGGGGTCGAGCTGTTGAACGGCATCGACAGCATGTTGCCGTTCGTGTCGGTGTAGTAGCCCACGACCTGCGGCAGGAAGATCGACGGGTCGAAACCGTCGCCGTGCTCTTCCATCAGTTGATAGACGGGAACGATCGCGCCCTCGGCGGCCATCATCGTGCCGGTGCCGACCTCGAAGACCTGCACGATGGCGGGCTGCTGGTTCGCGCGGAACGCGGCGATCGCGGCAGTCATCGTCTCGGGATAGGTGCCCTTGTAGGACGCCATCACCCGAAATTCGTCCTGGCTGTCGTTGAAGTTCTGCGCGACCTGCTCGAGTTTAGCGCCAAGCTCGCCGCCCATGGCGTGCCACCATTCAACGGTGGTCTGGGCCTGAGCGGCACCAAACGAGGCGATCAGCGCAATCGCGGATGCTGTGCTGTAACGGATCATGTTCCCTCATTCCTCCCCTTTGGGGTTGCGTGACGCGCCCCGCCTATCGGCGTGCTGTGACGGTCCCGCAAAGCCAATGTAACAGTCATGTAAAATTCAGACTATACGGTCAATATTATTCGTTCATGCGCGCGTGTTTTCCTCACGTGAGCGTTTTCTGTGAATGCGAACAAAATCGTCCGCCAAAACGCAAAAAGGCCCGCATCCGTAGGGGATGCGGGCCTGATTTGCCGCCCCTCGGGCGGGGGCGGTCAGGGACAGGGGCGCGTTACGAGGCGGGCAGCAGCACCGCGTCGATGACGTGGATGACGCCGTTCGACTGGTCCACATCGGCGATGGTTACGGTGGCGGCATTGCCGTTCTCGTCGGTGATCTGGACCGAGCCGTCCTCGGCGACCGAGGCGGTCAGCGTGCACCCGCCCACGGTTTCCAGCGCGGCCTCGCCGCCGCCGGCCTCGATCAGTTCGGCCACCTGGGCCGCGTGAACGTCACCGGCGACGACATGGCAGGTCAGGATGGTCTGAAGCTGTTCCAGGTTCTCGGGCTGCAGCAGCGTCTCGACCGTGCCGTCGGGCAGCGCCTCAAAAGCGGCGTTGACGGGGGCAAAGACCGTGAACGGGCCTTCACCGGCCAGCGTGTCCACAAGGCCCGCGGCCTGAACGGCGGCGACCAGCGTGGTGTGGTCGGCCGAGTTCACGGCGTTCTCGACGATGTTGCGCTCGGCAAGCATCTCGGCGCCGCCGACCATCGGATTGGCGTGATTGTCAGCCATGGCCGGCAGGGCCACCATCATGCTGGTTGCAAGGATCGAAGCACCGAGGGTCTTGAAGCGGATGGTCATGATATCCTCCAGTTATGGTGGCGGGCGATCCCTTCGCCCGATGCCCTTATCCACGAGGGCGACGCACCGAAGTTGCCGCGTGGCGATCACACCGTTCTGACATCGGCGTGATCGCCATGGTGCCGTGATGCGGCATGAAAAGACCCGCCCGGGCGCGGCGCCGGGCGGGTCTGGTGTCGGCGGGCAGGCGGCCTTACGAGGCGGGCAGCAGCACCGTGTCAATCACGTGGATGACGCCGTTGGCCTGATCCACATCGGGGATGTTCACCACCGCCGTGGTGCCATTCTCGTCCGAGATCAGCAGCGCGTTGTCACGCTCGCGGATCGAGGCGGTCAGCGTGCAGCCGCCCACCGTCTGCAACTCGGCGCTGCCACCGCCCTGCATGATCATGCGGCCGACAGCGGGCGAGAACGCCTCGGTCGGGACGACGTGGCAGGTCAGGATCGTCTGCAGCGTGGCCAGGTTCTCGGGCTTCAGCAGGTCCTCGACCGTGCCCGCAGGCAGTTTCGCAAAGGCCGCGTTGGTCGGCGCGAAGACGGTGAAGGGGCCTGCACCGGTCAGCGTCTCGGCCAGACCGGCGGCCTGCACGGCGGCGACCAGCGTGGTGTGATCGGCCGAGTTCACGGCATTCTCGACGATGTTGCGGTTGGGAAACATCTCGGCGCCGCCGACGATGCGGTTCTGCGCGATGGCGGGCACGGCCAGCGCGATGCTGGCGGCAAACAGGGCACCGAGTTTCAGGGTCGCTTTACGCATTTGGTTTTCCTCCGTTGGCGGGGTGCGCTTTGCACCCTCTGCCTCCATCCACGGAGCGGGCGCGGCCAAGTTGCCCGCGCCCCGGTTCAGTTCATCACGATGACGTGAGCGGCGCGATGGCGACGACCGGCCCGGTCGCCTGCCCGGTGGGCGAGCCGCCCTCGGGTTCGTTGGACAGCGCGATGCGGATTGCGTCGGACGGGTCCAGACCCTCGGGCAGGGTCATGCGCAGATTGCCCTCTCGCGGGACGAGGCCGATCGAGATGGGGGCCGACCCGTCGGGTTCGATCCACCAGATCTCGTAATCCCGGCCCGCTGCGGGGGGACCGGCTTCCAACGCGATCTCCATCTCGCGGCCATCGACCAGTGCAGCAACGCGCAGCGCCTGATCCTCGGATATCAGTTCGGCGCGATAGTCGGGCGCGGCGGGGGCGGGCGCCTCGCGGCCCGGCAGGCCCGGCAGGACCAGGACCGCGGCCAGGACGGCCACGGCCAGCAGGCCGCCCAGAACCGCCCAGGGGCCGCGCCACCAGCCGCTGGGCGCGGCGGGGTCCTCGGCCAGCGGCGCGGCGATATGTCCCAGCCTTTCGCGGATGCCCTGACGGGCGCGGGCGGGGGCCATGACCGGGGTCAGGTTCTCGGCCATCGCGGCCAGCCGCTCCTGCCAGTCGCGCACAAGCTGGGCAAAGGCCGGATCGGTGGACAGGCGCGCCACGGCGGCCTCGGCTTCGGGGCCGGAGAGCAGCCCAAGCGCCAGCTCGGCGGCCAGCGCCTGATCCTGTTCGTCGGGCGTGAGGGGAAGATCCTCGGTCATTGGCTCACACAATCCTTCAGGCGCAGCAGGCTGCGGCGCAGCCAGCTTCGCACGGTATTGATGGGCATCCCCTCGCGTTCGGCCAGATCGGCATAGGTGACGCCTTCAAGATAGACGGCCCGCACGGCATGGGCCTGCGGCGCGGCCAGCTGGGCCAGACATTCGTCCAGCATCCGCCGTTCCTGCGCGCGAATGGTTGCATGTTCCGGGCTGGGCGCGTCGCAGGGCATGGTCTCGGCCGCCTCGGCGGGGGCGGTGGCGGGGCGCGAACTGCGCGCGCGCAGCCGGTCGATCGAACGGTTGCGCGCGATCGTGATCAGCCAGGTCATCGGCGACAATCCGTTCGAGGCATAGCGCGCGGCGTTCTGCCAGATGCGGATATAGACCTCCTGCAGCGTTTCCTCGGCCTCGGGGCGGTCTTTCAGGACCGACAGGCAGATGGCGTGAAGCTTGGCCGAGGTCGCCTCGTAAAGCCGGTCGAAGGCCTCGCGGTCCCCAAGGGCCACGCGGGCGATCATCTGCTCCAGTTCGGTGCGGCGAACGTCTGTCACGGGCTGTCCGTCCTGTTGTGGAAAGTGGCGCCACCTTATGAAAGGGGGCATGGCGCGTCAACGCGGCCTCCTTGCGCCTTCGGCGGGAATGCGCGATCAATGCGCCGACATGCAGGAAAGGGCCGGACCGATGCTGGACATGAACGCCAAACCCACCGAAGAGATCGACCTGCGCGAAGTGTTCGGTCTGGACAGCGACATGAAGGTCAAGGGCTTCGCTGACCGGACCGAGCGCGTCCCCGAGATCGACAGCACCTACAAGTTCGACCCCGACACCACGATGGCGATCCTGGCGGGCTTTGCCTATAACCGCCGCGTGATGATCCAGGGCTATCACGGCACGGGCAAATCGACGCATATCGAACAGGTGGCCGCGCGGCTGAACTGGCCCTGCGTGCGGGTGAACCTGGACAGCCATGTCAGCCGGATCGACCTGATCGGCAAGGACGCGATCAAGCTGGTCGATGGCAAGCAGGTGACGGTGTTCCACGAAGGCATCCTGCCCTGGGCGCTGCGCAACCCCACCGCCATCGTGTTCGACGAATACGATGCGGGCCGCGCCGACGTGATGTTCGTGATCCAGCGCGTGCTGGAGGCCGACGGCAAGCTGACCCTGCTGGACCAGAACGAGGTCATCACCCCGAACCCCTATTTCCGCCTGTTCGCCACCGCCAACACCGTTGGTCTGGGCGACACGACCGGCCTTTATCACGGCACGCAGCAGATCAACCAAGGCCAGATGGACCGCTGGTCGCTGGTCGCCACGCTGAACTACCTGTCCCACGATGCCGAGGCCGCGATCGTTCTGGCCAAGGTGCCGCAATACAACAACGAGAAGGGCCGCAAGACCATCGGCCAGATGGTGACGCTGGCCGACCTGACGCGCACCGCCTTCATGCAGGGCGACCTGTCCACGGTCATGTCGCCTCGCACGGTCATCGCCTGGGCGCAGAACGCGCGCATCTTCAACAATGTCGGCTATGCCTTCCGGCTGACCTTCCTGAACAAGTGCGACGAGCTGGAGCGTCAGACCGTGGCCGAGTTCTATCAGCGCCTGTTCGACGAAGAGCTGCCCGAAAGCGCGGCCGCCAAGGCACAGTGATGCGCGCGGCGCTGGCGTTTTCGCTGATGGCCGGGCCGGCCTTGGCCCAGCTTGGCGCGGACGAGGCGGCGATCCTGCCGCGCATCCTGTCGGCGGTCACGGTCGAGATCTCGGATGCCCATATCGGCGAGGAACGCGCCATCCTTCTGGCCGACGAGGCCGAGGGGCTGGCCGATCTGGTCATCCTTGCGGGCCATCCCGACGAAGCGGCAGGCCAGCCTGTCGTCGTGGTGCGCGGTCTGGTCTGGGCCGGGCAGATGGCGGGGCAGGGGCCCTTCCTCGATGTCGCGCCGAATGGCAGCCTGCGGGTTCACGCCCAGCAGACCGCCGTCGGTCGCCATGCCTGGGAAGAAACGCTGACCCTTGCCGAACGCGACGGTCAGGTTCTGGTGGCGGGCTATACCTTGTCCAGCTGGGACCGCATCACCGCCGCCACCGGGCGCTGCGACTGGAACCTTCTGTCCGGGCGGTGGGAGTCGGCTTCGGGTGCGCCTGATGCCGATGACGTGACCCTGACGGGCCGCGAGGCGTTGCGCCTGACGCCCGCCGAATGGGCCGCGCGGGGCGGTGCGGCGCCCGATTTCTGCCGCTTTGAGGGTGGCGACTAGGCGCAGCCGCGCCCCCTTGCCTGCGGGCGCCCGTGGTGGTCTATCTTGGTCATGATGAAATCCGACAATCCCGCCGACCCGTTCAAGAAGGCCCTGACCGAGGCCACGCGCGCCCTGTCGGGCGAGGGCGAGCTGAACGTGACCTTCAGCGCCGACCCGGCCGGGGTGACGGGCGACACGATGCGTCTGCCTCTGGTCAGCCGCCGGATGTCGCGCGACGAGGTTCTGCTGGCGCGCGGCACCGCCGATGCGCTGGCGATGCGGATGCGCCATCACGACGCCGCGACCCATGCGCGCTATGCCCCCGCAGGCCCCATGGCGCGAGAGATCTACGAGGCGCTGGAAACCGCCCGTTGCGAGGCATTGGGCGCCCGCGACATGCCCGGCGCGCTGTCCAATATCGACGTGCGGATCGGCGCGGATGCCGACAAGAAGGGCTATGCGCAGATCAAGTCGCCCGCCGACGCGCCCCTGTCGGTGGCGGCGGGTTATGTGCTGCGTCAGGCGGCGACGGGCCGCGCCCTGCCGCCCGGCGCACAGCATGTGGCCGATCTGTGGCGCCCCTTCATCGAGGAACAGGCAGGCGGTGCGCTGGCCGATGTGGACGCGGCGCTGGCCGATCAATCCACCTTTGCGCGCCTGGCCCGGCGGATCATCAGCGATCTGGGCTATGGCGACCAGTTGGGCGAGGACCCGGACGAACCTCAGGAAGACGACGGCGACGATTCCTCGGAAGAGGAAGAGGAATCCGGCGACAACCAGTCGCGCGAGCAGGATGACAGCGACGAGGCCGAGGCCAGCCCCGAACGCAGCCAGGAACAGACCCAGGACGAGCGGCAGGCCCAGGTCAGCATGGACGATGCCTCGGACGAGGAGATGGGCGACGAGGCCGAGATGCCCGAGGCCGAGACCCCGCCCGACCTGCCGCCTCCGGTCAGCGAGGCCAGCGCCGATTACAAGGTCTTTGCCCAGACCTGGGACGAGGAGATCCGCGCCGAGGATCTGGCCGACCCGGCCGAGCTGGAACGCCTGCGCGCCTATCTGGACAAGCAGCTTGACCCGCTGCGTGGCGCTGTCTCGCGGCTGGCCAACAAGCTGCAGCGCCGCCTTCAGGCCCAGCAGAACCGCAGCTGGGAATTCGACAAGGAAGAAGGCGTGCTGGATGCGGGCCGTCTGGCGCGCGTGGTGGCGAACCCGACGACGCCCCTGTCCTTCAAGGTCGAGAAGGACACCGAGTTCCGCGATACGGTCGTCACGTTGCTGATCGACAACTCGGGCTCGATGCGCGGGCGCCCGATCAGCATCGCCGCGATCTGCGCCGACGTTCTGGCCCGCACGCTGGAACGCTGCAGCGTCAAGGTCGAGATCCTGGGCTTCACCACCCGCGCCTGGAAGGGCGGGCAATCGCGCGAGGCGTGGCTGGCCAATGGCCGCCCCGCCCAGCCCGGTCGCCTGAACGATCTGCGCCACATCATCTACAAGCCCGCCGATGCGCCCTGGCGGCGGGTGCGCCCCAATCTGGGCCTGATGATGAAAGAGGGGCTGCTGAAGGAAAACATCGACGGCGAGGCGCTGGAATGGGCGCATAAACGCCTGCTGAAGCGCCCCGAGGCGCGCAAGATCCTGATGGTCATATCCGACGGCGCCCCGGTCGATGACAGCACCCTGTCGGTGAACCCCGCGAACTTTCTGGAACGCCACCTGCGCGACGTGATCGCGATGGTGGAAAAGAAGCGCGCGGTGGAATTGCTGGCCATCGGCATCGGCCATGACGTGACACGCTATTACCAGCGCGCGGTCACGATCACCGATGCCGAGCAACTGGCCGGAGCCATCACCGAGCAGCTGGCCGCCCTGTTCGACAGCGACCCGCGCAAGCGGGCGCGGGTGCTGGGCATGGGGTCGCAGCGCCGCCTCTGACGCGCCCTCCTGCGATCAGAACGCATAGGCCAGACGCAGCCCGCCCCAATGGCGGCCATGAACGAAGATCGGCGCCGAGACGTCCTTCATCATGGCGAACTGCCCGCCGCCCATGTCGCGGCGATAGACCTGCATCAGGAAGGGCGCGGTGGAACGCCCGGCCCCCAGCCCCACGCGATCGTCAAAGATGCGGCGGTTGCGGCAATTGGCCATGTTCCAGACCGGATCGCGCCCCTGCGGCTGGGAAAAGCGGCGGTTATGCGTGGGCAGATAACCGTTGCGATCCACCGCCGCGCAGAACACCGCGCCGGGATTGGCGGCCAGCGCCTCTTCCTGGATGGGGGGGAACAGGCGGTCGGTCACGGGCGTGAAGGCCGCCATGACCTGCGCCGGGTTTGTGCCGGGAATGGGCTGGTAACGTGTGTCGAAAAGCGCCTCGGCCGAGATCTCGCCCCGCTCGACCGCCGCTTCCAGCGCCTGCGACAGGGCGCGGGCGCGGCGCTGCACATCGTCGATCTGGCGCGCGTCGTCGGTCCGCCCGCCAAGCGCATAGGCCGTCTGGATCAACCCCTCGCTTTGCGAAATCAGCCCGCCGACACGGCCCCGCGCCTCGTCCACCGTGCCGGTCTGATGCCGGACCGAGGCCCCGAGCGCGTCGAAGACCGGCCCGAAGGCGTCGACCTCATGGCGCATCCGGCCCGCGCTGTCGCGCATCTCGTGCAGATGGGTGCCGATGATGCCGCTGGATTGCGACACGACGCCAAGGGCGGTTTCCGCCTCGCGCGTCTGGGTCAGGCTGGCCCCGGCCTGTTCCGAGGTCTGGGCCGCCTCGGCCTGAAGGTCGCGCAGCATCACGCCAAGCGACTGGATCGTTTCGGTCACGTCGCGCGCGGCGCTTTCGGTCTGGCCCGACAGGTTCGTCACGGCCTCGGCGATGATGCCGAAGCCGCTGCCGGCGGACCCGGCGCGCACGGCCTCGATCCGGGCGTTGATGGCGAGGATGTTCACCTCGCGTGCGATGCGCAGGATCTCTTGGTTGGATCTGCGGGCTGCGGCCATGGCCTGGTCGATCTGGGCCAGCCGCGAGGCGAAGGTGGCGACCCAGGCGATCACGTCCTGGCTGCTGCCCATCGCTGTCCGCAATTGCCCCGAGGCCCGTTCCAGCGTGCCCGACAGCGATTCGAAATCGCCGCCCAGACGATCGGACAGGTCGATCATCGACAGGCCCGCGGCAGAAAGCCGCCCCGACGCCTGGCTGACCGTTTCCAGCCGCGCGGCCTGATCCTTGGCCGCCTCCAGGACCGAATCGAGGAACCCGGTCACGTCCACGATATCGTGCCCCAGGCGGGTGGCGGCATCTGCAATGGCGTCCAGTTGCCCGTCAGTGTCCGGCATCGCCCCCGGCTGAAATGCGGCTTCGTCAGTCGTCTGTTCAAGCATGATGGCCCACCCTCTGTTCAACCAGAAGGATGTGGCAATATCCGTGCCAGTGTCTACCGGACCTCTCCATTTGCATCGAACGGCTGCCGAATGGAGGGCGCCGCCGGGCACCCCAAGCCGCGCCCCTTGTCGCGGAGGCGGGGGGAACCCCGGCCTTTGCCGCCGCGTTGGCCAGATAACAGAGCGAATTGCGAGCATGACATGTCCCATAACCACGAACCCCCCAAAGCGGCCTCGCGCCACAAGCCCGCGCTGATCGCGATTGCGGTGGCGTTGCTGGCCGCGCTGATCGCCTTCATGGTGTTCCGGCCCGGCGTCGTCGATGACGGCGGCGACGGCATCGCCAACACCGCGCCCCCCGCCAGCGTGCCCACGACCGAAGCCGCCGGCCGCGAGGAAGAGACCGCGCCCCCGGTCACATCCGACGCCCTGACGCCCGAGCCCGCCACGACGGGCGCGCCCATGGACGACCCGGCCACCCCCAGCCCGTAAGGCGCGGGGTACCGGACCTTGTGACATCCTGACGGTTTCGTGACCGCCTTCGCGCGGTGACTTTGCCCTCGGCCTCTGAGATAAACGCAACAAACGTGCGGCAAGCACGGACAGGCGATGATCTCGGACAAGAGGGAACGGGGCAGGATGAAACATCTGGTCAGGCTGCTGCTTGGAGTGCTGATTGTGTCGGTAGCGGTGGCATGTTCCCGAACCCCGCCACGAAGCAGCGCCCCGCAGATCGGACGCGGCGTCATGGAGACCTCGCCCGGACCGGGCGCGAACCCCGCGCTTGGCGATCGCGCCCCCCATCCCTGGAGCGGCGGCTCGCCCTACGTGCATCAGGTCCACGGCATCGACGTGTCGCGCTGGCAGGGCGACATCGACTGGATGCGGGTGCGCAATGCGGGCATCAGCTTCGCCTTCATCAAGGCGACCGAAGGAGGCGATCATGTCGACCCCAATTTCCGCCGCTATTGGGCGCAATCTGCTCAGGCCCGCATTCCGCGGGGGGGCTATCACTTCTACTTCTTCTGCCGCACCGGGGCCGAACAGGCGCGCTGGTTCATTCAGAACGTCCCGCGCGAGGCCGGATCGCTGCCGCCGGTGCTGGACCTTGAATGGACGAACTCGCGCAATTGCCCGCGCCGTCCCCCGGCCAGCGAGATCCACCGCGAGGCGAACATCTTCATGGATATCGTCGGGCGGCATTACGGGCAGCGGCCGATCATCTACACCACCGTAGATTTCTACCGCGAGAACGACATGGGGCGCATGAATGCCGAATTCTGGCTGCGCTCGGTCGCCAATCACCCCAGCGTGACCTATCCCGGGCAGCGCTGGACCTTCTGGCAATATACCGGCACTGGCATCGTCCCCGGCATCCAGGGGGACACTGACATCAACGCCTTTGCCGGCTCGGCTCAGGACTGGGCAAGATGGTTGCAGAGACGCATGGTCAGGTAAGACAGGCACATCGCTGGCTGATGGTGGAATTCGCGGCGCTCTATATCGGGGCGCCGCTTGTCATTGCGCTGGTGCTGCCGCCGGGGCAGTTGTTCACAGCCTTGGCGCTGCTGACCGTCGCTGGCATGGCGCTGCTGTGGCGCACGGGCGGCTTTGAATGGCGGGCGCTGGTGCGCGGCTGGCGGCGGATGCCCTGGCTGGAACTGGCGGGGATCAGCGCGGCCACGCTGGCGGCGGGCTGGATCATCCTGTCGCTGATGCGCCCCGAGGCCCTGTGGTTCCTGCCCCGCAACCGGCCCGACTTCCTTATTGTGCTGTTCCTGCTCTATCCGCTTCTGTCGGCGCTGCCGCAGGAACTGGTCTTTCGCCCGCTGTTCTTTCACCGCTACGGGGCAATCCTGCCGAACGGGCAGGGGGCCATCGCGCTGAATGCTGGGATCTTCGCCTTCGCGCATCTGATGTACTGGTCCTGGATCGTGGCGGCGATGACCTTCATCGGGGGCTGGATCTTCGCGCGCGCCTATCTGCGCCACGGCTTTCCGGCGGCCTTCGTGCTGCATGCCGTGGCGGGAAACCTGCTGTTCGCGATAGGGATGGGTGTCTATTTCTACACCGGCAATGTCACGCGCCCGTTCTGAGCGCCGCGACAATGGTTGACTTCCCGCGCGTCCCGCGTTTTCTGCGGGGGCTGGAAACACGGGGACCAAGATCATGCACGCCTATCGCAGCCATACCTGCGGCGACCTCAAAGCCGCCCATGCCGGGGAAACCGTCCGCCTGTCGGGCTGGGTCCACCGGGTGCGCGACCACGGGGGCGTGCTGTTCGTCGATCTGCGCGACCATTACGGCATGACGCAGGTGCTGGCCGACAGCGACAGCCCGGCCTTTGCCGCGATGGACAAGCTGCGCGCCGAAACGGTGATCCGCATCGACGGCCGCGTGAAGCTGCGCGACGCTTCGCTGGTGAACCCCAAGCTGCCCACCGGCGAAATCGAGGTCTACGCGACCGAGATCGAGGTGCTGGGCCCCGCGGACGAGTTGCCCTTGCCGGTCTTTGGCGATCAGGACTACCCCGAAGAGACGCGGCTGGCCTATCGCTTCCTCGACCTGCGCCGCGAGAGCCTGCACAACAACATCATGCTGCGCTCCAAGGTCGTGCGCTCGATCCGGAACCGGATGTGGGACCAGGGCTTCACCGAGTTCCAGACGCCGATCATCACCGCCAGCAGCCCCGAAGGCGCGCGCGACTTCCTGGTGCCGTCGCGCCTGCATCCGGGCAAGTTCTACGCCCTGCCGCAGGCGCCCCAGCAGTTCAAGCAGCTGATCATGGTCGCGGGCTTCGACAAGTATTTCCAGATCGCCCCCTGCTTCCGCGACGAGGACCCGCGCGCCGACCGCAGCCCCACCGACTTCTATCAGCTGGACATGGAGATGTCCTTCGTCCGGCAAGAGGACGTCTTTGCCACCGTCCAGCCCGTGATCCAGGGCCTGTTCGAGGAATTCGGCGGCGGTCGCCGGGTCGATGCCGACTGGCCGCTGATCCCCTATGCGGAATCGCTTCTGAAATACGGCACCGACAAGCCGGACCTCAGGAACCCGATCGAGATGCAGATCGTCAGCGACCATTTCCGCGGCTCGGGCTTCGCGATCTTCGCCAAGCTCTTGGAGCAGGAAGGCACCGAGGTCCGCGCCATCCCCGCCCCCACCGGCGGGTCGCGCAAGTTCGCGGACCGGATGAACGCCTTTGCGCAATCGCAGGGCCTGCCGGGCATGGGCTACATCTTCTGGCGCAAGGCCGAGGACGGCTCGACCGAGGCCGCCGGTCCCATCGCCAAGGCTCTGGGTGCTGAGAAGACAGAGGCGATCCGCGTGCAGCTGGGTCTGGCCGAGGGCGACGCGGCCTTCTTCCTTGGCGGCAAGCCCGAAGCCTTCGAGGCCGTCGCAGGCCGCGCCCGTACCGAGATCGGCCGCGAGCTGGGGCTGATCGACGAAAACCAGTTCAAATTCGCCTGGATCGTCGATTTCCCGATGTATGAAAAGACCGACGACGGCAAGATCGACTTCAGCCACAACCCCTTCAGCATGCCTCAGGGCGGGATGGAGGCGCTTTCGGGCGATCCGCTCAAGGTGCTGGGTTATCAATACGATCTGGCCTGCAACGGCTACGAGCTGATCTCGGGTGCGATCCGCAACCACAAGCCCGAGATCATGTTCAAGGCCTTTGAACTGGCGGGCTATCCGGCCTCCGAGGTCGAAAAGCGCTTTGGCGGCATGGTCAAGGCGTTCCGCTATGGCGCGCCTCCGCATGGCGGCTGCGCGGCGGGGATCGACCGGATCGTGATGCTGCTGGCGGATGAGCAGAACATCCGCGAGGTCATCATGTTCCCCATGAACCAGCGCGCCGAGGATCTGATGATGGGCGCCCCCAGTGAGCCCACGAACGAACAGCTGCGCGACCTGCGCCTGCGCGTCCTGCCGCGCGAGTGACCCAACGGCAGGGCGCATTCCGTAGCGTCCGCGCCCTGCCAAACCGCTTTTCGCACAAGGATATTGTCGCGTAACATTCCTCCGGGGACGGAGAACAAGAACAGTCCCGGGGAGGAAGCATGAACGACGACGCATCGCCGCCACGTCCGTGGCTGGCGTCCTACGGCACATCCATTCCACACGACCTGCCCGCGCCGCGTTATCGCAGCCTCGCGGATCTGGCCGACCAGACCTGCCGCAAGAACGCGGGCCGGACGGCCTTTACCTGCGTCGTGCCGAACGGGATGAACGGCAGCCTGTCCTATGCGAGGCTGGCCGAGATGTCGGACGCCTTCGCGGCCTTTCTGCGCGTTGATTGCGGTTTGCAGCCGGGCGACCGGGTGGCGGTGCAATTGCCCAACGGGCTGGCCTATCCGATCGCGGCTTTCGGCACGTTCAAGGCGGGCTGCGTTCTGGTGAACACGAACCCGCTCTATACCGCGCCCGAGATGATCCACCAGTTCCGCGACAGCGGCGCCAAGGTGCTGGTCATCGTGGACATGTTCGCCGACAAGCTGGCCGAGGTGATCCCGCAGACCGATATCGGCACCGTGGTTCTGGCGGGCGTGTCCGAGCTGTTCCCGACCCTGCCGAACATGATCGTGCGGGGCGTGCAGAAATACTGGAACCGCGTCCTGCCGCCCGTGCCCGACCTGCCCGCCCGCACGCTGCGGCTGCGCGCGGCGCTGAGCGCGGGCCGCGCGCACAAGGTCGCGGTCGCGGATTACTGGCAGGGCACGGGCCGCGACGATCTGGCGCTGCTGCAATATACCGGCGGCACGACCGGGGTGGCCAAGGGCGCGATGCTGACGCATGGCAATATCCTTGCCAATCTGGATCAGGTCCATGCTGTCTCGGGCGGGGTGATGACGCGCGAGGATTGTGTGCTGACGGCGCTGCCGCTTTACCACATCTTCGCCTTCACCGCGAACCTGATGACCTTTTTCGAACTGGGCGCGCGCAACATCCTGATCCCCTCGCCGCGTCCGGTGCAGAACCTCCAGCGCGCGATCGAGAACTACCCTGTGACCTGGATCACGGGGGTGAACACGCTCTTCAACGGCCTCATGAACGAGGAATGGTTCGCCGCCTATCCGCCGCGTCGGCTGCGCGCGGCCATCGCGGGCGGCACGGCGCTGCATCAGGCGGTGGCGCGGCGCTGGCAGACGATGACCGGCACGCCGCTGGCCGAAGGCTACGGCCTGACCGAGACCGCGCCGCTGGTCAGCTTCAACCCGCTGGACGAGCGCGCGCGCCCCGGTAGCATCGGCTTGCCGGTGCCGGGCTGCGATGTCGTGCTGATGGCCGATGACGGCCAACTGGCCCTGCAGGGCCAGCCGGGCGAACTGGCGGTGCGCGGCCCGCAGGTCATGCGCGGCTACTGGCAGCGCGATGACGAGACAGCCAAGGCAATGCGCGATGGCTGGCTCTTGACCGGCGACGTCGCGGTGATGGACGAGGGCGGCTTCCTGCGGATCGTGGACCGCAAGAAGGATCTGGTGCTGGTCTCGGGCTTCAACGTCTATCCCAACGAGATCGAGGACGTGCTGTCCCTGATGGAGGGGGTGCTTGAATCCGCCGTCGTCGCCATCCCCGACGCCAGGACGGGCGAGGCCGTGCGCGCCTATATCGTTCGCAATCCCGACCACCCGGCCGAGCTGACCGAGGCCGAGATCACCGCGCATTGCCGCAGCCATCTGACCGATTACAAGCGGCCCCGTTCGATCATCTTCCGCGACGAACTGCCAAAATCGCCCATCGGCAAGATCCTCCGCAAGGACCTCAAGGCCGAGATCGCCCGTGAATTCGCCGGAAAGGGTGCGCCATGCTGACGGAAACCGAAACGACGCTGCTCGGGATCATGATGATGGTCATCATGCTGGGCATGGGCTCTTCGATGACCTGGCGCGATTTCCTGATCGCGTTCCGCAAGCCCAAGGGCATTCTGGTCGGGCTGCTGTCGCAATACGTCATCATGCCGTTTCTGGGCTACGCGCTGGCGATGATCCTGGGCCTGCCTCCGGCGATGGCGGTGGGGCTGATCCTGATCGCCTGCATGCCGGGCGGCACGACCAGCAACATCTTCGCCTATTTCTCCAAGGGCGTGCTGGCGCTGTCGATCATGATGACCACCGTCTCGACGCTGGTCGCGGTGGTGACGGTGCCGCTGCTGCTGAGCTTCTATAGCGGTCTGGCCGGGGTGACGGGCGAATATGTCATCCCCGCGGGCAATATCGCGCAGGTTCTGGTGGTGCTGCTGGTGCCGACGGTGCTGGGCATGGTGCTGCGAAAGGTCAACGCCAATGCCGGTGCCACGATCGAGCTTCTGGGGTCTCTGCTGGGCGTGGTCGTCATCCTGTTCCTGATCGGGTCCTGGGTGCCGCGCAATTACGAGATGCTGCTGAACACGGGCCTGCCGGTCTATGTCGCGGCCATCGGGATCGGCCTGACGGGGATGTTGCTGGGCTACTGGATGGCGCGCGCCCTGCGGCAGGACAGCAACCGCGCCCGGACCATCAGCCTTGAGACGGGGATCCAGAACGGGCCGCTGGCGGCGCTGGTGATCACGCTGACCTTCACCGGCACGCAGCAGCAGGAGGTGCTGTTCATTCCAGTTCTCTACAGTCTGTTCATCGTCATCACCTCGTCCTTCGTGACAATGTGGTACCGCCGCAATGCCACGGCCGAGGCGCTGGCGCGGGACGCGGCCAAGATCCGGGTCTGAGCCCTACATTTCGGCTACGCGGGACAGGCGGTCATGGACCATCGTGCTGACCCGCGCGAGGTCGGCCGCCACCGCGTGGCCCGCCTCGTGATCGCGGGCCAGGGCATTGGCCGCCTGCTCCAGCGGCCCGTCATGGGCCGAGCGCGCGACGCCGGCCAGAAAGCGGGCGATATACTCGATCTCGGTCGTGTCGCTGGCCTGGGTCAGCACCTCGGCCACATGGGCCAGATCGTCACGCAGGCCAGACGGGTCGGGCTGGATCATGTCATCGGGCAAAAGCCGCAGTCCGGGTCCGGTCTGTTCGGGCGGCATGGCCGACAGGATCGCCTGCTGGAACCGCGCGAGGCTTTCGACGGGCTTGGGCAGGAACCCGTCCGCGCCGGCGGCAAGGGCCACGTCCTCGGCATCCGGGTCGCCCGAGATGCCCAGGATCACCGGCACGCGATGATCGGCGCGCGCCATCTGGCGGATCAGGTCGGCGCCGTCGCCGTCGGGCAGGCCCAGATCCACGATCACCACGGCGGGCCGATAGGTCTGAAGATGCCGCGCCGCCGAGGCCAGGCAATCCGCGCGGCGAATCCGCGCACCCGAGCGAAGGCAGAGCAGTCGCACCGCCTCGCTGGCGAAACGAGAATCCTCGACCACCAGGACCGTCAGGCCGGTCAAAGGCCGCTTCGGCAACGATAAACGCCACATGGGCAAGGGCTTTTCGACGGCGTGCTGCTGATGTGTCTGCATGGTTCGATCCCCTCAACGGCTTTCCATCAGTAAAGACCCGAATCGCTAATGCGCGGTTAACCGCACCCGGTTTTTCTTTCCCCCGCTCGTCGAAAGGCGTAGAACGCGCGCCAGACGGAGGGAAAGATGATCGGACGCCTGAATCACGTGGCCATCGCCGTGCCGGACCTTGCGGCATCTTCGGCACAATATCGCGACACGCTTGGCGCGGTCGTCCACCCCCCTCAGGACGAGCCCGATCACGGCGTCACGGTGGTCTTCATCGATCTGCCGAACACCAAGATCGAACTGGTCGCGCCGCTTGGCGACGACAGCCCCATCGCGGCCTTTCTGGAACGGAACCCCGCGGGCGGCATCCACCATATCTGTTACGAGGTCGCCGATATCCTGGCCGCGCGCGACCGGCTGAAGGCCGAGGGCGCCCGTGTCCTCGGCTCGGGCGAGCCGAAGATCGGCGCGCATGGCAAGCCGGTGCTGTTCCTGCATCCCAAGGATTTCAACGGCTGCCTGATCGAACTGGAGCAAGTCTGATGAGCCTGACCGGCGGAATCGTCCTTTACGCGTCCCTGTGGTTTCTGACCCTGTTCGTCGTCATGCCGATCGGCCAGCGCAGTCAGGCCGATGCGGGCGAAATCGTGCACGGCACCCATGCCGGCGCCCCGGCGGGCGTGCCCTGGCGGCGCAAGCTGATCTGGACGACGCTGATCACCTCGGCGACCTGGGCGGTGATCGCTTACATCATCTTTGGCGAGATCATCACCCGCTCGGATATCTCGCATCTGGATCAGCTGATCCGCTGACCTTGTGGTAAAGATGCGTGAACGCCGCCGCCGCCAGCAGAGGCAGCGCGATGTTCAGCAGCGGCACGGTCAGGCCCACCGCGACCAGCGCGCCGGTGATCAGGATCGCCCCCGCATGACGCTGGTGCAGGCGGCGCGCCTCAACCTCTGACAGGTGGCGGCGGGCCGCCATCTGGAAGAACTCGCGCCCCAGCAGCCAGCCATTCGCCATGTAGAACATGACCGGCGCCAGCGGGCCAATAAACGGCGTCAGCAGCAGCGCCACGATGCCGATGCCCAGCACCGCCGCCATGACCGCCAGCGATTCCAGCAGCGAATCCATGAAATCCAGCGACACGCCCTGTCGGTCGGGATAGTGCCGCCGCTCGACCTCGGCGGCGACATTCTCGGCGAAGAGGCCCGAGAACAGGGCCGCGACAGGCGCCATCAGGAAGATCCCCATCAACGGAAACAGCGCCAGCGAGCCCCAGGACAGGACCGGGCCGATCTGCACCTCGCCCAGCCAGGGCAGCGCGAGACCGCCCGGCACCATCAGCCGCAGCGCCCAGAAGATCGCCGCCTGAAGCCCGATGAACAGCCCGATCGTCAGCGCCATGCCCGCCAGAACAAGCCGCAGCGTCGCGGGCCGCAGCAGATCCGCCCAGCCAAGCGCAAGGGCATGCAGCGCGCGGATCATTCCAGCCAGCGCGTCTTGGCCTCGATATCCGGGCGGGGGCGGTCGGGCGGGGCGTCACCGCGGCTGCCGATATGGATCAGCCCGGCCACGCGTTCGCCGGGTTCAAGGCCCAAGTGGGCCGTCGCGAAATCCTGGTTCAGCGCGGCGAAACCGGTCAGCCAGCTTGCCCCCCAGCCCGAGGCCAGCGCCGCATTGACCAGCCCCAGACAGACCGCGCCCGCCGACAGGACCTGTTCCCATTCCGGCACTTTGGGGCTTTCGACGGGGCTGTGGATCACCCCCACGATCAGCGGCGATGACAGGGCCGAGGCCGCCTTGTCGGCAGTGGCCTCGTCCTGCCCGGCATCCAGAACCGCCCTGTGCAGGATCGGCGTCAGGCGGTCCAGTACGGGCCGCGTCAGGACCAGAAAGCGCCAGGGTTCCAGCTTGCCGTGATCGGGGGCGCGGGCGGCAAGGGTCAGCAGGCGCATCACCTCGTCCCGGTCTGGCGCGGGTTCGGCCAGAAGTTTGGGCGGATGCGAGCGTCTGGCGGCCAGAAAGGCCATGGCGGCGTCGTTGCGGTTCTGCATGATCGGTTCCTCTTGCAGGGCTCAGGCGGGGCGTTCCAGCCGGTAATTGCCCTCGGGCAGGTTCAGGGCGGCGCGCAATTCGGCCAGCTGATGCATGGTGAAGGTGATGCGGACCACCTCGTCGCCATCGTCGCTCATCTGTTCGATCACCACGCGGTCATCGAAATTCAGGATCACCACATCCTCGTTCAGGGGGCGGGTGTTCGGCTCGGCCTCGTCGATCAGCGTGATCACGGTGGCGTCGAAATCATGCTCGATGGTGAACATCGCTTCCTCCTGTCATGCAGGCCCGACAATCGCGTGATTGCGCGCCGGGCACAAGCGCCGGGGGTTTGCAGGGGCCGACCGCGCGGGATATGCTTGCACCAACAAGAATGACGGCAGGGTCGAGGCAGGTCGATGGGTCTCAGGTTGAACAGGTTTCCGGCGCTGATCCTCGCGGGGCTGCTTGGCCTTGGCGCCTGCGCGCCCATGCCGATGGATGCGCCCGCGCCGGGCGGGCCGGTTCTGGCGCCGGTGGCCACACGCGTGACGCTGCCCCCCGCGGCGACGGCGCATCAGGGCACGCCGGATGCGGCGGCTCGCACCTTCGTTCAGGTCATGCGCCGGATGGAGCCGACCGTGCGCGAGGAGTGCCTGCTGCGCCGGACGCGCCCGATCAGCTGCGACTTCACCTTTGTCGTCGATGACCGCCCTAACCAGGAACCGAACGCCTTTCAGACGGTGGACCGCAACGGCCGCCCGATCGTGGGCTTCACCCTGTCGCTGATCGCCCAGACCCGTAATGCCGACGAGATCGCCTTTGTCGTCGGTCACGAGGCCGCGCATCATATCCTGAACCATCTCGACCGTCGCTCGGGCGCGGCGTCGGCGGCGGCGGTGGTGCTGGGCACGCTGGCCTCGGCCTATGGCGGCGATGCCGGCGCGATCGAGCGCGCGCAGCAGATCGGCGCCAATGTCGGCTCGCGCTACTATTCGCGCGACTGGGAGCTGGAGGCCGATTACCTCGGCTCGATCATCGCGCTGAATGCGGGCTACAACCCGATCAACGGCGCCCGCCTGTTCGAGCGAATCCCCGATCCCGGCAACCATATCCTGGGCACGCATCCCTCGCGCGCGCAGCGGATCGCGCAGGTTTCGCGCGCCGTCGGTGATGTGGAATCGGGGCGCGTCCGCTAGGCGGGGCGTTCGGCCCCATCCGGCAGGAAAGCCGTATCATCCGAACCGACCGGCGCGGGTGCGTTACAGCCAAGGGCGCAATATGGCTGAAAAATGTGGTTGTGGCGCATCGGACGCAAGGCAACCGCAAGATGAAAAAAACTTCTTTCGTTGAAACAAAACCGCTGGCAAGTCGGCGGATTTCTGCTTTACTTCCCGTTAACTGCGATTGCTCGCAGAATTGAATTGACTTTGCACGTGCGGCGACTGCGGCAGGAAGGATAGCGGATGATCGGAGTCGTGGTCTGGGCGAATGCGTCGCGCGAGAAGGCGATCATCTGGTGCGAGGATCAGGCGACGCTCGCTTATCTTCAGGGGCGCACCAATCTTGTCGATGCCGAGGGACGCTGGCCCGAACCGGGCGATCTGGTCGAGCTTGAGACCCAGACCATCGGCAATCTGCGCCATGCGCTGGTCGTGTCGATGCTGTCGGAACAAAGCTGTCCGCAATTGCCGCGCCTGCTGGCCGAGGCACAGCCCGAGCAGCCAGAAGCCCGCTTGCGGGTGGTCAATCTGCGCGACGATCAGAGACAGGTCGTTTCTGCGGGCATGACCTTGCCCCGCATGAGGACAAGCGCGGCGGGCTGAACCCGCCGCCCTTTCTTTCAGACGCCGCGCGCCAGCGCCGCGACGCCGGTCCGCGCCAGATCGACCAGCCCCAGAGGCCGCATCAGATCCGCGAAGGCGTCCAGCTTGTTCGGCGTGCCGACCAGTTCGAACACAAAGCTCTCCAGCGTCGAATCGACCACGTTCGCCCGAAAGATCTCGGCGATGCGCAACGCTTCGACGCGCTTTTCTCCCTGACCACGCACCTTGAACAGGCCCAGTTCGCGTTCGACGGCAGGCCCCTCGACCGTCAGGTCATGAACCTCATGCACCGGCACGATCCGGCCAAGCTGCGCCTTGATCTGTTCGATCACGGCGGGCGTGCCGCGCGTCACCACGGTGATGCGCGAGCGGTGGCCCGCGTGATCGACCTCGGCCACGGTCAGGCTGTCGATGTTGTAGCCGCGCCCGGAAAACAGGCCGATCACGCGGGCCAGCACGCCCGGCTCGTTCTCGACCATGATGGCGAGGGTGTGGCTTTCCTCGATCTGGGCATTGGGGTCGCGCAGGTCATAGGCCGAATGGCTGGACATGCCCTTCTGGATGTTCAAAGCGTTCATGGTTCTGCTCTCTTTCCGGCGGGTCTCAGACCAGCACCGCGCCCTCGGATTCGATCACGCCCTGCGTTTCGGCCTCGCCCAGCAGCATCTCGTTATGCGGCTTGCCGGACGGGATCATCGGGAAGCAGTTCTCGTGCTTCTCGACCAGAACGTCGAGGATGAAGGGTCCGTCATAATCGATCATCTGCTGGATGGCGGCGTCCAGATCCTTGGGGTCGCGCACCTGCGCGCCCGCGCAGCCGAAAGCCTCGGCCAGCTTGACGAAATCGGGCAGGCTGTCCGACCAGGACTGGCTGTAGCGCTCGCCATGCAGCAATTGCTGCCACTGGCGGACCATGCCAAGGCGTTCGTTGTTCAGGATGAACTGCTTGACCGGCAGGCGGAACTGCACCGCCGTCCCCATTTCCTGCATGTTCATCAGCCAGCTGGCATCGCCCGCGACGTTGATGACCAGCGCGTCGGGATGGGCCATCTGCACGCCGATGGATGCCGGCAGGCCATAGCCCATCGTGCCAAGGCCGCCCGAGGTCATCCAGCGGTTCGGCCCCTCGAAGCCCAGATATTGCGCGGCCCACATCTGGTGCTGGCCGACCTCGGTCGTGACATAGCGGTCGTGGTTCTTGGTCAGCGCCTCAAGGCGTTCCAGCGCGTATTGCGGTTTGATGATCGTGTCGCTGTTGCGATAGAACAGGCACTTCTTCGCGCGCCATTCCTCGATCTGCGCCCACCAGCGCGCGAGCCCCTCGGAATTGACCTTGCGGCCGCGCGCCTTCCAGACCTTCAGCAGATCCTCGAGGACATGGCCGACATCGCCCACGATCGGCACGTCCACGCGGACGACCTTGTTGATCGAGGAGGGGTCGATGTCGATATGCGCCTTGACCGAGCCGGGGCTGAAATCGGCGATCCGGCCGGTGATGCGGTCGTCGAAGCGCGCACCGATATTGATCATCAGATCGCAACCATGCATCGCCAGATTCGCCTCATAGAGGCCGTGCATCCCCAGCATCCCCAGCCAGCCTTTGCCCGAGGCAGGGTAGGCGCCCAGCCCCATCAGGGTCGAGGTGACCGGAAAGCCCGTCGCGTCCGCCAGTTCGCGCAGCAACTGGCTGGCGCCGGGGCCGGAATTGATCACGCCGCCGCCGGTATAGAGGATCGGTCGCTCGGCTTGTTCGATCAGTTCGACCAGACGCGTGATCGCGCCCAGATCGCCCTTTTTGACCGGCTGATAGCGGCTTGCCTCGACCTGTTTCGGGCCGACGTAATTGCCGGTGGCGAATTGCACGTCCTTCGGGATGTCGATCAGCACCGGGCCGGGGCGGCCCGAGGTGGCGACATGAAAGGCCTTGTGGATCGTCTCGGACAGTTTGTCGGTGTCCTTGACCAGCCAGTTATGCTTGGTGCAGGGGCGGGTGATGCCGACGGTGTCGGCCTCCTGGAAGCCGTCGGTGCCGATCATGAAGGTCGGGACCTGGCCCGACAGGACGACCAGCGGGATCGAATCCAGCAGCGCGTCGGTCAGGCCGGTCACGGCATTGGTCGCCCCCGGACCCGAGGTCACCAGAACGACGCCCGGCTTGCCCGTGGCGCGGGCATAGCCCTCGGCCATGTGGACCGCGCCCTGTTCGTGGCGCACCAGCACATGGGTGATGTCGTTCTGCTGGAAAATCTCGTCATAGATGGGTAGCACGGCCCCGCCCGGATAGCCGAATACGGTATCGACGCCCTGATCGCGCAGCGCCTCGACCACCATTCTTGCACCCGTCATCGTTCGGGACATCTCTTGCTCCATCACAAATAATCTTGACGCGCCGGATCGGCCAAGGCCCTCCGGCGTCGGCGCAAACTATTGTCGGCCCAAGGCAGGGTCAATGGGGTTGGGTGGAGAAAGTGACGCAGGCGGGCAGAAAATTGAAATAATATTTCGCAGCTTGTCACCGGTCGAATTGCGGCAGGGCGATCCGGGCCACCTGTTCGACGATGGGATCGACCGACAGGGGATGTGCCTCGTCGCCGTGATCCTGCGGGTTTCCGATATCCTGCCATGCGCCGTTCTTGTAGATTTCCAGCGCGCCGAACCGGGCCTTGTAATCCATCTTGCGGCTGCCCGGCACCCAATAGCCCAGATAGACATAGGGCAGACCCGCGGCGCGCGCGATCTCGATATGGTCGAGGATCACATGCGTTCCCAGGCTCGTATGCCGCAGTTGCGGATCGTAGAAGCTGTAGACAAGGCTCAGCCCGTCATCCAGCACGTCCGTCAGGCAGACCGCCGCCAGATGATCGTCGCCCGGCGCGACCGAGGGCAGGGCCGAACCCGCGCAGCGATACTCGATCACCCGCGTCTTGACGGGCGTCTCCTCGATCATCGCGGCGAATTCGAAGATGTCCATGTCGGCCATGCCGCCATCGGCGTGGCGGCTGTCCAGATAGCGGCGGAACAGGTCGAACTGCTCTTCGGTCGCCCAAGCGCTGGTGGCCAGGCGCCGCAAGGCCGCGTTGCGCTGCGCCACCCGGCGCTGTGTGCGCGAGGGTTGAAAATCCGCGACGCGGATGCGGGCCGACATGCAGGCCACGCAGGTCTCGCAGCTGGGGCGGTAGAGGACGTTCTGCGACCGCCGAAAGCCCTGCCGCGACAGGGCGTTGTTCAGTTCGGCCGCGTTCTCGCCCTGCAGGGCGGTGAACAGCTTCCGTTCCGCGCGGCCATGCAGATAGGGGCAGGGCTGCGGCGCGGTGACGTAGAATTGTGGCGCATGGGGCAGGGTATGGCGCATCACGCCCCCTCTCTGGGGCGGATCATCCTGTCGGGGCAGATCCACCGGTCACCGCTCATCATCCCGGAACTGCGCCATCCATTCGACTGTGATTTCCGATGTAAAAGCCTAGCAACGATTCGTATGCAGGCCAAGTCGAGAAAGGGTTAACGGAATGCGGCGGTTTCGGGTTGCCTGATGCGTTGACGCAAGCGCGCCTTTGTGCGGAAACTGCCGCGCATGAGCTTTGCCGAACGCATCACCCGAACCCCCATCGCCCTTGAACCCGCACGCGGTGCCGAAGCCGTGCAGGCCCTTGGCCTGCCACCCGGCCCGTTGGCTGAACTGATCGCGGGGGCTGCCGGTTCCAGCCCCTATCTGGCCGGGCTGATCCGGCACGAGGGCGATTGGCTGCCCGAGGCGCTGGATCATGACGACGTGGTCGCGCGCGAGACGGCCGGGTTCGAGGATCTCGCCCCCGACGATCTGGGCATCGCGCTGCGCCGCGCCAAAAGACGTGTGGCGCTGATGACGGCGCTGGCCGATCTGGGCGGTGTCTGGCCGCTGGAACAGGTCACGGGCGCGCTGTCCGATCTGGCCGATCGCGCTGTGGATCTGGCCCTTCGCGCCCATGTCGCAGCCGAGGCGCGGCGCGGCAAGCTGCCCGAAACCGCATCCGATGCCGGGGGAATCTTTGCGCTGGCGATGGGCAAGGGCGGTGCGCGCGAACTGAATTACAGCTCTGACATCGACCTGATCGTGCTGTTCGACGAGACCGCCTATGCCCCCGATCAGCAGATGGAGGCGCGCGCCGCCCTGATCCGCGCCACCCGCAAGATGGCCGCGACCCTGTCGGACGTGACGGCGCATGGCTATGTCTTTCGCACCGATCTGCGGCTGCGTCCCGACGCCTCGGTCACGCCGGTCTGCATCTCGACGGCTGCCGCTTTGGCCTATTACGAGGCCGAGGGCCGCACCTGGGAACGCGCGGCCTTCATCAAGGCCCGTGCGGCGGCCGGCAACATCGCGGCGGGCGAGCGGTTCCTGCGCGAGCTGCGCCCCTTCGTCTGGCGCAAGCATCTGGATTTCGCGGCGATCCAGGACGCGCATGACATGCGGCTGCGGATCCGCGACCACAAGGGACTTGGCGGACGGCTGGACGTGCCGGGCCACAACATGAAGCTGGGTCAGGGCGGCATCCGTGAAATCGAGTTCTTCACCCAGACGCGGCAGTTGATCGCGGGCGGGCGCGACCCCTCGCTGCGGCTGCGCGACACGGTGGGCGGGTTGCGGGCGCTGGCGGCGCGGGGCTGGGTGCCATCGGACGTGGCCGAGGAACTGATCGCGCATTACCGCGAACACCGCGACATCGAGCATCGCATCCAGATGGTGAACGACGCCCAGACCCACAGCCTGCCGCGCGATCCGCAGGGGCTGGCGGTCATCGCGGCCCTGTCGTCCGAGGGCGATGCCGACGCATGGTCCGCGCGCCTGCATCAGCGGCTGTCGCGCGTCCACCAGCTGACCGAGGATTTCTTTGCCCCCGGCGAGGGCGCGGCCAGCGCCCCCGATCTGTCGGACGAGGCGCGCGCCATCATCGCGCGCTGGCAGGGCTATCCCGCGCTGCGGTCCGAACGCGCGCAGCAGATCTTTCGCCGGATCGAGCCGCAGCTTCTGTCGCGCATGGCCGCCTCGGGCCACCCGACCGAGGCCTTGGCCCGGTTCGACAGCTTTCTGTCGCGCCTGCCCGCCGGCGTGCAGCTTTTCTCGCTGTTCGAGGCCAATCCGCAGCTGATCGAGCTGATCGTGGACATCTGCGGCACCGCGCCCGCGCTTGCCGGTTATCTGGCGCGTCACCCGGCCGTGCTGGACGGCGTGCTGGCGGGCAGCTTCTTCGCCCCCTGGCCGGGCGCCGAAGGTCTGGCGCGCGACCTGTCCTCGGTTCTGGCGGCGACGCTGCGGGCGCCGCAGGGCGGTTATGAACGCGCTTTGGATGCCGCCCGGCGATGGGCGCATGAATGGCATTTCCGCATCGGCGTGCATCATCTGCGCGGCCTGATCGACGCGGACGAGGCGGCCGTCCAATACGCCGATCTGGCGGATGCCTCGGTCGCGGCGCTGTTCCCGGTCACGGGCGAGGATTTTGCGCGCCGACACGGGCCGCCTCCGGGGCGGGGGGCGGTGGTGCTGGGCATGGGCTCGCTTGGGGCGCGGGCGCTGAATGCTGGCTCGGACCTGGACCTGATCGTGATCTATGACGCGGCGGGGGTCGAAGGCTCGGAAGGGCTGCGCCCCTTGGCCGCGCGGCCCTATTACGCGCGCCTGACGCAGGCGATGATCACGGCGCTGTCGGCCCCCACCGCCGAGGGGCGGCTTTACGAGGTGGACATGCGCCTTCGCCCGTCGGGGCGGCAGGGGCCGGTTGCGACCGCGATCCAGAGCTTCGAGAATTACCAGATGACCGAGGCGTGGACATGGGAGCATCTGGCCCTGACCCGCGCCCGTGTTGTGGCCCGGACAGGCGCCGATGCCGACGCGCTGGCGGCCGCGGTCGAGACGTTGCGGATGCGGGTTCTGACCACGCGCGGCGGCGATGCCCGCGTCATGCCCGATCTGGCCGAGATGCGCGCCCGCATCTTCGCTGCCCGCCAGCCCGATGGCCCATGGGAGGCCAAGGTCGGCCCGGGCCGCCTTCAGGATATCGACCTTCTGGCCCAAGCTTGCGCGCTCAGGGCAGGGCAGCCTGTCAGGGCCACGCTGGCGCAATTGCGCGCCGGTCAGCGGGCCGGGCTGCTGGCGGTGGATGCGGCGGGGCGGCTGGCCTCGATCTGGCGCGCCTTGTGGCGTCTGCACGCTTCGGGACGGCTCTTGACCGACCGCGCGCTGGACATGGAGGCGATCGGTCGCGGCGGGCAATCCTTTCTGCTGCGCGAGACCGGGGCGGCGGATCTGGCGGCCTTGCAGGCCAGCCTGGACAGCCATTCGACCGAGGCGCAGGGCTTGATCGACGCCGAAGCACCGGTCGAGGCGCCGACTGTCTAGCCTGCCAGCCGCTGCGCGGTGGGTGCGACTGCTGGGGCGGGCAGAGGGGTGGGATCTGCCACGACCGTGGGGCGGCGTTCGCCGATCTGGCCCAGCAGGGGCAGTTCGACCGTGCCGGGCAGGGGCGCGGGCGCCGTCTCTGCCGCCTCGACATAGAGGCCATGCGCGGTCTTGTCCCAGTAAAAGGGCTTGGTCACGACCTCGTAGATCGCCTTCCACCCGGCAAGGCAGCCTAGCGGGAAATAGAGGTGCATCCCCGGCACCCAGGGCAGCAGATGCCGGTGCTTGGCGCGGCGCACCGCGCGCAGGCCGACGATGATCGACAGCGCCTCGGAGGCGATGAACAGGCCGAACAGAAGCGGGATCGCCCATCCGCCCCACATCCCCTCGAGCGGTGCGCGCAGAGGATGCGGCAGGCCAAGCGCAAGCAGCCAGAAGCTCCACAGGACCGGCGCCAGCAGATATTGCGACAAGGCGCCGAAGAACTGCACCTGAAAGCCCCAGAAGGCCCGCGCGCCAAGCTGACGATACAGCGCGACCGGATCGCGCATATGCACGCCCCAGGTCATCGCATAGCCCTTGAGCCAGCGCGAGCGTTGCTTGACCCAGGGCAGGGCGCGGCAATTGGCCTCTTCGTCGGTGGTGGTCTCGATGATCTGGGTGCGATAGCCGCGCCGGGCCAGACGCACGCCCAGATCGGCGTCCTCGGTCACGTTCCAGCTGTCCCAGGCGCCCACTTCCTCGAGCAGGTGGCGGCGAAAGAACAGCGTGGTCCCGCCCAAGGGCACGACCAGACCCAGCCGCGCCACGCCCGGCAGCAGCACCCGGAACCAGGTCGCGTATTCGATGGTGAAACAGCGCGCCAGCCAGTTGGTGCGGGGGTTGTAGAAGTCCAGCGCGCCCTGAAGGCAGGCCACGTCGGCGGGCGCGAAATGAAAGGCGCGCGCGATCTTGTGCAACTGGTCGGGGTCGGGGCGGTCCTCGGCGTCCCAGATGCCGACGATCTGGCCGCGGCAGAAGTTCAGCGCATAGTTCAGCGCGCGCGGCTTGGTCTTGATCGGCCCGTCCGGCACCCGCACGACGCGGATCCAGTGCGGCAGCTGCGCCCCTTCCAGCGCCCTCGAGGTCACGGCATCGCTCTCTTCGATCACCAGCAGCAGGTCGGTCAGTTCGCGCGGGTAATCCAGCCGCGCCAGCCGGGCGACCAGCTTGCCCGCGACATCGCTTTCCTCGAACAGCGGCACCATGACCGAGATGACCGGCAGGGGGGCATCCATCTCGGGGGGGGTGATTTCGCCGCGCGCGATGGCGCCGGCCAGCCGTCTGTCATCGGCCCGGACGCGCCGCGCGGCGATGGCCGCCATCAGCTTCAGCCCGCTTTGCGTCAGCAGCGTCAGGATCGCCCAAGCGGCCAGCAGCCCCGCCATCGCCACTGGTGCGAGGAACAGCCCCAGCATCACCGCGGTCAGAAGCCCGAGCGCCAGCCGGCTAGTGCGCGCCTGGTTCTGCGTGCGGCAGCTTTCGGCGGCGGGAACACGCGATTCCGCCTCGCGGATCAGGCGGATGCGGCGGGTGTTCAGCACGCCCTCCTGCGCCTGGGCTTCGGTGCAGAGCAACATGCGGACGATGCCGAATTCGGACGGCATGCGCGGCAGAAGGCCTGCGAATTCGTCGGGCCGCGCGGTCGCGATCCACGTGACGCCGCCGATCCGGCGCCATGGCAGGATGCCGTGGGTCAGGCAGAAACCCGCGCCCGCCGCGTCGATCAGGCGGGGATCGCCGGGCGTCTCGGCGGGGTCGATGGTCGTCGTGCGCCATTGCCGCGACAGGGCGCGGGCCAGCGCCTCGGGCGTGACCCAGCCGTGACCCAGCAGGATCTGGCCAAGGCGCGCATTCTCGCGCCGCCGCATGACGGTCGCCTTCAGCAGATTGCCCGGATCGACGGCCCCATCCTCGATCAGGATCTGGCCAAGTGGCGATTCGTGGCGCGGGGCGAGGGTCGGGCCGCCGAACTGGACGCCCTCATCGGCCTGCGAAAGGGCTTCCGGTTCCTGTGCTGCTGCCAAAGATGCCATCGACGAATCCCCGTTGTTTCGTCTGTCGTGGCATGGCGATGTTTAAGAAGCGGTTAAGCGAAGGGGCGGCGTGACCGAAGTCGCGCCGCCCCTGCATCAGGTTCTGTAGCTGTTCCCGTTTCAGCCCCGGCGGTTCTGCATCGATTCCGCAAAACGCTGGAACAGATACAGGCTGTCCTGCGGCCCGGGAGAAGCCTCGGGGTGGTGCTGCACGGAAAAGACCGGGCGATTCTCGACGCGGATGCCGCAATTGCTGCCGTCGAACAGGCTGACATGGGTTTCGATCACGCCCTTGGGCAGGGTCTGCGAATCGACCGCGAAGCCGTGGTTCATCGAGGTGATCTCGACCTTGCCGGTCTCGACGTCGCGCACGGGATGGTTCGCGCCGTGATGGCCGTGGCCCATCTTGACGGTCTTGGCACCAAGCGCCAGCGCCAGCATCTGGTGGCCCAGACAGATGCCGAAGATCGGCAGGTCGCGGTCCAGCAGACTACGGATCATCGGCACGGCATATTCGCCCGTCGCCGCCGGATCGCCGGGGCCGTTCGACAGGAACACGCCCTCGGGCTCATGGGCCAGAACCTCCTCGGCGGTGGCGGTCGCGGGCAGGACGGTCACATCGGCGCCGTAAGCCACCAGCGAGCGCAGGATGTTGCGCTTGGCGCCGTAATCCACCGCGACGACCTTGAACGGCTTGTCGGTCTCGGCGCGGCCGAAACCCTTGGCCCAGTCCCACGCGCCTTCTTCCCAACGATAGCTCTGGGTGCAGCTGACATCGCGCGCCAGGTCCAGACCGACCAGACCCTTCCAGGCGCGGGCCTTGGCGATCAGCGCGGGCAGGTCGAAATTCCCCTCGGGGTCATGGGCCAGGACGACATGCGGCGCGCCCTGCTGGCGGATCGCGCGGGTCAGGCGACGGGTGTCCACGCCGCCGATGCCGATACGGCCGCGCCGTGCCATCCAGACGGTCAGTTCCTCGGTCGCACGCCAGTTCGAGGGCCTGGTCGGGTCCCACCGCACCACCATGCCGGCGGCGACGGGGTCCTGCGCCTCGTCATCCTCGGGGGTGACGCCGGTATTGCCGATATGGGGAAAGGTGAAGGTGACGATCTGGCTGGCATAAGAGGGATCGGTCATGATCTCCTGATAGCCGGTCATCGCGGTGTTGAAGACCAGTTCGGCCACAACCTCTCCGGGGGCGCCGAAGCCCCGGCCGTAAAAGACTGTGCCGTCTGCAAGCACCAGGCAAGCGGTCGGTTTCGTGGCCATGGGGCACCTCTGGTCTGAAATCATCGGGTGAATAGGGGGCGCGCCCCGCAAGGTCAACCCGCCGCAGGGCCTGAGATTGTCGTCAGCTTGAACTGAGGGGCTGCTTGCCTTATGTCGCGCAGGCTCTGGCATGACCAGCATGAAGCAAGGATACCGGATCATGGAACTGCGCGCCCGACTGCAAGACGCCACCAAGCAGGCGATGAAGTCCAAGGACAGCGCCCGTCTGTCCACGCTGCGCCTGATCGGCGCCGCCATCAAGGACCGCGAGATCGCAGCACGGGGCGGAGACGGTGACGGCACCCTGACCGAGGCCGATCTGGTCCTGATCCTGTCCCGCATGGTCAAGCAGCGCCAGGAATCCGCCCGCGCCTATGAGGAAGGCGGGCGCTTGGAACTGGCTGCCAAGGAAGAGCAGGAGATTGGCATCATCCAGGAATTCCTGCCTCGCCAGATGACCGAGGCCGAGACCCGCGCCGCCATTGACGCGGCCATCGCGGATCTGGGTGCGGCTGGGATCCGCGATATGGGCCGGGTCATGGCCGCGCTGAAGGAACGTCATGCCGGGCAGATGGATTTCGGCGCGGCGGGCCCGATGGTCAAGGACCGGCTGCTGGCCTGAAACAATCGGCGCCATGCCGCGTTTCGGGGAGCCAAGCAAAGAGGTTCCCATGGATGCGAATTCCAAGGCGCAGCAACGCGCGGCAGGCGCCGCCCTGTCGGCAAAGCGCGGCGAGACGAAGGTCGGCGACCTTCAGGGCGCATCGCGCGACATGTATGACAGCATGACCGAGGCCGAACTGGAAGAGATGGCCTCGACCGGTCACGACGACCTGCCCGAACACAAGAAAGATGACTGAACGCGAAGGGGCCGGTCACGGCCCCTTCAGTTTGCCGAAGGCGCGGGTCAGCTCGTCACAGAGGGCACGGCGTTCATCGGGGGTCAGGAAGACGCCCAGCTCGATCTCGCGCTGGCCATCGGTCAGGGTCAGGTAGTTCTCGACCGGCCCTTTCCGCAGGCCCGCGCGGACCCAATAGCTGTTGGTCTGCCATTCCCGCACCGGGCGACCCGGATCGCGGCGCGTCACGCGCAGGGTCTGCTGATCCATCACCAGTTCCTCATGCGTCTGGCCGCTGCGATAGGTCTGCTGGATCGCGAACCAGATCCCGCCTACGGCCAGCGCCATGAAGGGCAGAAGCCCCCACAGCACGGCCGTTCCCAGCACCGCCAGAAGTGGCAGCGAGACGAAGGCGACCGTCACGCCGATGAACCAGACGAAGCCCTTGCGCGGCAGCGAACGATGCGGCCACAGGTGCAATTCACGCAAAACGGCCCCGGTTTGATCCGGGGCCGCGTCTTTCCATTCATAGGGCATGAGTATCCCTTGCCTCAGTGCGCGGGGCTGCGATCCCAGTCCTCGCGCTTGGGCAGCTCTTCGAACGTGTGCTCGGGCGGCGGCGAGGGCAGGGTCCATTCCAGCGTGTCGGCATACTCGTTCCAGTAGTTGTTCTCGGTCACGCGCTTGCCGGCGAAGAGGGTGTAGAACACCACGCCGATGAAGAACACGAACGAGGCGAACGACAGGTAGGCACCCCACGAGCTGACGGCGTTCCAGAACGCGTACTCGACCGGATAGTCGATATAGCGGCGCGGCATGCCCTGGCGACCCAGGAAGTGCTGCGGGAAGAAGGTCAGGTTCGCACCGATGAACATGGTCCAGAAGTGCAGCTTGCCCGCCCATTCCGGATACTGACGGCCCGACATCTTGCCGATCCAGTAATAGACGCCGGCAAAGATCGCAAAGACCGCGCCAAGCGACATCACATAATGGAAGTGCGCCACGACGTAGTAGGTGTCATGGTAGACGCGGTCCAGCGGAGCCTGCGACAGGACAACGCCGGTGACGCCGCCCACGGTGAACAGGAACAGGAAGCCGAAGGCCCAGAGCATCGGCGTCTTGAACTCGACCGAGCCGCCCCACATCGTCGCGATCCACGAGAAGACCTTGATGCCCGTGGGCACGGCGATCGTCATGGTGGCCAGCATGAAGTAGGCCTGCTGGGTCAGCGACATGCCGACGGTGTACATGTGGTGCGCCCAGACGACGAAGCCCAGGATCCCGATGGCGGCCATGGCCAGGACCATCGGCAGGTAGCCGAAGATCGGCTTTTTCGAGAAGGTCGCAATGACGTGGCTGATGATGCCGAAGCCGGGCAGGATGATGATGTACACTTCCGGGTGGCCGAAGAACCACAGGATGTGCTGATACAGCACCGGGTCACCGCCACCGGCCGGGTTGAAGAAGTTCGTGCCGAAGTTGCGGTCCATCAGCAGCATGGTGATGGCGCCGGCCAGAACGGGCAGGGCCAGCAGGATCAGCCAGGCGGTGATAAAGACCGACCAGGCGAACAGCGGCACCTTGAACAACGTCATGCCGGGGGCACGCATATTCAGGAAGGTGGTGATGATGTTGATCGCACCGACGATGGACGAGGCACCCGAGACGTGAACGGCGAAGATCGCCAGATCCATCGAATAGCCGCCCTCGTTCGTGGACAGCGGCGGGTAGAGCACCCAGCCCACGCCCGAACCCAGCTGCTGGTTGCCACCGGGGGCCAGCAGCGACGCGATGCCCAGCAGCAGACCGGCCACATAGAGCCAGTAGCTGAGGTTGTTCATGCGCGGGAAGCTCATGTCCGGCGCGCCGATCTGCAGCGGCATGAAATAGTTGCCGAAACCGCCGAACAGCGCCGGGATGACGACGAAGAACATCATCAGGACGCCGTGATAGGTGATCAGCACGTTCCAGAGATGGCCGTTGGGCGTGCATTCGCGACTCGCGTCGGCGATGAAGCGTGCGCCCTCCATGCACATGTATTGCACGCCCGGTTCGTGCAGCTCGAGCCGCATGTAGACCGTGAAGGCCACCGCGATCAGGCCGGCAAGACCGGAGGTGAAAAGGTAAAGAATACCGATGTCTTTGTGGTTAGTGGACATGAACCAGCGGGTAAAGAACCCGCGGGTGTCATGGTGCTCGCCGTGGCCGTGTGCGGCTGCGTCTGCCATACCCGAACTCCCTCAAGATTCCGTCAGGCCGGCCTGGCAGACCGGCATAATCACGCTTTCTTTAGACCAGAGACCCCGACCGGGCAATGCGTCACGATGGTCTGATCGGCCCGATAGCGCCGGAAGGTTGCATCTTTCCGGGGGCGGGGGCCGGGTTTGGCTGCGACGGGACGCCGCAGCCTCTTGTCACTGGGCCGCCGGAGCGTCCGGCGAGACGCTGGTCAGGTAGGCCGCGATGTCCTCTTGCCCGCGATTGAGCTTGAACGTCATCTTCGAGCGCGCCGAGCCGTTGCCCGATTTCTCGCGCACCCAGGCCTGGGGGTCGGTGACATAGGCGGCCATTTCCTCCTCGGTCCAGACGAGGTCGGGATTGGCGGCGGCGGCGGCCAGGATGCCCTCGCCGTAGCGGTAGCCCTCGACCGAGGCGATGGGCTGGCCCATGATGTTCCACAGGTTCGGGCCGGTGACGCCGCCCTTGACGATGTCGTTGCCGTCTGCGTCCTGGATCATGTGGCAGGCGCGGCATTTGCGGTATTCGGATTCACCCGCCGCCGCGTCGCCGGCATGGGCGGCGACGGGAAGGCTGAGGGTTGCGCCCATCAGGGCGGCGATCATGGCTGGTTTCATCTTGTCCTCGCTAGACCAGGAAATGCGGTCTTCCGCAGGGTATCCTACAGGGCGCTGCCGCCGAATCCAGCCACCGATAAGTCGCAGATCCCGTCATTGTGACGCAGGCCGCTATCCCATCACGCGGGCAAAGCTGTCCTGCAGCGCGACATCCAGATCCTGCATCGTCACCGGCAGGCCCAGATCGACCAGGCTGGTGACGCCATGCCCGCTGATCCCGCAGGGCACGATCCCGGCATAATGCGACAGGTCCGGCTCGACATTGATCGAGATGCCATGAAAGCTGACCCATCGGCGCAGCTTGATGCCGATGGCGGCGATCTTGTCCTCGCGCATGGTGCCGTCGGGCAGGGGGGGCTTGTCGGGGCGCGGCACCCAGACGCCCACGCGGCCCGGCCTGATCTCGGCGCGCAGGCCGAACTGCGCCAGCGCGTCGATCACCCAGCCCTCGAGGCCCCCGACAAAGGCGCGGATGTCGCGCCCGCGCCGGTTCAGGTCCAGCATCACATAGGCGACCCGCTGGCCCGGCCCGTGATAGGTGTACTGCCCGCCCCGGCCGGTCGGATGGACCGGAAAGCGGCTGTCCAGCAGGTCGCGCGGGTTGGCGCTGGTCCCGGCGGTATAGAGCGGCGGATGCTCGACCAGCCAGATCGCCTCGGGCGCGCGGCCCTCATGGATGGCGGCGACGCGTTCCTCCATCAGGCGCACGGCCTCGGGGTGATCGGTCAGGCCGGGGGTGACGATCCATTCGACCATGACGCGCCCCTAACGGTAAAGCTGGGCTTCGGCGGGGAAGCTGCGGTCGCGGACGGCGGCGGCATAGGCGGCGATCGCCTCGTCGGCGCGGGGGCCGAGATCGCCGAACTTGCGCACGAAGCGCGGCACCCGGCCTGACAGGCCCAGCATGTCGTCCAGAACGAGGATCTGGCCGTCGCAGCGCGCGCTGGCGCCGATGCCGATGGTGGGGATTGGCACGCTGTCGGTGATGCGGTCGGCAAGCCCCTCGTAGACGCCCTCGACCACGACCGAGAAGGCGCCCGCCTCGGCCACCGCAACCGCATCGGCGACATGCGCGTCCCAGGACGCCTGATCCTTGCCTTGGGTGCGGAAGCCCCCCATGACCAGCGTGGCCTGCGGGGTCAGGCCGACATGCGCCATCACGGGGATGCCGCGTTCGACCAGAAAGCGGATCGTGGGGGCCATGCGCGCGCCGCCCTCCAGCTTGACAGCCGCCGCGCCGGTCTCGGCCAGCACGCGGGCGGCGTTGCGAAAGGCTTGTTCGGGGCTTTCCTCGTAGCTGCCAAAGGGCATGTCGATCACGACCATCGCCCGCGACGAGCCGCGCATCACCGCCTGACCGTGCAGGATCATCATCTCCAGCGTGACGCCGATGGTCGAGGGCAGGCCGTGGACCACCATGCCGAGGCTGTCGCCCACAAGGATGACCTCGGCATGGGCATCGACCAGCGCCGCCATGGGCGCGGTATAGGCGGTCAGCGCGACGATGGGCACCTCGCCCTTGCGGGCGGCGATCTGCGGGACAGTGATCCGCTTGACGGGGGCTTGCGCTGACATGGGCTGGCCTTTCCAGGGATGCGCCGGGGCGCGGGTCAGGGATGCGCCACGCGCTGGTCGATCAGCAGCACGTCGCCGAAGCGGACGGCCAGCAGGATCACCACGGGGCGGGTGGCGTCGGTGACGCGGGACAGGTCGTCGGCGTCGCGGATGTCGATGGACCGGATGTCGGCGCGCGGCTCGGCGCGCAGCGTCTCGCGGATGGCGCGGCGGGCGCGCGCCACGCCCGCGCCCTGGGCGATCAGCGCGGCGCCGCGATCCAGCGCGCGGGCCAGCACGGGTGCGGCGGCGCGATCCTCGGGTGTCAGGCGCTGGTTGCGCGAGGACATGGCAAGGCCGTCACCTTCGCGCATGGTGGGGACGGGCAGGATCGTCACGGGAATGTCCAGATCCCCGACCATGCGGCGGATCAGCGTCAGTTGCTGATAATCCTTTTCGCCGAAGGTCGCCGCATCGGGTTGCACCAGGTTGAAGAGCTTGGTCACCACCGTCGCCACGCCCCGGAAATGGCCAGGTCTGAGCCGGCCCATCAGCATCCGGCCAAGGCCCGCGACCTCGACATGGGTCTGGGCGCCGGGGCGGTAGATGTCGGCGACCTGCGGCAGGAACACCGCGTCGCAGCCCGCGGCCGTAAGCTTGGCCAGATCGCCCGCCTCGTCGCGGGGATAGCGGTCGAGATCCTCGTTCGGGCCAAATTGCGTCGGGTTCACGAAGATCGAGGTGACGACCCGGCCGCCGCCCCGTTCGTCCAGCCAGTCGCGCGCGCGCGCGACCAGCGACAGATGCCCGTCATGCAGCGCGCCCATCGTGGGGACCAGCACGACCTTGCCCCCGGCCCGGCGCCAATCCTGCCGGATCGCCCGCATTTCGGGCGTGCTGCGGATGATCTGCATGGCGCTGTCCTCTGGCCCCCTCGGCGTGGCGCAGAACCTAGCGGCAGGGCCTCGCCGGGGCAAGGTGCCGCACCGCTGCGGTGGTTTGTCGGCGTCACGCAGGGGTGTTCTGACGCGACGTTTCCGTGGTGTTGCGCCGTTCGAACAGGGTTTTCGCGCCGGTCCGTTGTGGCGGGAACCGGTTCGCCTCGACCACATGCCGCAGGGGGGCTTTGCGCCCCCCGTCGCGTTCCACGCGACTCCCCCCCCGCAGGATATTTTTGTGAAGAAGAAGGGCTGGAAAGCAAAAGGCCGGACCTGAACGTCCGGCCTTTTTGTTTTGGAGCGGGCGATGAGATTCGAACTCACGACCCTAACCTTGGCAAGGTTATGCTCTACCCCTGAGCTACGCCCGCACTCCGTACCGTCCGGCTGTTCGCCTTCGGTGAGCGGGGAGATACGAAAGCGCGCGGGGGCTTGCAAGGGCAAAAACGCGCCTCATGCGAAAAAAATCCGGCTTGATCCGGCAGGCGGGCTGGGGTGCCTTGGCGCAGGGTGTTCGAGGGGGGCAGAATGCGCGGCGGTGACAGGCTGGAGGAGTTCCTGCGGGCGGGGCTGGAAGCGGGGCATGGGCCTGAAAGGCTGGCGTCCGTGCTGCGTGAAGCGGGGTGGAGCGAGCGCCGGATCGAGGCCGGGCTGGCCGAATGGCATGTCGAGCCGGGGATGCCGCCCGTGCCGCGCACGGGATCGGGGCAGGCTGGGGCGGGCCCCGCGCTGATGCAGGGCCTGGGTTTTCTGGCGCTGGTCGCGATGTGCTGGCAGCTGGTCCAGCTGGGCTTTCTTCTGGCGGAACATGCGACGCCCGGCCCGGCGCCGGACTGGTCTGGGGCCACGCGGATGCGCTGGCCGATCGCGGTGCTTGTGGTGATGATCCCGGTCTTTTCCGTGCTCCATTTGCGGCGCGATGCCTCGGGCTGGCCGCGGCGCTGGCTGGCGGTGGGTTCGGGCTTTCTGGCGGGGATCGCCTTGCTGGGCAGCGCCGTCGCGGTGGTGCATGCGCTGCTGTCGGGCGATCTGACCGCGCGATTCGCGCTGAAGGCCGCGGTGGTTGTGGTCGTCGCGCTGCTGGCGCTGCTGGTCTATCGGCGAGAGCTGGGCGCGCCGGGCGCCGAGGTCGGGCCGCGCGGCCTGATCGGGCTGGCGCTGGTGATGGTCGTGGCGGGGATCTGGGTTTCGGGCGGGCCGGCGGCAGGCCGGGCCGAGCAGCGTGATCAGGAACGGTGGAGCGATCTGGACGCCATTGCCTTTCAGGCGGTGTGTCTTGCGGGCGAGGGGGTCGCAGTGCCGCCTGTCGTCGCGACCGAGGCCTGCCCTGATCTGCCGAATCTCGTGGATCGGCAGACCGGCGCGCCCTATCGGATCGCGCTGGCGCGGCCGGGGATGGTGCGAATCTGCGCCGAGATGGAGAGCGAGGCGATGGCCCGTCGCCCGTCGCCCGCCGGGCCGGGCTGTCGTGAGGTGATGCTGTCCGACGAGGCCCGGAGGGGGCCGGGGCTGATGCCGCCCGGCGGCGGCATCCTTGCGCCCGATGCCGGTCCGGGCGCTATTCCGCGGCCTTGACGCGCCCCTGCCGCAGCAGCGGGCCAAGATAGCGGCCGGTATGGCTGGCCTCGACCCCGGCGACATGTTCGGGGGTGCCGGTGGCCACGACAAGACCGCCGCCATCGCCGCCCTCGGGGCCGATATCGATGATCCAGTCGGCGGTCTTGACCACGTCCAGATTGTGTTCGATCACGATCACCGTGTTGCCCTGATCGACCAGTTCGTGCAGCACTTCCAGCAGCTTGCGGACATCCTCGAAGTGCAGGCCGGTCGTCGGCTCGTCGAGGATATAGAGCGTTCGGCCCGTCGAGCGGCGGCTGAGTTCCTTGGACAGCTTGACGCGCTGCGCCTCGCCCCCTGAGAGGGTCGTGGCCTGCTGGCCGACCTTGATGTAGCCCAGCCCGACCTGCATCAGCGCGTCCATCTTTTCGCGGATGGACGGGACGGCGGCAAAGAAGGTCTGGGCGTCCTCGACGGTCATGTCCAGCACGTCGGCGATGGACTTGCCCTTGAACTGCACTTCAAGCGTCTCGCGGTTGTAGCGCTTGCCCTTGCAGGTCTCGCAGGTGACGTAGACGTCGGGCAGGAAGTGCATCTCGATCTTGATGACGCCGTCGCCCTGGCAGGCCTCGCAGCGGCCGCCCTTGACGTTGAAGCTGAAGCGGCCCGGCTTGTAGCCGCGCGCCTTGGCCTCGGGAAGGCCCGCGAACCAGTCGCGGATGGGGGTGAAGGCGCCGGTATAGGTCGCGGGGTTGCTGCGCGGCGTCCGGCCGATGGGGCGCTGGTCGATGTCGATGACCTTGTCCAGATGCTCCAGCCCCTTGATCGTCTCGCAGGGGGCAGGGGTCTGGCGCGCGCCGTTCAGGCGAAGGGATGCGGTCTTGAACAGCGTTTCGATGGTCAGGGTGGATTTGCCCCCGCCCGAGACGCCGGTGACGCAGACGAATTTCCCAAGCGGGAAGTCGGCAGTCACGTCCTTGAGGTTGTTGCCGGTCGCCTTGACCACGGTGATCTTCTTGCCGTTGCCCTTGCGCCGTTCGGTCGGCACGGCGATTTCGCGCGCGCCGGACAGGTATTGGCCGGTCAGGCTGGCCGGGTCTGCGGCGATCTCGGCCGGGGTGCCGTGGCTGACCACGGTGCCGCCATGCACGCCCGCCCCCGGCCCCATGTCAAAGACGTAATCGGCGTGGCGGATCGCGTCCTCGTCATGTTCGACCACCAGCACCGAATTGCCCTGATCGCGCAGGTTCATCAGCGTGGTCAGCAGGCGGTCATTGTCGCGCTGGTGCAGGCCGATCGAGGGTTCGTCCAGCACGTAAAGCACGCCGGTCAGCCCGCTGCCGATCTGGCTGGCCAGACGGATGCGCTGGCTTTCCCCGCCCGACAGCGTGCCCGCCGCGCGCGAAAGCGTCAGGTAATCGAGGCCGACATTCACAAGGAAACCAAGCCGTTCGCGGATTTCCTTGAGGATCGCGGCGGCGATCTCGTTCTTCTGTTTCGACAGCTGGTCGGGGGCGGCGCGGACCCAGTCCAGCGCCTCGCGGATCGACAGCTCGACCACCTGCCCGATATGGGCGCCCGCGATCTTGACGGCCAGCGCCTCGGGCTTCAGGCGGTAGCCTGCGCAGGCGCCGCAGGGGCGGTTGTTCTGGTAGCGCTCGAATTCCTCGCGGACCCACTGGCTGTCGGATTCGCGCAGTCGGCGTTCCATGTTGGGGATCACGCCCTCGAAAACGCGGCTGATTTCATAGACGCGGCCGGCATCGTCGAAGCGGAACTTGATCTCGTCCTTGCCCGAGCCGCGCAGGAACATCTGCTGGACGCTGTCGGGCAGGTCCTTCCACGGGGTCTTCTTGTCAAAGCCGTAATGCTTGGCCAGCGCGTTGACGGTCTGGGTCAGATAGGCCGATTTCGACTTGGCCCAAGGGGCGATGGCGCCCTTGTCCACGGACAGCGCCGCGTCGGGCACGACCAGCCGTTCGTCAAAGAACAACTCGACCCCCAACCCGTCGCAGACCGGGCAGGCGCCGAACGGTGCGTTGAAGCTGAACAGTCGCGGCTCGATCTCGGGGATGGTGAAGCCGCTGACCGGGCAGGCGAACTTCTCGGAGAAGGTGATGCGCTGCGGTTCGTCCTCGGCGGTCTCGAGGATGGCAATGCCGTCGGCCAGATCCAGCGCGGTGCGCAGGCTGTCGGCGAGGCGCGTCTCCAGCCCTTCGCGGACGACGATCCGGTCCACGACCACGTCGATGTTGTGGCGGAACTTCTTGTCCAGAGTGGGGGGCTCGTCCAGTTCGAAGAATTCGCCATTCACCTTGACGCGCTGAAAGCCGGATTTCCGCAGCTCGAGGAATTCCTTGCGATACTCGCCCTTGCGGTCGCGCACGATGGGGGCCAGCAGATAGGCGCGCGTGCCTTCCGGCAGGGCCATCGTCCGGTCCACCATGTCCTGCACCTGCTGCGCCTCGATCGGCAGGCCGGTCGCCGGGGAATAGGGCGTGCCCGCGCGGGCGAACAGCAGGCGCAGGTAATCGTAGATCTCGGTGACGGTGCCCACGGTCGAACGCGGGTTCTTCGAGGTCGTCTTCTGCTCGATGCTGATCGCGGGGCTGAGGCCCGAGATGTGATCCACATCGGGCTTGCCCATCATGTCCAGGAACTGCCGCGCATAGGCCGACAGGCTTTCGACATAGCGGCGCTGCCCTTCGGCATAGATCGTGTCGAAGGCCAGCGACGACTTACCCGAACCCGACAGCCCGGTGATGACCACCAGCTTGTCGCGCGGGATGTCCATATCCACGCCTTTGAGGTTATGTTCGCGCGCGCCGCGCACCTCGATGAACTTCTGTTCCATGACCTGTCCCCGGTGATCAGCCGCATGAGATAGGGACGCGCGGGCGAAAAGCAAGTTCCAAATGTGAACGGATAGTGAACGGGACTTGCGCGGCGCTGCGGCTCATGGCGCGCGGGGTGACTGCCTAGTCCTTTTGCCTGTCTTGGCGGAATCATGTCGTCACGTTAACGCGAACTCTTGCGCTGCATTGCAGCGCCGATAAGGTGCTGCGCGACAATGGAAGGGGGCCGGCCATGTTCAAGAAGATCCTGATTGCCAACCGGGGCGAGATCGCGATTCGCGTCATGCGCGCAGCGAACGAGCTGGGCAAGAAGACGGTCGCCGTCTATGCCGAAGAGGACAAGCTGGGCCTGCACCGCTTCAAGGCGGACGAGGCCTATCGCATCGGCGAGGGGCTGGGCCCGGTCGCGGCCTATCTGTCCATCCCCGAGATCATCCGCGTGGCCAAGCTGTCGGGCGCCGACGCGATCCATCCGGGCTACGGGCTTCTGTCCGAGAACCCGGATTTCGTGGATGCCTGCGCCGAGGCCGGGATCACCTTCATCGGACCGCGCGCCGACACGATGCGCGCGCTTGGCGACAAGGCCAGCGCCCGGCGCGTCGCGATCGAGGCGGGCGTGCCCGTCATCCCCGCGACCGAGGTTCTGGGCGAGGATTTCGACGCCATCAAGGCTGAGGCCGCCGAGATCGGCTATCCGCTGATGCTGAAGGCCAGCTGGGGCGGCGGCGGGCGCGGGATGCGCCCGATCAACGGTCCCGAGGAGCTGGTCGAGAAGGTCCGCGAGGGCCGGCGCGAGGCCGAAGCCGCCTTTGGCAATGGCGAGGGCTATCTGGAAAAGATGATCCTGCGCGCCCGCCATGTCGAGGTGCAGCTGCTGGGTGACACGCATGGCGGGCTGTATCACCTCTATGAACGCGACTGCACCGTGCAGCGCCGCAACCAGAAGGTCGTCGAACGCGCCCCCGCCCCCTATCTGACCGAGGCGCAGCGGGCCGAAGTCTGCGCGCTGGCGCTGAAGATCGGGCGGGCGGTCGGCTATCAGAACGCTGGCACGGTCGAGTTCCTGATGGATATGGACAGCCAGCAGTTCTACTTCATCGAGGTGAACCCCCGCGTTCAGGTCGAGCATACCGTGACCGAAGAGGTCACCGGCATCGACATCGTGCAAAGCCAGATCAAGATCGCCGAGGGCGCGACCCTGGCCGAGGCCACCGGCCATGCGCGGCAGGATGACATCACCCTGTCCGGCCACGCGCTGCAATGCCGCGTGACGACCGAGGACCCGCAGAACAACTTCATCCCCGATTATGGCCGTATCACGGCTTATCGCAGCGCCACGGGCATGGGCATCCGTCTGGATGGCGGCACGGCCTATTCCGGCGGCGTCATCACGCGCTATTACGATTCGCTGCTGGTCAAGGTCACGGCCTGGGCGCAGACGCCCGATCAGGCGATCAAGCGGATGGACCGGGCGCTGCGCGAATTCCGCATCCGCGGCGTTTCCACCAATATCGACTTTGTCATCAACCTGTTGAAACATCCGACCTTTCTGGATGACAGCTACACGACGAAGTTCATCGACACGACCGACGACCTGTTCGACTTCAAGAAGCGGCAGGACCGGGCGACCAAGATCCTGACCTATCTGGCCGATATCAGCGTGAACGGGCATCCCGAGACGGCGGGCCGTCCGCTGCCGCCCGCTCAGGCGGCCTCGCCCCAGCCGCCCGCGCCCTTGGCCGAACCCGCGCCCGGCACGCGCCAGCTGCTGGAGGAAAAGGGCGCGCAGGCCGTGGCGGACTGGATGGCCGCGCAGAAGCAGCTCTTGATCACCGACACGACGATGCGCGACGGGCACCAGTCGCTGCTGGCCACGCGGATGCGCTCGATCGACATGATCCGGGTCGCGCCCAGCTATGCCGCGAACCTGCCGCAGCTGTTCAGCGTGGAATGCTGGGGCGGCGCGACCTTCGACGTGGCTTACCGCTTCCTTCAGGAATGCCCCTGGCAGCGGCTGCGCGACATCCGCGCCAAGATGCCGAACCTGATGACGCAGATGCTGCTGCGTGCCTCGAACGGGGTGGGTTACACGAACTATCCCGACAATGTGGTGCAGTTCTTCGTGAAGCAGGCCGCCGAGACGGGCGTGGACGTGTTCCGCGTCTTCGACAGCCTGAACTGGGTCGAGAACATGCGCGTCGCGATGGATGCCGTGGTCGAAAGCGGCAAGATCTGCGAGGGCACCGTCTGCTATACCGGCAACATGCTGGACCCGAACCGGTCCAAGTATGACCTGAAATACTATGTCCGCACCGCGCAGGAGCTGAAGGCCGCGGGCGCGCATGTGCTGGGTGTCAAGGACATGGCGGGCCTCTTGAAACCCGCAGCCGCGCGCATCCTGATCAAGGCGCTCAAGGAAGAGGTCGGCCTGCCGATCCATTTCCACACCCATGACACCAGCGGCATGGGCGGGGCGACGATCCTTGCCGCGGCCGAGGCCGGGGTGGACGCCGTCGATTGCGCGATGGACGCGCTGTCGGGCAATACCAGCCAGCCCACGATGGGCAGCGTGGTCGAGGCGCTGGCCCAGACCGAGCGCGACACGGGCCTCGATATCGGCGCCATCCGTTCGATCAGCAATTACTGGGAACGCGTGCGCGAGGGTTACGCGGCCTTCGAATCGGGCCTGCAATCGCCCGCCTCCGAGGTCTATCTTCACGAGATGCCCGGCGGGCAGTTCACCAACCTCAAGGCGCAGGCGCGTTCGATGGGGCTGGAGGATCGCTGGCATGAGGTGGCGCAAGCCTATGCCGACGTGAACCGCCTGTTCGGCGACATCGTCAAGGTCACGCCCTCGTCCAAGGTGGTGGGCGACATGGCCCTGATGATGGTCGCGCAGAACCTGACCCCCGAGGACGTGGCCGATCCGGCCCGCGAGGTCAGCTTCCCCGATTCGGTCGTGGACATGATGCGCGGCAATCTGGGCCAGCCCCCCGGCGGCTGGCCCGAGGCGATCCAGCGCAAGGTGCTGAAGGGCGAGGCCCCGATCACCGACCGCCCCGGCGCGCACCTGCCGCCCGTGGACCTTGAAGCCGAGCGCGCCAAGCTGTCCCAGATGCTGGACGGCCGCGCCATCGACGACGAGGATCTGAACGGCTACCTGATGTATCCCAAGGTCTTCACCGACTACATGGCCCGCCACGAGATCTATGGCCCGGTCCGCACCCTGCCGACCCGCGCCTTCTTCTACGGGATGGAGCCGGGCCAGGAGGTCAGTGTCGAGATCGATCCCGGCAAGACGCTCGAGGTCCGGCTGCTGACCCTGGGCGACACCGACGAAAAGGGCGAGGTCAAGGTCTTCTTCGAACTGAACGGCCAGCCGCGTCAGGTCCGCGTGCCGAACCGCAAGGCGGGCGGCGGCGCGGCGGCCCGTCCCAAGGCCGATGCCACGAACCCGGCCCATGTCGGCGCGCCCATGCCGGGCGTCGTGGCCTCGGTCGCGGTGATGGCGGGGCAGGTGGTCAGCCAGGGCGACCTGATGCTGACGATCGAGGCGATGAAGATGGAGACCGGCATTCACGCCGAGCGCGAGGGCACCATCAAGGCCGTTCATGTCGCGCCGGGCCAGCAGATCGACGCCAAGGATCTTCTGGTCGAGATCGACTGACGGCGGCCTCGGGGCGCGCCGTTGCGACAACATGTCGGTCCCCTGCGACCGGGGGGCATACTGGAAGACCGGGGCCGAAGGCCCCATAATGAAGGGCATCAGCCGCGATGTGGGCGATGCCCTTCATGCATTCCGGACTGTCCGATGGCCGGGATAATGGTACATTTCGACGCGGAAACAGCTGTTCGCGCCCGTTGACCCGGATGCAAGCCGGGTCTAAACGGCACTCAGCCAACCCGTCGCGGGGAAAGCCAAGATCCCCGCGACCGACAAGGGGATCAAGCCCGTGGAAAATCTTCTGCAGGATTATCTGCCCGTCCTCGTCTTCGCGGGGATGGCTGCTGCGCTCGCGTTGATATTGCTGCTTTCGGCCATCGTGATCGCGGTCCGCAACCCGGACCCCGAGAAGGTCAGTGCCTATGAATGCGGCTTCAACGCCTTTGACGACTCGCGGATGAAGTTCGACGTGCGCTTCTACCTTGTCGCCATCCTGTTCATCATCTTCGATCTGGAAGTCGCCTTCCTGTTCCCCTGGGCCGTCAGCCTGTCGGATATCAGCGATACGGCGTTCTGGTCGATGATGGTGTTTCTGGGCGTGCTGACGATCGGCTTTGCCTATGAGTGGAAGAAAGGGGCCTTGGAATGGGCGTGATGGCTGGGGCGAATACGGCCGGTCCCGACCGCGAGGTCGCGACCGCCGCGCTGAACCGCGAATTGCAGGACAAGGGCTTCCTGCTGACCACGACCGAGGACATCATCAACTGGGCGAGGAACGGCTCGCTGCACTGGATGACGTTCGGCCTGGCCTGCTGCGCGGTCGAGATGATGCATACCTCGATGCCGCGCTACGATCTGGAACGCTTCGGCACCGCCCCGCGCGCCAGCCCGCGTCAGTCGGACCTGATGATCGTGGCGGGCACGCTGACCAACAAGATGGCCCCCGCGCTGCGCAAGGTCTATGACCAGATGCCCGAGCCGCGCTATGTCATCAGCATGGGCTCCTGCGCCAATGGCGGCGGCTATTACCATTACAGCTATTCCGTCGTGCGTGGCTGCGACCGGATCGTGCCGGTCGATATCTACGTGCCGGGCTGCCCGCCGACCGCCGAGGCGCTGCTTTACGGCATCCTGCAACTTCAGCGCCGCATCCGGCGCACCGGCACGCTGGTGAGGTAACGATGGCCGTCTATCCCGATCTCGACGCGCTGGACCAACTGGCCGAACACATCAAGCTGCGCCGCCCCGATCAGGTGATCGACGCGGGCACCGCCCATGGCGAGCTGACCGTGACGGCGACCGCCGCAGGCATCCTTGACCTGATCGAGTTCCTGCGTTCGGACACCGCTTGCCGCTTTTCCACGCTGGTGGACATCACCGCGGTCGATTACCCCGCGCGCCCGCAGCGTTTCGACGTGGTCTATCACCTGTTGTCGATGTACCAGAACCAGCGCATCCGCCTGAAGGTCGCCATCCGCGAGGACGAGATGATGCCCTCGCTGACCGGCATCTTCCCCTCTGCCAACTGGTTCGAGCGCGAGGTGTTCGACATGTTCGGCATCCTCTTCACCGGCCACCCGGACATGCGCCGCATCCTCACGGATTACGGTTTCACCGGCCATCCGCTGCGCAAGGACTTCCCGACGACCGGCTATGTCGAGGTCCGCTATGACGAGACCGAGAAACGCGTCGTCTACGAACCCGTCAAGCTGGTGCAGGAATACCGCCAATTCGATTTCCTTTCGCCTTGGGAGGGCGCGAACTACGTCCTGCCCGGCGACGAGAAGGGGGCCGCGAAATGATGGACGGCGACATCCGCAAGAACCAGTATGATGACGGCACGTCGGATTTCCAGACCGACGAGCAGCGCATCCGCAACTTCAACGTGAACTTCGGCCCCCAGCACCCTGCCGCGCATGGCGTGCTGCGTCTGGTGCTGGAGCTTGACGGCGAGGTTGTCGAACGCGCCGATCCGCATATCGGCCTGCTGCATCGCGGCACCGAAAAGCTGATGGAAAGCCGCACCTATCTGCAGAACCTGCCCTATTTCGACCGGCTGGACTATGTGTCGCCCATGAACCAGGAACATGCCTGGTGTCTGGCGATCGAGCGTCTGACCGGCACGGTCGTGCCGCGCCGCGCCAGCCTGATCCGGGTGCTGTATTCGGAAATCGGGCGCATCCTGAACCACCTGCTGGGCCTGACCACGGGCGCGCTGGACGTCGGCGCGCTGACGCCGCCGCTCTGGGGGTTCGAGGCGCGCGAGGATCTGATGATCTTCTACGAACGCGCGTCGGGTGCGCGGTTGCACGCGGCCTATTTCCGCCCCGGTGGCGTCCATCAGGACCTGCCGCCCGACCTGATCGACGATCTGGAAGCCTGGTGCGAGAAATTCCCCAAGCTGCTGGACGATCTGGACACGCTGCTGACCGAGAACCGGATCTTCAAGCAGCGTCTGGTCGGCATCGGCGTGGTCAGCGAACAGGATGCGCTGGATTGGGGCTTTTCGGGCGTGATGGTGCGCGGTTCGGGCATGGCCTGGGACCTGCGCCGCGCCCAGCCTTATGAGTGCTACAACGAGTTCGACTTCAAGATCCCTGTCGGCACGAACGGCGATTGCTATGACCGCTTCCTGTGCCGGATGCAGGAGATGCGAGAGTCGGTGTCGATCATGAAGCAGGCCATCGCCAAGCTGCGCGAACCGGCGGGGCAGGGCGACGTGCTGGCGCGCGGCAAGCTGACGCCGCCCAAACGCGGCGACATGAAGCGCGACATGGAAAGCCTGATCCATCACTTCAAGCTCTATACCGAGGGCTTCAAGGTTCCGGCGGGCGAGGTCTATGCCGCCGTCGAGGCGCCCAAGGGCGAATTCGGCGTCTATCTGGTCAGCGACGGGACGAACAAACCCTATCGCGCCAAGCTGCGGGCGCCGGGCTTCCTGCATCTGCAATCCATGGACTGGATGGCCAAGGGTCATCTGCTGGCCGACGTGCCCGCGCTGATCGCCACCCAGGATATCGTCTTCGGAGAGGTTGACCGCTGATGCTGCGCCGCCTGCACCCCGTCCAGCCGGACAGTTTCGAATTCACCCCCGCGAACCTGGAATGGGCGCGGGCGCAGATGACCAAGTATCCGGAAGGCCGCCAGCAATCGGCGATCATCCCGGTCCTGTGGCGCGCCCAGGAACAAGAGGGCTGGCTGTCGCGCCCCGCCATTGAATACTGCGCCGAGCTGCTGGGCATGGCCTATATCCGGGCGCTTGAGGTCGCGACCTTCTACTTCATGTTCCAGCTGCAACCCGTTGGAACGGTGGCCAATATCCAGATCTGCGGCACCACGACATGCATGATCTGCGGCGCCGAGGCCCTGATCGAGGTCTGCAAGCGCAAGATCGCGCCCACCCCGCATACGCTGTCGGCTTGCGGCAAGTTCAGCTGGGAAGAGGTCGAATGCCTGGGTGCCTGCGCCAATGCGCCGATGGCCCAGATCGGCAAGGATTATTATGAGGACCTGACGCCCGAAAGCCTCGAGGCGCTGATCGACCGCATGTCGGCGGGCGAGGTTCCTGTGCCGGGCTCGCAGACCGGGCGTTTCGCGTCGGAACCCGCGACGGGGCTGACCAGCCTTGCCGATGCGGCCGGGGCCGAGGCCGCGAATGCCAGCGTGTCGCTGGCCCGCGAACTGGGTGAGACGCTCAAGCGGATCGACGGGACCGAGGTGCCGATCCTGACCAAGTGGCTGGACCGCCAGCGCCCCGAAGCCGCCGCCGATGATCGTGAGGGCGAGAACACCGTCCCCGAGGCTGACCCCAAGCCGTCCGAGGGCAAGCCCGCCGACAAGACCGGGGTCATGGTGCAAGAGGCGCAGGCCTCGTCTGCCGCCCGCCCGGAATCGGCCCGCGAGCCCGAGGGGGTCCGCGATGACGAGGAAGCGGCCCAGAAGGATCAAAAGGACGGGTGATCGGGTCGAGGCCCGGTGACAGGAGAAGGCGATGAACCGCGCAACGCGCAGCACATGCCGGATGATCGGCGCCCTTGGCGGGGCGCTGGTGGTCATGTCGCTTGGGCTGTTCGGTTCGGTCGGCTGGCTGGCCGCCTTGCTTCTGGGTGCGATCCTTGGGGTGATGCTGTCCGGGCTGCTGATCTGGCTGATCTGCGAAGGCGAGACCGGCATGGACGGCGAGGCTTTCGTGCAGGCGATGCCCGCCCCGGTTCGCGCCGCGCCCGCTCCGCCGGTCGTGATTGCGCAGGTCGCGGAACGGTCGGATGACGACCTGATGCGCATCAAGGGCATCGGTCCCAAGGCGCGCGAGGGGCTGGCCGAGATGGGGATCACGCGGTTCGATCAGGTTGCGGCCTGGGATATGGGCCAGATCCGTATGGTGGCCGCGAAGCTTGGGCTTGGTGCCGGTCGTATCCGGCGAGAGGATTGGGTCGGACAGGCCCGCGCGCTGGCGGCGCAGCAGGCGGAGGGCATGCAATGACCCCCGATCAGCGTGACGCGCAGCAGATGCGACTGGTCGGTATCGTGATCGCGGTCACGATGGTGGCCTGGCTGGGCATGCAATTGCTTGGCCGTGAATTTGACTTGGCGGCGCGGTGGGCCTTTCTGGTCGATCTTGCCGCCATCGGCGCTTTTGTCTGGTCGCTGCTGGTGACCTGGCGTATCTGGCGGCGCAGAAATGCGTGACGCCCGGATGAGAGGATCGAGGAACGGATGCTGAAGGACCAGGACCGCATTTTCACCAACCTTTACGGGATGGGCGATCGCAGCCTGGCCGGCGCAAGAAAGCGCGGCCATTGGGACGGCACCGCCGAGATCATCTTGCGCGGGCGGGACAAGATCATCGACCAGATGAAGGCCTCTGGGCTGCGCGGGCGCGGCGGCGCGGGCTTCCCGACGGGTCTGAAATGGTCCTTCATGCCCAAGGAATCGGACGGTCGTCCCAGCTATCTGGTAATCAACGCCGACGAGTCCGAGCCCGCGACCTGCAAGGACCGCGAGATCATGCGCCATGATCCGCATACCCTGATCGAGGGTGCGCTGATCGCCAGCTTCGCGATGAATGCGCATGTCAGCTATATCTATCTGCGCGGCGAATACATCCGCGAGCGCGAGGCCCTGCAGGCTGCGATCGACGAATGCTATGATGCGGGCCTTCTGGGGCGCAATGCCTGCGGCTCGGGCTGGGATTTCGACCTCTACCTGCATCACGGCGCGGGCGCCTATATCTGCGGCGAGGAAACGGCCCTGCTGGAAAGCCTCGAGGGCAAGAAGGGCATGCCGCGCATGAAGCCGCCCTTCCCGGCGGGTGCGGGGCTTTACGGCTGCCCGACCACGGTGAACAACGTCGAATCAATCGCGGTGGTGCCGACGATCCTGCGGCGCGGCCCGGAATGGTTCGCCAGCTTCGGCCGCCCGAACAATGCGGGCGTCAAGCTGTTCGGCCTGACCGGCCATCTGAACGCCCCCTGCGTCATCGAGGAATCGATGTCGATCCCGCTGCGCGAGCTGATCGAAAAGCATGGCGGCGGCGTGCGCGGCGGCTGGTCGAACCTCAAGGCGGTGATCCCCGGCGGCGCCTCTTGCCCGGTGCTGACGGCCGAGCAATGCGAGAACGCCATCATGGATTACGACGGCATGCGCGAGCTGCGGTCGTCCTTCGGCACCGCCTGCATGATCGTGATGGATCAGTCCACCGACGTCATCAAGGCCGTGTGGCGCCTGTCCAAGTTCTTCAAGCATGAAAGCTGCGGGCAATGCACGCCCTGCCGCGAGGGCACCGGCTGGATGATGCGCGTGATGGAGCGTCTGGTCACCGGCGAGGCCGAGGTCGAGGAAATCGACATGCTGCTGGACGTGACCAAGCAGGTCGAAGGTCACACGATCTGCGCGCTTGGCGATGCGGCCGCCTGGCCGATCCAGGGCCTGATCCGCAATTTCCGCGGCGAGATCGAGGATCGGCTGAAGGCCAAGAAGACCGGGCGCATGGGCGCGCTGGCGGCGGAATGATCGCAAGGGCGGCATATCACGCGGCGCGCACGCGCTCGTGTCGGGCGAAAACCCGGTCCGGTGCTTATGTGGGGGCTCGAACCCACCGAAAGGACCGTGCCATGTTTCGCCCGCTGATCGCTGCCGCCCTGCTGGCCGCCACCCCCGCCGCCGCGTTGGAGCCTCTGTCCGAGAACGCCTATGTCAATGACCGCCTCGTTCAGGCGCGTGTGGCCGACATGCTGCGCCGGGGCTGCCCCACGCTGGACGCGCGCATGGTCCGCGCCTTCCGCGAGGCCCGCGCGCTCAAGCGTCATGCGCTGGATCAGGGCTATAGCGAGGCGCAGATCGACGCGTTTCTGGACGATCGGGAACAGCGCCAGCGCATCTATTCAGAGGCCGACCGCTACATGCGCGCCAATGGCGTGGTGAACGGCCAGCCCGACACGTTTTGCCGCCTCGGGCGGGACGAAATCGCACGGCAGACGATCGCGGGATCGCTGCTGAGTGCCAGGTAAGGATGGAATCATGGCAGAATTGCGGACAATCAGGATCGACGGCAACGATATCGAGGTCGATCCCAACCTGACCCTGATCCAGGCCTGCGAACAGGCCGGGATCGAGATTCCGCGTTTCTGCTATCACGAGCGTCTGTCCATTGCGGGCAATTGCCGCATGTGCCTGGTCGAGGTCGTGGGCGGCCCGCCCAAGCCCGCCGCAAGCTGCGCGATGCAGGTCAAGGACCTGCGCCCCGGCCCCGATGGCGCGCCCTCGGAGATCCGCACCAACAGCCCGATGGTCAAGAAGGCCCGCGAGGGGGTGATGGAGTTCCTGCTGATCAACCACCCGCTGGATTGCCCGATCTGCGACCAGGGCGGCGAGTGTGACCTGCAGGATCAGGCGATGGCTTACGGCGTCGATTTCAGCCGCTACCGCGAGCCCAAGCGCGCCGCCGAGGAGCTGAACCTTGGCCCGCTGGTCGAGACGCACATGACCCGCTGCATCAGCTGCACCCGCTGCGTGCGCTTCACGACCGAGGTCGCGGGCATCAGCCAGATGGGCCAGACCGGTCGCGGCGAGGATAGCGAGATCACCAGCTACCTGAACCAGACGCTGGCCTCGAACCTTCAGGGCAACATCATCGACCTTTGCCCGGTCGGTGCGCTTGTCTCGAAGCCCTATGCCTTCACCGCCCGCCCGTGGGAGCTGACCAAGACCGAGACCATCGACGTGATGGACGCGCTTGGCAGCAATATCCGCGTGGACACCAAGGGCCGTGAAGTCATGCGGATCCTGCCGCGCAACCATGACGGCGTGAACGAGGAATGGCTGTCGGACAAGTCGCGCTTTGTCTGGGACGGCCTGCGCCGTCAGCGTCTTGACCGCCCCTATATCCGTGAAAACGGCAAGCTGCGTCCGGCCTCGTGGCCCGAGGCGCTGTCGGCGGTGGCCGCCGCGATGCAGGGCCGCAAGGTCGCCGGGCTGATCGGCGATCTGGCCTCGGTCGAGGCTGCGTTCAGCCTCAAGACCCTGATCGAGGGCTTGGGCGGTTCGGTCGAATGCCGCACCGATGGCGCGAAACTGCCCGAGGGGAACCGTTCGGCCTATGTCGGCAACGCGCAGATCGCCGATCTGGACGACGCGGCCTTCGTCACGCTGATCGGCACCAATCCCCGCGACGAGGCGCCGGTGCTGAACGCCCGCATCCGCAAGGCCTGGGCGCGCGGCGCGGATATCACGCTGGTCGGCGAGCCGGTGGATCTGACCTATGACTACACCCATGCGGGCAATGACCGCGCGGCGCTGGCGAAGCTGCTGGCCGATGCCAAGCCGCAGGACAAGCCCGGCGTCGTGATCCTGGGGCAGGGCGCCCTGCGCGAAGCCGACGGCGCCGCCGTTCTGGCCCATGCGATGGCCCTTGCCGAAGCGACCGGCGCGCGCCTGCTGGTGCTGCATCTGGCCGCCTCGCGCGTGGGTGCGATGGATGTGGGTGCGGTCACGCGGGGCGGGCTGCAAGCCGCCATCGAGGGCGCGGGCGTGGTCTATAACCTGGGCGCCGACGAGGTCGAGATCGCGGCCGGTCCGACGGTCATCTATCAGGGCAGCCACGGCGACCGGGGCGCGCATCGTGCCGACATCATCCTGCCCGCCGCCTGCTATACCGAGGAAATGGGCCTCTTCGTCAACACCGAGGGCCGTCCTCAGCTGGCCATGCGCGCCAACTTCGCGCCGGGCGAGGCAAAGGAAAACTGGGCCATCCTGCGCGCGCTGTCGGCCGAACTGGGCCAGACCCTGCCCTGGGACAGCCTGGCGCAGCTGCGCCGCAAACTGGTCGAGGCCGTACCGCACCTGGCCGAGGTCGATCAGGTCGTCGAAAGCGACTGGCAGCCCGTGGCGATGGCCGATCTGGGCAGGGCGAGCTTCGTCTATCCGGTGCGCGACTTCTACCTGACCAACCCGATCGCGCGCTCGTCGCCGCTGATGGGGGAATTGTCGCGGATGGCGGCGGCGCGCAACGCGCCCGCCCTTGCGGCCGAGTGATCGTCATGGCGCGCCCTGCTCGCCAGACCTGGATGCGCGGCGCCCTGCTTCTGGGGGCGCTGTCGCTTGCGGCCTGCGCCGACAAGACCCAAGGCGGGGACGGCAGCGAACGTCCGCGCGCCAAACCCGCCGAGGTCACGGCGCTTCTGCCGGGCGGGGGTGCGGATGTCGAACGCCTCAGCCGGGCGCGGATTTCGACCAAATCGGGCGAGATCCTGATTCTCGAACCCGATGGCAGCGTGACCACCATGTCGCTGGACAGCCCCGAAGGCCGCGATGCCTTCATGGTGACGCAGGCCGATCTGGACGCGCTGAACGCGAATCTGGATCTGGACCTGTCGGCGCTGGTCGCGCCGGACATGCCGCGCCGTCAGACCGCGCAGGAACGGGCGCTTGAGGAATTCGCCGCCCGCTCCCAGCCTGCGCTTCCTGTGCTGCGCCCCGGAATCGAGATCAGTGAAGACGATTTCATCGCCGCCCGCGTGGACAATCTTAACGCCGAGGGCGGCAAAGATCTGGTCGAGGTGACCGCCAATCTGCGTGAAGGGGTGGACGCCGATATCGGCTTTGCGTATGCCACCTGCGCATTGGCTGGCTGGGCTGACAGGAACGGGATCGCCTATGGGCGCCATATCCGCACCCTGTCCGCCACCCGGAACGGCAAGCTTCTGGTCGGCTCGGCCTTCACCCTGTCGGGTGACAGACCGCTTGGGCTGCGGGTGATGGAAACGAAAGAGACCTTGCGCGAGTGCGAGGCACGCGGCATTCCCGCGGCGTAGGAACAGGGACAGGCGATCATGGCTGAATTCTGGCAATCTTCCTGGGGCATCGCGTTGATCCTGCTGGCGCAGGGTCTGGCAATCATCGCCTTCGTGATGCTGTCGCTGGTCTATATGGTCTATGGCGACCGCAAGATCTGGGCCGCCGTCCAGATGCGGCGCGGCCCGAACGTCGTCGGCCCCTGGGGGCTGCTGCAGACCTTTGCCGACGCGCTGAAATTCGTCGTCAAGGAAATCGTCGTGCCCGCGGGCGCGGACCGCTTCGTCTTCTTCCTGGCGCCGTTCCTGTCGATGACGCTGGCGCTGCTGGCCTTTGTCGCGATTCCCTTCGCGCCGGGCTGGGTCATGGCTGACCTGAACGTCGCGATCCTGTTCATCTTCGCCGTCTCCTCGCTCGAGGTTTACGGCGTGATCATGGGCGGCTGGGCCTCGAACTCGAAATACCCGTTCCTTGGCTCGCTGCGTTCGGCCGCGCAGATGATCAGCTACGAGGTCTCGCTTGGCCTCATCATCATCGGCGTGATCATCTCGGCGGGCTCGATGAACCTGACCGCCATTGTCGAGGCGCAGCGCGGCGCGGGCGTCCTGTCCTGGTTCTGGCTGGCGCATCTGCCGATGCTGGCGCTGTTCTTCATCTCGGCCCTGGCCGAGACCAACCGCCCGCCCTTCGACCTGCCCGAGGCGGAATCGGAACTGGTCGCGGGCTTCATGTCGGAATATTCCTCGACCGCCTATCTGCTGTTCATGGCGGGCGAATACATCGCGATCTGGCTGATGTGCGCGCTGATCTCGCTGCTGTTCTTCGGCGGCTGGCTGTCGCCCATCCCGGGCCTGCCGGACGGCGCGATCTGGATGTTCCTCAAGATGGTGTTCTGGTTCTTCATGTTCGCCATGGTGAAGGCCATCGTGCCGCGCTATCGCTACGACCAACTGATGCGCGTGGGCTGGAAGGTGTTCCTGCCGCTGTCGCTGGCCTGGGTGGTGCTGGTCGCCTTCCTCGCCCGCTTCGAGGTCGCCGGTGGCTTCTGGGCCCGTTGGGCCGGGATGTGATCCCGATGATGCAAGACGCCAGGGTCCAGTCACCCAAGCAAGGAGAGCAAGTCTGATGGCTTTCGACATCGCACGCGCCACCAAGTATTTCCTGCTGGTGGACTTCTTCAAAGGGTTCGGGGTGGGGATGAAATATTTCTTCGCGCCCAAGGCCACGCTGAACTATCCCCACGAAAAGGGCCCGCTTTCGGCCCGTTTCCGGGGCGAGCACGCGCTGCGCCGCTATCCCAACGGCGAGGAACGCTGCATCGCCTGCAAATTGTGCGAGGCGATCTGCCCCGCGCAGGCGATCACCATCGACGCCGAGCCGCGCGACGACGGCTCGCGCCGGACCACGCGCTACGACATCGACATGACGAAATGCATCTATTGCGGCTTCTGCCAGGAAGCCTGCCCGGTCGATGCCATCGTCGAGGGGCCGAATTTCGAATTCGCCACCGAGTCGCGCGAGGAACTGTATTACGACAAGCAAAAGCTGCTTGATAACGGTGCGCGGTGGGAAGCCCAGATCGCGCGCAACCTTGCGATGGATGCGCCCTACCGATGACCGACCCATTCCGCCAGATGTTCCAGCAGATGCTTGCCCAGGGGCAGGAGATGGCGCGGGCCTTCAATCCCGCGCTGGAGCATCTGGACCTGCGCGCCTTCGAGAAGATGTTTCCGACCATGCCGGCCGACATGCTGGAAATGTGGTTCGGCAAGACCTTCAACCGTGACGGGCTGGACGCCAAGACCCGGCTTCTGGTCACCATCGCCGCGCTGACGGTTCAGGGCGCCCATGCCGAGCCGCAGCTGCGCCTGACCATCCGCCACGCGATCGAGGCCGGCGCCAAGCCGCGCGAGATCGCCGAGGTGATCTGGCAGATGGGCATGTTCGGCGGCCTGCCCGCCATGCAGAAGGCGCTGGAAATCGCCCAGGGCGTCTTTACCGAATCCGAAGGGAGCGAGACCGCATGATCACTTTCGCCTTCTACCTGTTCGCGATCACGGTCTGCCTGTCGGGCATCATGGTCGTGATGGCCCGCCATCCGGTCCACTCGGTCCTGTGGCTGATCCTGGCCTTCATCTCGGCGGCGGGTCTGTTCATCCTGCTCAGCGCCGAATTCGTGGCCATGCTGCTGATCATCGTCTATGTCGGCGCGGTCGCGGTGCTGTTCCTGTTTGTGGTGATGATGCTGGATGTCGATTTCGGCAGTCTGAAATCCGAACTGGTGCGCTATGTGCCGGTGGGCGGGCTGATCGCGCTGGTCCTTCTGGCCGTGCTGGCCATCGCCTTCGGCGACTGGCAGAGCGCCGACGATGCGCTGGCCATGCGCGCCGTGCCGGTCGAGGCCGGTGTGCAGAACACCTCGGGCATCGGCATGGTGCTTTACGATCAGTATATCCTGCCCTTCCAGGTGTCGGGTCTGATCCTGCTGGTGGCGATGATCGGTGCGATCACGCTGACCATGCGCCACCGCCGCGACATCAAGCGCCAGGACGTGCTGGCCCAGATGCACCGCGACCCCGCCAAGGCCATGCAGTTGCGCGACGTGAAGCCGGGGCAGGGGCTCTGACGCCCCCGCCGACCGCCAGAGAATATCAACGGGTGTAAGACCCGGAGGGACAGAACAGATGATCGGATTGTCACATTACCTGATCGTGGGGGCGGTTTTGTTCGTCACCGGGATCTTCGGCATCTTCGTGAACCGGAAGAACGTCATCGTCATCCTGATGTCGATCGAGCTGATGCTTCTGGCGGTCAACATCAACTTCGTCGCCTTTTCGGCGCATCTGGGCGACCTGACGGGTCAGATCTTCACCCTGTTCGTCCTGACGGTGGCCGCCGCCGAGGCTGCGATCGGCCTTGCCATCCTGGTTGTGTTCTTCCGCAACCGCGGCTCGATCGCGGTGGAAGATGTCAACGTGATGAAGGGGTAAGCAGACATGGCGCAATTCATCCTTTTCGCGCCCCTTCTGGGCGCGCTGATCGCGGGCTTCGGCTGGCGCCTGATCGGAGAGCGGGGCGCGCAGGTGCTGACCACCGCGATCCTGTTCGCCGCCGCCGCCGCAAGCTGGTTCGTGTTCCTGACCTTCGACGGCCAGCTTCAGCGCATCCCGGTGCTGGACTGGATCGTTTCGGGCGATTTCAGCAGCGACTGGTCGATCCGTCTGGACAGGCTGACCGCAATCATGCTGATCGTGATCACTTCGGTCTCGGCGCTGGTTCACCTCTACAGCTTCGGCTACATGGCCCATGATGAGAATTTCGGCGATGACGAGCCCTACCGGGCGCGCTTCTTCGCCTATCTCTCGTTCTTCACTTTCGCCATGCTGATGCTGGTCACGGCCGACAACCTCCTTCAGATGTTCTTCGGATGGGAGGGCGTGGGCGTCGCCTCGTATCTGCTGATCGGTTTCTACTTCAAGAAACAGTCGGCGGGCGCGGCCGCAATGAAGGCCTTCATCGTCAACCGCGTGGGTGATTTCGGCTTTCTGTTGGGCATCTTCGGGATCTGGTGGCTGACCGGCTCGATCCAGTTCGACGAGATCTTCGCGCAGGTTCCCGCGCTGGCCACGACTGAAATGACGTTCCTTTGGCGCGATTGGAACGCGGCGAATGCGCTGGCCGTGCTGCTGTTCATCGGCGCCATGGGCAAGTCGGCGCAGCTTTTCCTGCACACCTGGCTGCCCGACGCGATGGAAGGCCCGACCCCGGTGTCGGCGCTGATCCACGCCGCGACCATGGTGACGGCGGGCGTGTTCCTCGTTTGCCGCATGTCGCCGCTTTACGAATTCGCGCCCGAGGCGAAGGCCTTTATCGTCATCGTCGGCGCGACCACGGCGTTCTTCGCGGCAACGGTCGGTCTGGTGCAGAACGACATCAAGCGCGTGATCGCCTATTCGACCTGTTCGCAGCTGGGCTACATGTTCGTGGCCGCAGGGGTGGGCGTCTATTCCGTCGCCATGTTCCACCTGTTCACGCATGCCTTCTTCAAGGCGATGCTGTTCCTGGGCGCGGGTTCGGTGATCCACGCCATGCATCACGAACAGGACCTGCGGAATTACGGCGGCCTGCGGAAAAAGATTCCGTTCACTTTCTGGATGATGATGATCGGCACGCTGGCCATCACCGGCGTCGGCATTCCGCTGACCTATTACGGATTTGCGGGCTTCCTGTCGAAGGACGCCGTGATCGAAAGCGCCTTCGTCGCCAGCGGCTATGCCTTCTGGATGCTGGTGATCTCGGCGCTGATGACCAGCTTCTATTCGTGGCGGCTGATGTTCCTGACCTTCTTCGGCAAGCCGCGTGGCGATCATCACGCCCATGACCATGCCCATGAGGGGCCGCGCGTGATGACCATTCCGCTGCTTGTGCTGTCGGTCGGCTCGGTTCTGGCGGGCATGATCTGGTACAACGTGTTCTTCGGCAAGGAAGACCAGGTCCGCGCCTTCTTCGGGATGGAGCCCGCGGCCCATGCCGAGGCCCATGACGCCGGACATGACACGGACCACGCCACCGACGCGGCGCCCGGAGAGGTCGAGACCGCCGGGCACGAGGTTGCCGAAGCCCCGCCCCTCGTCGTGGGTCCGGGCGCGATCTACATGCACCCCGACAACACGGTCCTGCATGACGCGCATTACGTGGCCAAATGGGTCAAGCTGTCGCCCTTTGTCGCCATGCTGATCGGCTTTGCGCTGGCCTGGCTGATGTATATCCGGTACCCCGAGGCGCCGGCCAAGCTGGCCGCCCAGCAGCGGGGGCTGTACCAGTTCCTGCTGAACAAGTGGTATTTCGACGAGATCTACGACTTTCTGTTTGTCCGTCCCGCGCGTTGGCTGGGTGCCAAGCTGTGGACGGGCGGCGATCGGGCGGTTATCGACGGCGCGATCAACGGGCTTGCCATGGGTCTGATCCCGCGGCTGACCCGCTTTGCCGGGCGGGTTCAGTCCGGCTATGTCTTCCACTACGCCTTTGCGATGGTTCTGGGCATCGTGGGCTTGCTGATCTGGGTGATGATGCGGGGCGCGCACTGACATGACGAACCTTCTTTCGATCATCACCTTCCTGCCGATTGTCGCGGCGGGCATCCTGGCCCTGTTCCTGCGTGGCGACGATGCCGCCGCGCAGAAGAACGCCAAATGGCTGGCGCTGATTGCGACCAGCGCGACCTTCCTGATCTCGCTGTTCCTGCTGGCGGGGTTCGATCCCTCGGATACGGGCTTCCAGTTCGTCGAGGATCACGCCTGGATCATGGGCCTGCGCTACAAGATGGGCGTGGACGGCATCTCGATCCTGTTCGTGATGCTGACCACCTTCCTGATGCCGCTGACCATCCTGTCCTGCTGGGACGTCAAGCACCGGGTGAAGGAATACATGATCGCCTTCCTCGTGCTGGAAGGCCTGATGATCGGCGTCTTCACGGCGCTGGACCTGATCCTGTTCTACCTGTTCTTCGAGGCGGGCCTGATCCCGATGTTCCTGATCATCGGCATCTGGGGCGGCAAGGAGCGCATCTACGCGAGCTTCAAGTTCTTCCTCTATACCTTCATCGGCTCGGTCCTGATGCTGGTCGCCATGATCGCCATGGCGCGCACCGCAGGCACCACGGATATCGAGGCGTTGCTGGCCTTCGACTTCCCCTCGGACACGATGCGGGTTCTGGGGATGACGGTGATCGGCGGCATGCAGACGCTGCTGTTTCTGGCCTTCTTCGCCAGCTTCGCGGTCAAGATGCCGATGTGGCCGGTCCATACCTGGCTGCCCGACGCACACGTTCAGGCGCCGACCGCCGGGTCGGTCGTGCTGGCCGCGGTGCTGCTGAAGATGGGCGGCTACGGCTTCATCCGCTTCAGCCTGCCGATGTTCCCGGTGGCATCGGACCTGATGCAGCCCTTCGTTCTGTGGCTGTCGGCCATCGCCATCGTTTATACCTCGCTGGTGGCGCTGGCGCAGTCCGACATGAAGAAGCTGATCGCCTATTCGTCGGTCGCCCATATGGGTTACGTCACGATGGGCATCTTTGCGGCCAACCAGCAGGGGCTGGACGGTGCGATCTTCCAGATGCTGTCGCACGGCTTCATCTCGGGCGCGCTGTTCCTGTGTGTGGGCGTGATCTACGACCGGATGCACACGCGCGAGATCGACGCCTATGGCGGTCTGGTGAACCGGATGCCGGTCTATGCGCTGGTCTTCATGTTCTTCACCATGGCCAATGTCGGCCTGCCGGGCACCTCGGGCTTTGTGGGCGAGTTCCTGACCCTGCTGGGTGTCTTCCGCGCGAATACCTGGGTGGCCTTTGTCGCGGCGACCGGCGTGATCCTGTCGGCGGGCTATGCGCTGTGGCTTTACCGCCGCGTGACGATGGGGGCGCTGATCAAGGAAAGCCTGAAGACGATCAGCGACATGACCCCGCGCGAGAAATGGATCTTCGTGCCGCTGATCGCCATGACCCTGATCCTGGGCGTCTATCCGCGCCTGGTGACCGATATCACCGGCCCGTCGGTCGAGGCGCTGCTGGTGAATTTCCACGACGCCCTGCCCGCCGAGGCAGTGGCAAGCGACGATCTGGCGCAAGCCACCGTCAGCCATTGAGGACAGTTTGATGACCGGAATCGATTTCTCCACCATCCTGCCCGAGCTTTGGCTGGCCATCTACGCGCTGGCCGCGCTGATGGCGGGCGCCTATTTTGGCAAGGACCAGATCGCGCGTCCGATCCTGTGGGCCAGCGTTCTGGCGCTGATCGTCACCGCCTTCTACATCGGCGTGACCGAGCGTCCCGATCAGGTCTCGTTCTTCGGCATGTTCGCCGATGACGCCTTTGGCCGCTTTGCCAAGGTGACGCTGCTGCTGTCGGGCGCGGCCGTGCTGGCCATGAGCGCCGATTACATGGACCGCCACAACCTGCTGCGCTTCGAGTATCCGATCCTGATCGTGCTGGCCTCGCTTGGCATGATGCTGATGGTCTCGGCCAGCGACCTGCTGACGCTGTATATCGGGCTCGAACTGCAATCGCTGTCGCTCTATGTCGTGGCCTCGATCCGCCGCGACAGTGCGAAATCCTCCGAGGCGGGTCTGAAATACTTCGTGCTGGGCGCGCTCAGCTCGGGCGTGCTGCTTTACGGCGCTTCGCTGGTCTACGGTTTCGCGGGCACCACGAATTTCGCTGGCATCCTGCAGGTCGTTTCGGCGGGCGAGTTGTCCACCGGCCTGCTGTTCGGTCTGGTCTTCCTGCTGGTCGGCTTGGCCTTCAAGGTCTCGGCGGTGCCGTTCCACATGTGGACGCCCGACGTCTATGAAGGCTCGCCCACGCCGGTCACGGCCTTCTTCGCCACCGCGCCCAAGGTCGCGGCCATGGCGCTGCTGGCGCGGCTGATGTTCGACGCCTTCGGTAATGTCATCGCGGACTGGACGCAGATCATCGCCCTCCTTGCGGTTCTGTCGATGTTCCTCGGCTCGATCGCCGGGATCGGGCAGCGCAACATCAAGCGGCTGATGGCCTATTCCTCGATCGCGCATATGGGCTTTGCGCTGGTCGGTCTGGCCGCAGGCACGGCGGTCGGCGTGCAGGCGATGCTGCTGTATATGGCTATCTATGCGGTGATGAACGTGGGCAGCTTCGCCTTCATCCTGTCGATGGAGCGTGACGGCCGCCCGATCACCGATCTGGACAGCCTGAACCGTTTCGCCTCGGCCGAGCCGCTGAAGGCGATGGCGGTGCTGCTGCTGATGTTCAGCCTGGCGGGCGTTCCGCCTCTGGTGGGCTTCTGGGCGAAATACGGCGTGCTGACGGCGGCGGTCGATGGCGGGCTGGCATGGCTGGCCGTGGCCGGTGTGATCGCCTCGGTGATCGGCGCGTTCTATTACCTCCGCATCGTCTATTACATGTATTTCGGCGCCGAGACCGAGGGCCTGTCCTCGCGCATGGGTGCCGTGCAATATGCCGCGCTGATCGTTCCGGCCTTTGCGCTGCTGCTGGGCTCGATCACGCTTATGGGCCTCGATGACGCCGCGGCGGTCGCTGCGGAATCGCTGGTCGGCGCGATGACGGCTGCGGGTGAGTAACGCGCCCCTGTCCGCCTGGCCCGAGGGCGTGGCGCGTCACGTCCTCGACCGCGTGGACAGCACCAATGCCGAGGCGCTTCGCATGGCGCCGCACCTCTCTGGCCCGACCTGGATCATGGCCCGCCGTCAAGAGGCCGGTCGCGGTCGTCGCGGCAGGCCATGGGCCGATCCACGAGGCAATTTCGCGGCCACGCTGCTGCTGCGTCCCGAAGGTGGCGCGGCGCAGGCGGCTTTGGCGTCGTTCGTGGCGGCGCTGGCGGTGCATGACGCGGTGCGGACGCTGTGTGGCCCGCAGGCCTCCTTGTCGCTGAAATGGCCCAACGATGTGCTGCTGAATGGCGGCAAGCTGTCGGGCATCCTGCTGGAAAGCAGCGGCTCGGGGCTGGGTGTCGTCGCGTTGGCCGTGGGCATCGGCATCAACCTGACGGATGCGCCCGAGCCTGCCCAGGTCGAGGTCGGCGCGGTCCGCCCGGTCAGTCTTGCAGGGGAAACGGGCATCGCCCCCAGCCAGGACGAGATGCTGGACGCGCTGGCCGCGGCCTTCGACCATTGGTGGCGCCAGCTTCAGACCTACGGCTTTGCGCCGGTCCGCAACGCGTGGCTGGCCCGCGCCGCCAAGCTGGGCGAGACATTGACCGCGCGACATGGAACCGGCCAGACCGTCGGCAGGTTCGAAGGCATAGACGAGACCGGCGCGCTGATCCTGATGACCTCGCGGGGCAGGGTGACCATCGCCGCCGCCGACATCCATTTCGGAGAGGTGTGACTTGCTGCTCTGCATCGACACCGGCAACACGAACACGGTCTTTTCGATCTGGGACGGCGCCCGCTTCGTCGCGCATTGGCGCATCAGCACCGATCACCGGCGCACGGCGGACGAGTATTTCGTCTGGCTGAGCACGCTGATGCAGCTGACCGGGCGCGACGGGCTGAAGGTCGACGCCTGCATCATCAGTGCCACGGCGCCGCGCGTGGTCTTCAACCTGCGGGTTCTGTGCAACCGCTATTTCGACACGCGTCCGCTGGTCGTGGGCAAGCCCGATTGCCTGCTGCCCGTGCCCCCGCGCGTGGACGAGGGCACGACCGTCGGTCCCGACCGGCTGGTGAACACGGTCGGCGCCTTCGACCGGCACGGCCCCGATCTGGTCGTGGTGGATTTCGGCACCGCCACCACCTTTGACGTGGTGGACACGGACGGCGCCTATATCGGCGGGGTGATCGCGCCCGGCGTGAACCTGTCGCTGGAGGCGTTGCATATGGGCGCGGCCTCGCTGCCTCATGTCGATGTGACCATGCCCGCGCGCGTGATCGGCACGAATACGGTTGCATGTATCCAGTCGGGCGTGTTCTGGGGCTATGTGGGCCTTGTTGACGGCATTGTGCGCCAGATCCGGGCCGAGCGCGACCGACCCATGAAGGTGATTGCAACCGGAGGGCTGGCGCCGCTGTTCGATCAGGGGTTTGACCTCTTCGACGCAATCGAGGACGATTTGACGATGCACGGGCTGAGGCTCATTCACGACTACAACAAGGAGATGGGCAATGGCTGACCGCCTGATCTATCTGCCGCTTGGCGGCGCGGGCGAAATCGGCATGAATGCCTATGTCTATGGCTATGGCCGACCCGGAAAAGAGCGCCTGATCCTCGTCGATCTGGGCGTGACCTTCGGGGACATGGATTCAAGCCCCGGCATCGACCTGATCATGCCCGACCTCACCTGGCTGCAGGAGAACCGCGACCGGCTGGACGCGATCTTCGTCACCCACGGTCACGAGGACCATATCGGCGCGATCGCCCATCTCTGGGGGCGGCTGGATGTTCCGATCTATGCGCGCGCCTTCACCGGCCGGCTGGTCCGGCTGAAGATGGAGGAACACGGCCTGCCCGCCGAGGCGGTCAACATCGTTTCCGCGCGCCCCGACGTGACCGAGGCCGGGCCGTTCCGCGTGCAATATGTGCCGATCAGCCACTCGATCCCCGAAAGCTCGGCGCTGATCATCGACACGCCCGCCGGGCGCATCCTGCATACCGGCGATTTCAAGCTGGATGTCAGCCCCGTCGTGGGCGAGGCCTTCGACCCGATGATCTGGCAGGAGATCGGCGCCGAGGGTGACGGGGTCAAGGTTCTGGCCTGTGACAGCACCAACATCTTCTCGACCCATCCGGGCCGTTCGGAATCGCTGCTGGCGACGCCGATCCTGGAATGGGTCATGGGGCAAAAGGGCATGGTCGTCGCGACCACTTTCGCCAGCAACATCGCGCGGCTGAAAACGCTGGCCGATGCGGCCCGCGCCTCGGGGCGCAAGGTCTGCCTGCTGGGCCGCGCCATGCGCCGCATGGTGGCGGTGGGTCTTGAGACCGGCGTTCTGACCGATTTCCCCGACACGATCGGCCCCGACGACGCCGCGCGCCTGCCGCGCCACGAGGTTATGCTGATCGTCACCGGCAGCCAGGGCGAGCGTCGCGCCGCCAGCGCGCAATTGTCGCGCGGGCGTTATCTGGGTCTGTCGCTGCAGGAAGGGGACAGTTTCCTCTTCAGCTCGCGCACCATCCCGGGCAATGAACGCCCCGTCGGCCGCATCATGAACGCGCTGAGCGAACTGGGCGTCGAGGTCTTTGACGCCGATGACGGGCTCTATCACGTCTCGGGCCATGCCAACCGCCCGGATATCGAGGCGATGCATGATCTGCTGAAGCCGCGCATCGTCATCCCGATGCATGGCGAGCATCTGCACCTGCGTGAGCATGTGATGTTGGCCCGCGGCAAGGGCATGGCGGCCGAGGTCGTGGTGAACGGCACGATGGTCGAGCTGACCGGCGATGCGCCTCGCGTCGTCGATCAGGTGGAATCGGGCAAGCTGTATCTGGACGGCACCGTCCTGATCGGCGCGATGGACGGGGTCGTCCGCGACCGCATCCGCATGGCGCTGAACGGTCACGCGCTGGTCAGCGTCATCGTGGACGAAGACGACAACGCCCTGCCGGATGCCTGGGTCGAGTTGATGGGCCTGGCCGGGCGCACGCGCGCGGGCCAGGATCTGGCCCGCCATATCGAGGGCGAGTTGTCCGAGTTCCTGGAACGCGCCGATGCCCGCACCGTGCGCGACGATTCCAAGATGGACGAGGCATTGCGCAAGATCACCCGCCAGGTCGCCATGGAGGAGATCGGCAAGAAACCCGAGGTGACGGTGATCATCAGCCGCCTGATGGCCGACTGAGACCACGCTCGTTTTTGCGTCCCGCGAGGGCCGGGGGGCCAGCCCCCCGGACCCCCCTTGGCACCGCCAAGGCCGGGGCGGTGCGCCCGAAGGGCTGCGCGAAGGCTTGCAACCGGCGGCGTCATGCGGCAATCCCCCGCCATGAGCGACGAGACCAAATCAGCCTTTGACCCGAACCCGCCGCGGCGCAATTTCTACGGCCGCCGCCATGGCAAGACCCTGCGCCAGAGCCAGAAGGGCTATCTGTCCGAGGATCTGGGCGATCTGCGTCCGCGCGGCATCACGGTCCAGGACAATCCCGACCGCACGCCCATCGATCCGCAGGCGATCTTTGGCAATGACCGCCCGATCTGGCTGGAGGTCGGCTTTGGCGGTGGCGAGCACATGGTCCACATGGCTGCGACCTATCCGGGCATCAACATCATCGGCTGCGAGCCCTTCATCAATGGCGTCGCCATGCTGCTGGGCAAGATCAGGGCGGCGGGGGTGGGCAATGTCAGCGTCCATCCCGGCGATGCGCGCGATCTGATGGATGTGCTGCCCGATGCCAGCATCGAGCGCGCCTTCCTGATGTATCCCGATCCCTGGCCCAAGGCGCGCCACCACCGCCGCCGCTTCGTCACGCCCGAGCATCTGCTGCCTCTGGCGCGGGTGATGAAGCCGGGCGGGGTGTTCCGCGTGGCCAGCGATATTCCCGACTATATCCGCCAGACGCGGGAAGAGGTTCCCCCGGCGGGCTTCACGCTGACCGATGACACGGACCGCCCGTGGGATGACTGGATCAGCACCCGCTACGAGCAGAAGGCCCTGCGCGAAGGGCGGGCGCCCCATTACGTCACGTTTCGCCGCATATGAAAAAGGCCCGCAAGCGCGGGCCTTTTCTCATTCAACGGTGACGGATTTTGCCAGGTTTCGGGGCTGGTCCACATCGGTGCCTTTGGCGACGGCGGTGTGATAGGCAAGATACTGCATCGGCACCGCATAGAGCATCGGCTGGAACACGCCTCCGCCCTGCGGCAGCGCCAGACTGGCCGTCACCCCTTCGCCCGCCGCCTCGATCCCGGCCGCATCCGAGATCAGCAGGACGCGGCCGTGGCGGGCCATCACCTCCTGCATGTTCGAGATCGTCTTGTCGAATAGCGCGTCATGCGGCGCCAGAACCACCACCGGCACATCGCCGTCGATCAGTGCGATGGGGCCGTGCTTCAGCTCGCCCGAGGCATAGCCCTCGGCGTGGATGTAGCTGAGTTCCTTGAGCTTCAGCGCGCCCTCCAGCGCCACCGGATAAAGCGCCCCGCGCCCCAGATAGAGGACGTCGCGCGCCTGAGCCAGCCATTCGGCCTGCACCCGGCACTCATCCGACAGGGCCAGCGCCTGCGCGATCAGCGCGGGCACCGCGCGCAGTTCGCGCAGATGCGCCGCAAGGGCCGCATCGTCGATCCGGCCCCGCGCATGGGCCGCCGCCAGTGCCAGAACCGCCAGAACCGCCAGCTGGCAGGTGAAGGCCTTGGACGAGGCCACGCTGACCTCGATCCCCGCCAGCGTCGGCAGCGCCAGATCCGCGTCGCGCGCGATGGCCGAGGTGCCCACGTTCACCAGACCCACGCTGCGCGCCACGCGGCCCCGCGCGTAATGCAAGGCGGCCAGCGTGTCCGCCGTCTCGCCCGACTGGCTGATGGCCACGAACAGACTGCGATCCGACAAGGGCGGCTCGCGGTAGCGGAATTCCGAGGCCACGTCGATGTCGCAGGGCAGGCCCGCAAGCTGTTCGAACCAGTATTTCGCCACATGCCCCGCCAGATGCGCCGTGCCGCAGCCGACCAGCGTGATCCGGTCGATGGACGCGAAATCCAGCCCCTCGGGCAGCACGATCCGGTCGCCCTTGAGGTAATGGTTCAGCACATTGCCGATCACCGCGGGCTGTTCGGCGATCTCCTTGGCCATGAAATGACGGTAGCCGCCCTTGTCGATCGCGGTCGAGCCGACATCGATGCGGGCCGTGGCGCGATGCGTCTGATGGCCCGCCGCGTCCCAGATCTGGACGCCCGCGCGGGTCAGCACCGCATGGTCGCCATCCTCCAGATAGGTGATGCGGTCGGTGAAGGGCGCCAGTGCCACCGCGTCGGAACCCAGAAACATCTCGCCCGTGCCGTGGCCGATCGCCAGCGGGCTGCCCTTGCGCGCGGCGATCATCAGGTCAAGCTCGCCCTCGAAGAGGAAGGCCAGCGCGAAGGCGCCTTCGAGCCGCGCCAGCGTCGCCCGCGCGGCCTCAAGCGGGGTCTTGCCCTGATCGAGGTGATGCCCGGTCCAGAGCGCGACCGTCTCGGTATCGGTCTGCGATTGCGGCTGGATGCCGAGCGATTCCAGCTCGGCGCGCAGGTCGCGGAAGTTCTCGATGATCCCGTTATGAACCACGGCCACGCGGCCAAAGCGGTGGGGATGGGCGTTCACCTCGGTCGCGGCGCCGTGGGTGGCCCACCGCGTATGGCCGATGCCCGAATGGCCGGGCAGAGGCTCGTGGACCAGCCGGTCGCCAAGGTTCACCAGCTTGCCCACCGCGCGCCGCCGGTCCAGCCGACCCGAGGCATCGACCGTCGCCACCCCCGCGCTGTCATAGCCGCGATATTCAAGCCGCTTCAGCGCCTCGACCAGCAGCGGAGACACTTCGTGGTCGCCCAGAATGCCAATGATGCCGCACATCAGCGGGCCTCCTTCCTGGCGCGGAGCGCGGCCATCAGGCGGAGCGCCAGGCCGGGCTTGGTCGCCTGTTTCGCGCGGCTGATGGCCAGCGCGCCGTCAGGCACATCCTCGGTGATGGTGCTGCCCGAACCGGTCATTGCATCGGCGCCGACATGGACGGGCGCGACCAGCATCGTGTCGCTGCCGATGAAGGCGCGCGGGCCGATCGTGGTGCGGTGCTTCATCACGCCGTCGTAATTGCAGGTGATCGTGCCCGCGCCGATATTGGTGTGCTCGCCCACATGGGCGTCGCCCAGATAGGTCAGGTGGCCGACCTTGACGCCTTCGGCCAGCACGCTGTTCTTGATCTCGACGAAATTGCCGACATGGACATCGCCGCCCAGTTCCGCGCCGGGGCGCAGGCGGGCGAAGGGACCGACCGTGGCGCCTGCGCTGACATGGCAGCCTTCCAGATGGCAGAAGGGCAGGATCTCGGCGCCCGATTCCACCGTGACGCCGGGGCCGAAGACGACGTTCGGGCCGATCACCGCATCACGGCCGATCACCGTGTCCAGCGCGAACCAGACGCTGCCGGGATCGGTCAGGGTCACGCCATCCTCAAGCGCGCGGGCGCGGGCGCGGGCCTGGAACAGGGCCTCGGCGCGGGCGAGTTCGGCGCGGGTGTTGATGCCGAGCGTTTCCTCTTCGTCGCAGGTCACGACATCGGCGCGCAGGCCTTCGGCGCGGGCCAGCGCCACCAGATCCGTCAGGTAGTATTCGCCCGCCGCGTTGTCATTGGTCAGGCGCGGCAGAAGCTGGCGCAGAAGGCTGGCTGGCATCGCCATCACGCCGGAATTGCACAGCGCGATCTGACGGGTGGCGGCGTCCGCATCCTTCCATTCGACGATGCGTTCCAACCCGCGCGAGGTCACGACGAGGCGGCCATAGCGGCCCGGATCCTCGGCCTCGAAGCCCAGCACGACCAGATCGGCGGGGTGGCTGGCCAGGGCCGCCAGCGTATCCTGAGCTATGAAGGGGGTGTCACCATAGAGGATGATCACGCGGCCCTCGAACCCTTCCAGTGCGGGCAGGGCCTGACGGACGGCATGGCCGGTGCCAAGCTGTTCGGCCTGAAGCGCGGTCGCAGCCTCGGGGTCGAGCTTTGCCAGCGCCTTGCCCACGGCCTCGGCGCCGTGGCCGGTGACGACGACGATCTGTTCGGGATCGAGGCTGCGTGCGGCTGCCAGTGCGTGACCGACCAGCGGCACCCCACCCAGACGATGCAGCACCTTGGGCAGGTCCGATTGCATCCGGCTGCCCTGACCCGCCGCCAGAATCACCACCGCCACCGCATCTTCGGTCATGCCCTGCCCCTTCGCCTGTTTGCTTTTTGTCATGGGCGTTCTAATCGGGGCGGGGGGCGCTGGCTAGGTCTGGCGCATTCACCTTTGTTTTCGGATCGTTTCGGAGGATGCAGATGGCGGGAACGGTGGTCTTTGACCTGGACGGGACGCTGGCCGATACGTCGGGCGATCTGGTCGCGGCGGCCAATGCCTGCTTTCGCGCGCGGGGCATGGGCGACCTGCTGGACCCCGTGGCGGATGCGCTGATCGCCTTTCACGGTGGGCGCGCGATGCTGCGGGCGGGCTATGCGCGGATGAGCGCCGAGATGCTGCTGCCGCCCGGCGCCGAGGATGAGGATTATCCCCGCCTGCTGGGCCATTACGGCGAGGCGATCGCGGTGCATACGCGGCTTTATCCGGGCGTCGAGGCGGCTTTGGACCGGCTGGAGGCCGCGGGCCACAGGCTGGCCGTCTGCACGAACAAGCCCGAGGCCCTGGCCGAGACCCTGCTGCGCGAGCTTGGCCTGAGGGACCGGTTCGGCGCGATGATCGGGGCGGACACGCTGCCCGTGCGCAAGCCCGACCCGCGGCCCTATCAGGCGGCGGTCGAGGGTGCGGGCGGGGTCGTCGAGCGTTCCTTTCTGGTGGGTGATACCGAGACGGATCGCCGGACTGCGGCGGCGGCGGGCGTCAGGGTGGCGCTGGTCTCGTTCGGGCCGGAGGGCAGGGCGATCGAGCGTCTGGCGCCCGAGGCGCTGCTGGATCATTACGACGCATTGCCCGATCTGGCGCGCGACTGGCTGGGCTAAGGAGGGGGGCGCTGCCCCCCATCGCGCAAGCGCGATTCCCCCCGGGATATTTGAACCAAGGCAAAGGCGGGATGCCTTTGCCCTGGGTGGGATCACTCGGCCTCGTTCGCGGGCTTGGCGTTGAGGTGGCCGTAATTCTGGGCGCCGATCGTGTCGTAGAGGCCGATCTGCGTTTCGAGGAAGTCGATATGGCCTTCCTCGTCGGCGATCAGCTCCTCGAAGAGGTTCTTGCTGACGTAATCGCCGACGCTGTCGCAATAATCGCGCGCCTCGATATAGAGGGTGCGGGCGTCGTGTTCGGCGGCGAGGTCTGAATCCAGCGTTTCGCGGAGGTTCTGGCCGATTCGCAGCGGGTCGAGCTTTTGCAGGTTCGGGTGGCCTTCGAGGAAGATGATGCGCTGGATCAGCTTGTCGGCGTGGTGCATCTCCTCGATGGATTCCTCGCGCGATTTCGCGGCGATGCGGCCGAAGCCCCAATCCTCCTGCAGGCGGTAATGCAGCCAGTACTGGCTGACCGCGGTCAGTTCAGACCGCAGCGCGGCGTTCAGATATTCGATGACCTTGGCGTCGCCCTTCATGGGTGGCTTCCTTCTTGCTGTCTGTCCGGGGCCGCAAAATCGGCGGTGCAACCCCCAGCTTATCGCAAGCACGCATGGTGTCCAGAAAGAGCGGCATGCAACCGCCGCAATCGGCGCGTTTCCCAAGGGCGTGGTAGATCTTGCCCGGAGTGATGATCGTCTGCGGGTCTGCGGCGCGCATCCAGTCGATGGCGGCGTGGATGTCGTGATCCGAAATCTGCGTGCAGTGGCAAACGATCATGGCGGGCTCCTGTCGGGGTAGAAACTGACTGATTTTGTCGGTTGTGTAAAGGCCGAGTTTTTTACTTGGAGATCACGGCTGCTTGACGGAGCGGCGCGGAGAACGCAGAAGCGGGCGCATGAAACTGTCCGATTTCGATTTCGACCTGCCCGATGAGCTGATCGCGACCCGGCCCGCGCGTCCGCGCAGTTCGGCCCGGCTGCTGCATGCCGAGGGCGGGGCTGTCGCCGACCGCCGTGTCAGGGATCTGCCTATGGTGCTGCGGCCCGGCGATCTGCTGGTGCTGAACGATACGCGCGTCATCCCCGCGCGGCTGAACGGCACGCGCACGCGGCCGACGCCGCAGGGCGATGCAGTGGCCGGGATCGAGGTCACGCTGCTGGAGCCCTCTGCCGAGGGCTGGCAGGCGCTGGCCAAGCCCTTGCGCAAGCTCAGGCAGGGCGAGGTGATCCAGTTCGGCGATGACCTCTCTGCCACGGTGGCCGAGATCGGCGAGACCGGGCTGCGGCTGGTGTTCGATGCCGAGGGCGATGCCTTTGACGCGGCGCTGCGGCAGGTGGGGGCGATGCCGCTGCCGCCTTATATCGCGTCGCTCCGTGCCCCGGACGAGCAGGATCACGAGGATTACCAGACCGTCTGGGCCGCCCAGAACGGCGCGGTCGCAGCGCCCACGGCCAGTCTGCATTTCGACCAGCCGCTGCTGGAGGCGCTGGCTGCGCGCGGGGTCGAATTCGTGCATGTCACGCTGCATGTCGGCGCGGGCACCTTCCTGCCGGTCAAGGTCGAGGACGTGACCACCCACAAGATGCATGCCGAGCGTGGCTTCATCACGCCCGAGGCCGCCGGCCAGATCAATCGCGCCAAGGCCGAAGGGCGGCGCGTGATCCCGGTGGGCACCACCGCGTTGCGGCTGATCGAATCTGCGGCGACGGGACCGGGGCAGGTCGCGCCTTTTGACGGGGCCACCGACATCTTCATCTATCCCGGCTTTCAATTCCGTGTGACGGACGGGCTGATGACCAATTTCCATCTGCCCAAATCGACCCTGATGATGCTGGTCTCGGCGCTGATGGGTGCGGAAAAGATCATGGATCTCTATGGACATGCCGTCCGCGAGCGTTATCGTTTCTTCAGCTATGGCGACGCGTCGCTGCTGATCCCGTAAGCTCGCTTCGGGGCTGGCCCATCGTCGCCAGAGGCTTTAGGGCAGTCGATCTGACCCTTTTACGCCCCTGACGACGAGGCCGCCATGATCTCGGTTCTGCGCACCACCTGGCCCCTTCTTTTGGGTATTCTGTTGCTGATGGTCGGCAACGGGATGCAGGGCACGCTGCTGGGCATCCGGGGCGACATCGAGGGCATCCCGACCTTTCTGATGTCGCTGGTCATGTCGGCCTATTTCGGCGGCTTCCTGCTGGGCAGCCTGCTGGTGCCGGACCTGATCAAGCATGTCGGCCATGTGCGGGTCTTCGCGGCGCTTGGCTCGCTGATCTCGGCGGGTCTGGTCCTGTTCGCGGTCGAGCCGCACTGGATCAGCTGGTCGCTCTTGCGCTTTCTGATCGGGTTCTGCTTCTGCGGGGTCTATGTCACGGCGGAAAGCTGGTTGAATGCGGGTTCGACCAACGAGAACCGGGGTCAGTCGCTGTCGGCCTACATGATCGTGCAGCTTCTGGGCATCGTGGTGGCGCAGGCGCTGCTGAATGTGGGCGATCCGGCGGGCTATCTGCTGTTCATCATCCCCTCGGTGCTGGTCTCGCTGGCCTTCACGCCGATCCTTCTGTCGGCCCAGCCCGCCCCCCAGTTCGAGACGATCAAGCGGATGTCGTTCGGCCGTCTTTACCGCGCCTCGCCGCTTGGCTGTGTGGGGATTTTCCTGATGGGGGGCGTTTTTGCGGCGCTTTCGGGCATGTCCTCGGTCTGGGGGGCGATGATCGGGTTGTCGGTGGCGCAGATCAGCCTGTTCGTGGCCGCGATCTATGCGGGCGGGCTGGTGCTGCAATACCCGATCGGCTGGATCTCGGATCGTTATGACCGGCGCAAGCTGGTGCTGATCCTGTCGGCCATCGGCGGCCTTTGCGGGCTGATGGTGATCGCCGCGCAGCCGGGAACGGTCGGGCTGATCATTGCCGGGGCGGTCATGGGGGGCGTTGCCAATCCGATCTATGCGCTGCTTCTGGCCTACACGAACGATTATCTTGATCAGAGCGACATGGCCTCGGCCTCGGCGGGGCTCTTGTTCATCTACGGCATCGGCAGCATGGGCGGACCGGTCATCACGGGTTGGCTGATGGGCGCGATCGGGCCGGACGGCTACTGGGTCTATATGGGCGTTCTGCTGGCCGCGCTGACCGCCTATGCCGCTTGGCGCACGACGCAGCGCCGCGCGCTGACGCCCGACGAACAGGGCAGCTTTGCCATCATCACCCCAAGCGCCACCCCCGTCGCGGTCGAGATCGTGCTGGACGAGGCCCAGTCGGACAACGCCCCGAACACCGCATGAGCGTCGATGGCAGCGCCGTCCGAGGGCGCGCTTGCCGCCTGCGCGCAAATGGTTTAACGCTGAACTATCTTTCAGGCAGCGGGGAATGTCATGGCCCAGAGTTTCGACATGGTGGTGATCGGCGCCGGACCGGGCGGTTATGTGGCCGCGATCCGGGGTGCGCAGCTGGGCCTCAAGGTGGCCTGCATCGAGCGCGAGCATCTGGGCGGGATCTGCCTGAACTGGGGCTGCATCCCGACCAAGGCGATGCTGCGCTCGGCCGAGGTCTATCACCTGATGCACCGCGCCAAGGATTTCGGGCTGAAGGCCGACGGGATCGGCTATGATCTGGATGCCGTGGTGAAACGCTCGCGCGGGGTGGCCAAGCAGCTGTCCGGCGGGATCGGACACTTGTTCAAGAAGAACAAGGTTACGGTCATCATGGGCGAGGCGAAGCTGGCCGGCAAGGGCAAGGTCTCGGTCAAGACCGACAAGGGCACCGAGGAGATCACCGCGAAATCCATCGTGCTGGCCACCGGCGCCCGCGCCCGCGAGCTGCCGGGGCTCGAGCCCGACGGCAAGCTGGTCTGGAACTACAAGCACGCCCTTGTGCCGCCGCATATGCCCAAGAACCTGCTGGTCATCGGGTCGGGCGCCATCGGCATCGAGTTTGCCAGCTTCTTCAACACGCTTGGCGCCAAGACCACCGTGGTCGAGGTCATGGACCGCGTCCTGCCCGTCGAGGATGCCGAGATCAGCGCCTTTGCGAAAAAGCAGTTCGTCAAGCAGGGCATGACGATCATGGAAAAGGCCGCGGTCAAGAAGCTGGACCGCAAGGGCGCGACCGTCACCGCGCATATCGAGGTCGGCGGCAAGGTCGAGACGCAGGATTTCGACACGGTCATCTCGGCCGTGGGCATCGTGGGCAATACCGAAGGTCTGGGTCTGGAAGAAGCCGGGATCAAGGTCGACCGCACCCATGTCATCACTGATGAATATTGCCGCACCGGGGTCGAGGGCGTCTATGCCATCGGCGATCTGGCAGGCGCTCCCTGGCTGGCGCACAAGGCCAGCCACGAGGGCGTGATGGTCGCGGAACTGATCGCGGGCAAGCATCCCCATCCGATCAAGCCGGGCAGCATCGCGGGCTGCACCTATTGCCATCCGCAGGTCGCGTCGGTGGGTCTGACCGAGGCCAAGGCCAAGGAACAGGGCTACGACATCAAGGTCGGACGTTTCCCCTTTGTCGGCAACGGCAAGGCCATCGCGCTGGGCGAACCCGAGGGCATGGTCAAGACCGTCTTCGACGCCAAGACCGGCGAATTGCTGGGCGCCCACATGGTCGGCGCCGAGGTGACCGAACTGATCCAGGGCTATGTCATCGGCCGCCAGCTTGAGACGACCGAACAGGACCTGATGGAGACGGTCTTCCCGCATCCGACCCTGTCCGAGATGATGCACGAGGCGGTTCTGGACGCCTATGGCCGCGCGATCCATTTCTGATCGCGGCCGATGATCGTCGTGACGGGGGGCCTTGCGCCCCCCGTTTGCATTTCCGCGTTCAGTTCGCCGGGGTCAGCGTGGTGATCCCGACCGCCGCCGCCCGCGCCAGCGCCGGGTCCAGCGACATGCCCACATATTCACCCCGCCGCCACAGCCGCGACAGGTCGTCGTAATGGCGCGACAGCGGATGGCCCGACTGCCCGGTCGAGATGATGAAGACCGAAGAATCGGGATCGGCCAGATCAAAGACGCCCCGGAAGGTCGCGCCATCCTCGGCGGCAAAGGGCTGGGACCCGCGTCCGAAAAGTCCGCTGCGCGCCACGGTGAAATCCCCGCCCGAGACCGATTGCGTGATGTTCGTGATCCAGCCCAGAGCGGGCAGGTTGCCCAGCCCGGGATGGATATGGCGCGCCTCGTGCCGGTCGCCCCATCGCCAGCTTTCCACATCGGGGCCAAAGCGCGCGGTCAGGTCCTGAATCGCGCGGTCCAGCGATTGCCGCGCGATGGTCACGCAATCCTCGGTCGCCGCGCTCTGGACGATGTCGCACCAGCGCGCGGCGCCGTTGGCATTGCGGAAGGCGGCCTCGATGAAGGCCGGTTGCAGGCTGTGGATGTCGTCGGCCAAGGGGCCGATCTCGTCCCGGATCAGGCGGTCCTGCAGCGCGCCCATCCACGCGGAATAGATCAGCGGTTCGGGCAGATGCTCGTTCATGGCGCCGTCCCATTCCGCCAGCAGCGCCAGCGCGTCCTGACGCTGGCGTTCGGGCGTGCCCGGCGCGGCAGGATCGCCGGTGAACCACAGATCGGCGCCCACCACGGGCAGCAGCGCGCGTGCCGCAGGGCTGACGATGTCCAGTTGCGCGGCGATGAAGCTGTCGCGCGAATGGACCTCGCGGTCGCCCAGCAGACGCGCCAGCCGCGACCGCCTCGGGTCCTGCCGGTCCGGTCCCTCGGTCGCCAGCGCCATGCCGCTTTCGGGCTGGACCGGCGTATCGGCCAGTTGCGTCAGGCCCGCCCAATCGGCCGTTTGCAGCCAGCCCGGCGCGGGCAGCAGCCCGGCGGTGGGGTGGTCGGCCCCGCGCTGCGGCAAGGCGCCCGCCATCAGCGAATGGACTGCATCATCCGAGGCCAGCAGCACGTTCAGCGCGGGGGCGACCAGCGGGCGCAGCGCATCGGCCGCGCGGTCGGCGTCGGAACTGCGCATCAGCGCCATCAGCGCCGACATGCTGGCATCTTCAGGCGTCAGGCCGGTCCAGCGCAGCGCGGCGACATGGCCGATCGGCACGACATCGCGCAGCCCCGCCTCCAGCCCCGGCACGACGGGGCCGTTGCGGGTGTCGCGCAGGGTGATGGTCTGATCCTCGCCGTCCAGCACGCGGATCAGCTCGCGCCGGGTCTCGAAATCCAGCCAGCCCTCGGGGCCCCGATAGCGGTTCGGATTGCCCGGCTGGACCTCTTCGATGACGATATCGGCGTCGTCCAGCCCCGCGGGCGTCAGCGCCCAGGCAAGCTGCGGGTTGCGCCCCGTCAGGACCAGCGGCATGCCGGGGATCGTCGCGCCGATCACCCCGCCCGAGGACAGCTCCAGCCGCGCCAGATAGAACAGCGACGGCGCCGTCAGGCGGCCATGCAGATCGCCCGCCAGCAGCGCGCCCTCGCCAATGGTGCGGCGGGGAGCGGCGGCAAAGGCGGTCGCGCCAAGCGACAGGCCGGGGCGCAGATAGGTCAGGGGCGCGCGCAGGGCGTCACGGTCGCTGCGCCGCTCGGGATTGGCAAAGCGGGCCTCGGGGAAGATGTCGGCATAGGGCGCGGCGGGCCGGGGCAGGCCGGCCCGCGCCACGATGTCGGCGCCATGCTGCGGCCAGGCCAGAGACAGGCGCGCGCGCAGGATCTCGTCCGAGGCCGCATCGGTCATGCTGGCCGCATAGAGTTTGAGGATCGCCAGCGAATCGGCGGGCTGCCAATAGGCGATCTGGTCGGAAAACAGGAAGAATTCCGGCGCGCCGCGTCCCCGCGCGCCCTCGTTCACGATGCGGATCCACTGGTTCACCCCAGCCGCGTAGGCGGCCAGCGCCTCGCGGGTGGGCTCGTCCTGCACCTCGACCGAGCGGCGGGCCAGCGCATAAAGCCCCAGCCGCCGCATCAGATCGTCCTGCGGCAGGGCGCGGGGGCCGTGGATCTCGGCCAGGCGGCCCTGCGCGGTGCGGCGCAGCAGCGTCATCTGGAACAGCCGGTCCTGTGCATGGGCAAGGCCAAGTGCGAAGAACACATCCGCATCCGTCTCGCCGAAGATATGCGGCACGTTCTCGGTCGAACGCACGATCTCGACCGGGGCCGAGATGCCCTCGACCCGGTGGCTCGTCGCGTAATCGGGCAGCGAGCGGACGGCGAAATACCAGGTCAGCACCCCCGCCAGCACCGCCAGAACCAGAAGGCCCACGGTCAGCCGCAGCAGCCAGCGAAACAGGGTCAGCATCGGGGGGTGGTCCTTGGGGCTGAGGGTCGGCTGTCGGGCGGCAAGGGATTGACCCCGCCGCGCTTCGGGTGATGCTGTGGTCCATAAGCCAGCGCGCGGGTCATTTCAACGCAGGCGGGCGCGCGGGCAGGATCACGGCAACGAGGGTGCGACATGGCGAAGACGGCGTTTCTGGGCTTGGGGGTGATGGGCTTTCCGATGGCGGGGCATCTGATGCGCGCGGGCCATGCGGTGACGGTCTATAACCGCAGCCCCGCCAAGGCCGAGGCCTGGGTCGCCCAGCATGGCGGCGCCCATGCGCCCACCCCGCGCGAGGCGGCGGCGGGGGCCGATTTCGTGATGGCCTGCGTGGGCAATGACGACGATCTGCGGCAGGTCTGTCTTGGCCCCGATGGCGCATTCGCGGGCATGGCGCCGGGCGCGGTCTTTGTCGATCACACCACGGTTTCGGCCAAGGTCACGCGCGAACTGGCCGAGGCCGCGCGTCAGGCCGGTCTGGGCTACGTGGATGCGCCGGTCTCTGGCGGGCAGGCGGGGGCCGAGAACGGGCAGCTTTCGGTCATGTGCGGCGGCACCCCCGAGGATTACGCGAAGGCCGAGCCCGTGATCGACGCCTATGCCCGGATCTGCCGCCGGATGGGCGACGCGGGCGCGGGGCAGATGGCCAAGATGTGCAACCAGATCGCCATTGCCGGGCTGGTTCAGGGCCTGTCGGAATCGCTGGCCTTTGCCGAACGCGCGGGTCTGGACACGGACCTGCTGGTCGAGGTGATCAGCCAGGGCGCCGCCGGAAGCTGGCAGATGGCCAACCGCCACCAGACCATGGCCCAGGGCCATTTCGACCATGGTTTCGCGGTGGACTGGATGCGAAAGGATCTGGGCATCTGCCTTGAGACCGCCGACGAGATCGGCGCCTCGCTGCCCGTCACCGCGCTGGTGGATCAGTTCTATCACGAGGTTCAGCGCATGGGCGGGGGACGGTGGGACACGTCCTCGCTGATCGCGCGGTTGCGGCGGTAATATTCCGCCTGCGGAATGTGAGTTGATCGAGGTCAAGGCGGCGCGCCCCGCCCTGACCGATCCTGCCTTGCGGCGATCCCGCCGCAGGAGAGGATGAATGAGCTACACCGACAAGATCGACGCCATGCGTGGCGAGTTGCGCGCGCTGAACAAGGCCATGCCCGAGGCGACGCGCGCCTTTGGCGCGCTGACCAAGGCCGCCAAGGATCAGGGCGTGCTGTCGGTCAAGGAAAAGGAGTTCGTGGCGCTTGGCTCGGCCCTTGGGCAGCGCTGCGAGCCCTGCATCAACTTCCACGTCGAGGCGCTGATGAAGGCGGGCGGAACGCGCGAGGAATTGTGCGATGTGCTGGCCATGTGCATCCAGATGGGTGGTGGTCCGGCGCTGATGTATGCCGGTCACGCGCTGGCGTGCTGGGACGAACTGGCCGCGTCTGCGCCCGCCTGAACCTGCGCCAGCACGAACAGGCGCAGCGCGGTGGCCAGCCCGACCTCGGGCGGGCGGGCGCGGTCGATCTGGCCGATCAGGCAGGCCCGCGTCTGGCCCGCCAGCTGCGCCTGCTGGTCCAGCGCGCGCCAGAACGCATCCTCGAGCGAGACCGAGGTTGCATGCCCTTCGATCGTGACCGAGCGTTTGCGCGGCGCGGTCATGGGTGGCAGGTCAATCATCGCGGCGGTGATCCTGATGCAGCTTGGCCACGCGGCGGGCCTCGGCCTCACGGGCCTCGCGCAGGGCGCGGGGTTCGCCATGTCTGGCGGCATTGGCGTCGCCCGCCGCGCGGGCCTCGTCGCGGGCGCGGTTCTTGCGGAACTGCCGCAGGTTGATCGGCTTGGTCATGGCCATGGCCTTGCTGTGCAAAAGGGCGCGCCAATCTGGCGCGCCCTTGCCTTGATGGTCAAGAGGGATCAGCCCTTGGGGCTGATCATGTCCTCGGGGCGCACGACGCGGTCGAAGGTCTCGCCATCGACGAAGCCCAGATTGATCGCCTCTTCGCGCAGCGTGGTGCCGTTCTTGTGCGCGGTCTTGGCGACCTTGGTGGCGTTGTCATAGCCGATGGTCGGCGCCAGCGCCGTCACCAGCATCAACGATTCGCGCATCAGCTGGTCGATGCGTTTCACGTTGGCCTGCGTCCCCACCACCATGTTGTCGGTGAAGCTGGAGGCCGCATCGCCCAGAAGCTGCATGGATTGCAGCACGTTGTAGGACATCATCGGGTTGTAGACGTTCAGCTCGAAATGGCCCTGCGAGCCTGCGAAGCCCACGGCGGCGTCATTGCCCATGACATGGGCGCAGACCATGGTCAGCGCCTCGGCCTGGGTCGGGTTCACCTTGCCCGGCATGATCGACGATCCGGGCTCGTTTTCCGGCAGGATCAGTTCGCCCAAGCCCGAACGGGGGCCAGAGCCCAGCAGGCGCATGTCGTTGGCGATCTTGAACAGGCTGCCCGCGACCGTCTTCAGCGCGCCCGAGAACATGACCATCGCGTCATGCGCGGCCAGCGCCTCGAACTTGTTCGGCGCGGTGACAAAGGGCAGGTCGGTGATCTTGGCAATTTCCGCCGCGATGGCCGTGTCCCAGCCCTTCTTGGTGTTCAGGCCGGTGCCGACGGCCGTGCCGCCCTGCGCCAGTTCATAGATGTCGGGCAGGCAGGCTTTCACCCGCTCGATACCCTTGCGGACCTGATGGGCATAGCCGCCGAATTCCTGGCCAAGCGTCAGGGGCGTCGCATCCTGCGTATGGGTGCGGCCGATCTTGATGATGTCCTTGAATTCCTCGGACTTGGCTTCCAGCGCCCCGGCCAGCTTCTCCAGACCCGGCAGCAGCGTGTCGCGGGCCAGCATGCCGATGGCCACATGCATCGCGGTCGGGAAGGTGTCGTTCGAGGACTGGCCCATGTTGCAGTGATCGTTGGGGTGGACGGGCTTCTTCGAGCCCATCTCGCCGCCCATGATCTCGATGGCGCGGTTCGAGATCACCTCGTTGGCGTTCATGTTCGACTGCGTGCCGGACCCGGTCTGCCAGACGACCAGCGGGAAGTTGTCGTCGAACTTGCCCTGAAAGACTTCCATCGCGGCCTGTTCCATGGCGTCGGCCAGATCGGCGGGCAGGTCGCCATTGGCGCGGTTCACCCGCGCGGCGGCTAGCTTGATCGCGCCAAGCGCGCGGATGATCGGGACCGGCTGGCGTTCCCAACCGATGGGAAAGTTGATGATCGAACGCTGCGTCTGCGCACCCCAGTATTTCGAGGCGTCAACCTCGAGCGGGCCGAAGCTGTCGGTTTCGGTGCGGGTCTTGGTCATCGGGTCGCTCCCTCACGGTTTCGCGCGTGGTTTAACGGGTCAGGGCTTTGGGTGCAATTCGTATGCGACGGTATGCCGTCGCTAACATCACCCCTCCATCGCGCGGATCGCGGCGCGCAGGGCTGGCATTTCGCTGTCGGGCAGGGGCAGGATAGGGCGCTGGGGATCGGCCTCGGTCAGGTCCATCAGGCGCGCGGCGGCATGGGCGACGCGCAGGCTGCCATGACGGCGGAACAGATCCCAGAGCGGCTGGAACCGGTCCTCGGTCGCGGCGGTGCCCTGCGCGTCGCCCGCCTGCGCTGCGCAGGACAGCGTCAGCGTCATGTCCGGCCAAAGCCCCGCCGCCACGCTGAACCACGCATCGGCCCGGTCCAGCAGCGCGCGCGTGCAGCCCCAGTCGCCGCTATAGCCGATCACGAAGCCTTCGGGCAAAGCCGGGCGCAGGGCCGCGACCTCGTCGGCGATGCTGCCTTGCGCGGGCAGGGGCATCTTGATCGCAGCGACATGGGGCAGGGCGGCGAGGCGCGCGATCAGGGCGTGCGACATCGTGACATGGGTGGTCGAGGGGTTGTTGTAGATGCACAAGGGCAGGCCGCCCGCATCCGCCACGGCGGCAAAATGGGTGGCGATCTCATCCTCGGTCAGGGGGGTGTAGCTGACCGGGGCCAGCAGCAGCCCGTCCGCGCCCGCATCCGCCGCATGGCGGGCCAGCGCCACGCTGTCGCGGGTGGTCAGCGCGCCGACGCCGACGATCACCGGCACGCGGCCGCGCGCGACGTCCAGTGCGATCTCCAGCGTGCGGCGGCGTTCGTCTGTCGTCAGATAGGCATAGCTGCCGGTGCTGCCCAAAAGGCCGATGCTGTCCACGCCGGCACGAACCAGCCGGGTCAGGATCCGGCGCAGATCGGCCTCGATCACGCGGCCATCGGGCGTGGCGGGGGTGATGGGAAAGGCCGAGAGGCCGCGCATGACCGACATGGGATTTCCTTTGCTGAACCGGGCCGCATCAAGCCCGTTCGGACGCGATCAGGCAAGCCCTTTGGGCCGGCGAAAGGGCGACGAGGCCGGATGCCAGGCCAGCACGACCAGCATCGCCGCGATCACGGCCAGAATCGCGCCTCCGACCCAGCCCTGCGGCGTCAGCATGACCTGATGCATGATCCGCCCCGGAACCAGCGTGAAGGCCCCCGCACCGACCAGCGCCAGCCAGACGAGGCTGAGCACCGCGCTGCGATGCGCGGCGACGCGGCCCGCGCGGGCGCTGCGGATGATGACCCAGCACGTGGACAGCGTCAGCACCGACAGCAGGTGGATGGGCGAGAACGGCCCCAACAGGCGGATTTCGTGGATGAAAAGCGCGGTCGAGGCTGTCAGCACCATCGCCGCCAGCCAGATCCGTCCCAGCAGGCGGTGACGCCGCGTGCCCTTTCGCCCCAGAAGCAGGACAGGCGCCAGGATGATCGCGGGCAGCACCGCGGCGACATGCAGGCGGACCGGAAGCGATGCCTCGATCAGCGGCTGCAGGTCCATTGCGTGGCCCTATTTGCGCCAGCGGTCCAGACGCACGACCTCGCCCCCGCCCGAGGGGGGCGTGTCGTCGCCGTCATCCTCGGCATCCAGCTCGTATTCGGCGTCCTCGTCTTCGTCGTCTTCGTCGTCTTCGTCGTCGCTGTCCTGCGTCTCGAAGCGCAGGCCGAACTCGACCGAAGGGTCCACGAAGGTGCGCAGCGAATCAAAGGGGATGCGCAGCGGCTCGGGCGAATTGCCAAAGTTCAGCGTGATGGTGAAGCCCTCGTCATCCACGGTCAGGTTGTCGAACCAGTGCTGGATGACGATGGTCATTTCCTCGGGATAGCGGGCGCGCAGCCAATCGGCCATCTGCACATCGGGGTCGCGCGTGTCGAAGGTGATGAAGAAATGGTGTTCGCCCGGCAATCCCTCGTCCGCGATCTTGCGCAGCACCTCGGCGATCAAGCCCTGCATCGCGCGATGCATCATCCCGCCATAATCGATTCCGGCACGCGCCATGTGATCACCCTTCCTGTCTTGGCGCCAAGCATAGGGATATGGGCGGGGATGAAAAGAGGCGATGAGGAAGGGAAAATGCAGGATTACATGGCAAATCACCTTACGCCTTGATCTGTCAAAGGAACCGTTTTCCAGCGGTTTAGCCAAAAACCGTGAACGTCGCCAGAACATCACGGCCAACTGTAAAACGGATTTCAGCGGCCTGCCGGGCAGGGGGCGCGCATGAACGAGGTTTATCAGGCTAGCCCTATAAAACGCCGCCGCGCGACTGTGGACGAGATGGAGGACCGCGCGCGCTTCCTGATCGACTACGCAGAGCGTCATGGCCCGGTCACTGTCAGGCAGCTTTTCTATGCGGCTACGGTGGCGGGCGTTCCGGGCATCGACAAGTCAGAAGGCGGCTACGCAAAGGTTCAGGTGCAGGTGTTGGATCTGCGCCGGGCAGGACGGCTGCCTTACCATGCAATTTCTGACTCGACCCGCTACATGCGCAAGCCCCGGACCTATGACGGATGGGAGGCCGCTTTAAGCGACACCGCCCGGCTTTACCGCAAATCCCTCTGGTCGAATAGCGACGAGGCCGTGGAGATCTGGCTTGAGAAATCGGCCTTGGCGGGCGTCATCTATCCCGTGACGTCCGAGTATGACGTGCCGCTAATGCCGACAGGAGGCTATTCGTCCGAAACCTTCGCCTATGGCGCCGTGAACAACCTGCAAGGGTCTGGCAAGACCTTGGTGATCTACGCGCTGTATGACTTCGACCGATCCGGCCAAGATGCGGCGCTATCGCTGCAAGAGAAGGTGGAGCGGTTCGGGCAGGAATATGACGTTCCCGTGCGCTTCAAGCAGCTGGGCCTGTCATACGAGCAGGTCGAGGCCTTGGGCCTTCCTACGCGCCCGGCAAAGCGCACCAGCATTGCAGACCAGCGGTGGCCCTATGACTTCGCAGCCGAGCTAGACGCCATCCCGCCCGACACGATCCGGCAGTTGGTCAAGGATGCCATCGAACATCATCTGCCCGCGTGGGAGCTGGAATACCTGCGTGAGGTCGAGGCCGAGGAACGCAGCATGTTGCTGCGGATTGCATGTGCCGGGCAGGAGGATCTGACCTATGGGGCGTGACCGCAGGAACGAGGCCAAGGCCGAACACTTCACAAAGATGATCCGCAACACCATGGAGACGCCCGCATGGCGCGCCCTAAGCACCACGGCGCAGGCGCTTTACCCATGGCTCAAGATGGAATGGAAAGGCCCCCAGGCGAACAACAACGGCAAGATCAGCCTGCCGGTTCGTGAGGCGGCCAAGGCGCTGGGCGTCAATCTCAAGACAGCGGGCCGGGCGTTCCACGACCTACAGGCCAAGGGCTTCATTGTCCTGACGTCCTTCGGACGGATGGGGACGGAAGGCAAAGGCGCACCCCCGACCTACGAGCTGACAGAGCTGGCAACGCCTGGGGGCGAGGGCCACGCAGGCAGCAAGCTCTACCTGCACTGGCAAGAGGGCCATGACTTCCCAGTGCGCGCCCATGCGCCAAGCAATCCGACAGGGCGCAACGGTTTATTGAGTGACGAGTCAAAAAACGAAATCCCGTCCCCAAAAACGGGACGTGTCGTCCCCATAAACGGGACGAAAACGCGCCGACCAGTCCCCAAAACTGGGACGAGCCGTCCCCAAAACTGGGACGAAACCAGCATGTTTTGACCCCCTGCCAGTCCCCAAAACGGGGACATCCTTATCTACCACTACCCCTAGCTTGAGAGGCTTAGAGCATGACAACCGACCACGAGTTCACGATCACCAAGGTGAACATCATCGACGGCCAGCCGAATGATCGCGGCACCCGCTTGCTGGCGACCTTCACCCTGCGCATCGCAGGCCTGGGCGTGACTGGCTGCTGTCTGACCGAACGCGACGGCATTGCGCGGGTCCAAGGCCCGATTGGCAAGACGGCTGGCGGCCATAGTGCCGTGACGACGATCCTTGACCCGACCCTGTTCCGGGCCGTCACCCGCCGCGCGGCGCAGGCATACACCGGACTGACTGGCCGCGAGGTTTCCGATGAATGACCAGATCCAAGAGGGCAGCGTGGTTCGCCTCAACAGCGGCGGCCCGGAGATGACAGTGTGTGACGTGGTGCCAACGATGAACCTGTGTCGCTGCGTCTGGTTCGCGGGCAGCAACGTGATGCGCGAGGACTTCCGCGTCACGACCCTGCGCATCGTATCCCAGGACCGGAAGCCGTGGGTGCTGCCATGACGGGCGGGGGTGGTCGTCAACTTTCGGACTATCTCGGGGACCGGCGCGGGGGCAAACGCGCAATATCGGCCCGAATTGGGGATTTCGGCGGCGCAGGTGATCCGCTTCACGGCGCCCCGCCTCTGGACCCGTGGCGGCTGGACGAGGTGCTGGAACCGCCCCCGACTGGCAAGCTCTGGGGCCTTCCTACCATCGCGGCGGCGCTTGGTGTGAGCGTGGCGACCGCGAGGCGCTGGGCGAGGAAGCCGGGCGTGCCGATCTACCAACCGGACGGGGCAGGCGCGCATTTCGCTTTCCTGTCCGAGTTGCGCGCGTGGCTGCGTGGCCGTCGCGCGGGACAGTGATAGGATTTGCTAGGTATTTCTATGGTTTGGCATCTGATAGGGCAGAATAGGCGACGTTATTCTGAGCCGTATGAAGCTGCTCAACCTTTTCCGTCGCCCGCCTTCCGAAAGCAAGGCCCTTTCTGCGCCCGATGCCGCTCTGCTGGAGCTGTTCGGCGCTGTCCCGACCGCCTCGGGCTTGGCCGTTGGCGAGGCCATGGCGTTGCGTGTGCCTGCGGTTTCCGCCGCGATCAGGGCGATTTCAGAGGCTGCTGCAACCCTTGACTGCGGCGTTGTCGCACTAGAGGGCAATGCCGAGCGGCCCGCGCCCGATCATCCGGCCCATGCGCTGCTGTCCGGGCAGGCCAATGGCTGGACGTCATCTTTCGAGTTCATCCGCGATCTGACCGCAGCGGCGCTAGTGCGCGATGCTGGCGGGCTGGCTTGGGTGAACCGCGTGAACGGTCGCCCGTTCGAGCTGATCACCATGGCGCCGGGGATTATCCAGGTCGAGTTCGACCAGATCACCCAGGAACCGCGCTACACGGTCGATAACCGGCCCGAGGATCGGGCGAACATCGTTCACTTGCGCGGCCCGTTCGGTCGATCCCTTCTGTCGCTGGCGCGTGAGGCCATCGGAACGGCGGTGCTTCTGGACAACCACGCGGCAGAGCTGTTCCGCAACGGTGCGCGACCGGGCGGGGCGCTGAAATTCCCCAAGGGCATGGCCGAGGATGCGGTGCGCAAGGCGCGTGACGCATGGCGGGCAGCGCATGAGAACGGCGCGCGTGGCAAGACGGCCATCTTGTTCGACGGTGCCGAGTTCGAGGCCTTCCAGCTTGCCAGCACCGACGCGCAATTCCTTGAGAACCGCAAGTTCCAGATCCTTGAGATCGCCCGCGCCTTCCGCGTCCCGCCTTCGATGCTGTTCGAGCTGGACCGGGCGACGTGGAGCAACACCGAACAGATGGGGCGCGAGTTCCTGAGCTACTGTCTGGAGCCTTGGCTGCGCAGCCTTGAGGGCGCCTTGGGGCGGGCTTTGCTGTCCGATGCCGAGCGGGGGCGTTTTGCGGTTCGCTTCGACCGTGATGACCTGACGCGCGCCGATCTGGCGACCCGCGCCACGACGATTAACAGCCTGATCGCCAGCCAGACGATCAACCCCAACGAGGGGCGTGAATGGCTTGGCCTGTCCCCGCGCGAGGGCGGCGATCAATTCCTTAACCCGAACATCACCACGGCCCCGCCGCAAGGAGGCGATGAATGACGACCAATCCGACCCATGCCGAGCCGATCCACGGGGACCGCAAGCCGGTTCTGGCAATCATCGTGCGCAATGCCGTGATGGCCCGGACGTCCCGCGACGAAATCCGCAAGCAGATCGAGGCCGCCTTTCCCGGCGTCCCCGTGATCTTCACCGACGCTGGCACCGAGATCGAGCTGATCCATGCAGTTGAATGACATTCTGGCCGAGTCGCAGGACCATGACCGGGGGCGCGACCTTGAGCTTGCCGATCCCGTCACCGGCAAGCCCTGCGGCATCACGCTTCGCATCGCAGGCCCTGACAGCGAGACGCAGCACCGGGCGCGCTTGCAGTTCACCGACGAACTGGCGGCGATGGCGGATGCCGATGGCCGCGTGACCGCCCGCGACCGCGAGAAGGCCCGGCTGAACATGCTGGCGCGCTGTGTCCTGGGTTGGGAGATCACCGAGGACGGCCAGCCCGTCCCCTTCACCCATGCCAATGTCCTGCGGCTGCTGAACGCGGCGCTGTGGGTGCAGGCGCAGGTTGACGCCTTCGCGGCAGACCGGGCCGCTTTCCGGGGGGCTGACCGATGACAACGCATGTCGAGTGCAAGGCCAGCTTTACGGTTGACGAAACGGGCGTTGTGGAGGGCATCGCATGGCCCTTTGGCACCCCTGACCGGGTTGGCGACCTGATCGAGAAAGGCGCGTTCGCCAAGGCCCTGCCGCCTTTGCCGATGCTGGCCTTTCACGACCAGCGGGACGCGGTTGGCGTCTGGGAAGAAATCACCGAGGCCGAGGACGGCCTGCGCGTGAAGGGACGCCTTCTGATCGAGGACGTGCCGCGCGCCCGCGAGCTTCGGGCGCTGATCCGCGAGAAGGCCGTGGGCGGTCTGTCCATTGGCTTCACGACGACCAAGGCCGCACCCCGGCAGGGTGGCGGGCGTGTCATCGCGGATCTGAACCTTCTGGAAATCTCGCTTGTCGCGGTGCCTGCGCACCCCGGCGCGCGCATCACCGCAGCAAAAGCCTTCGAGGCGAACGAGGATACCATGACTGAAAACACCAACACCCCCGATCTGGCGCCGCTTGAGGCCAAGATGGGCGCGCTGGCCGAGCGTCTGGACGCGATGGAGGCCAAGGCCAACCGACCGGCAGGCAAGGCCGAGGACAAGGCGCTGTCCGACGAAACCAAGGCATTCGGCTACTACCTGCGCCAAGGCCCGAACGCCCCGGCTGACGAGCTGAAAGCCCTGACCGTCAACAGCGACCCGAGCGGCGGCTACATGGCGCCCCCGGAGATGGCGGCAGAGTTCATCCGCGATCTGGTCGAGTTCAGCCCGATGCGCAGCGTTGCCAGCATCCGCGCCACGGCTGCGCCTTCGGTCGTCTATCCGACCCGCACCAGCATCACGAACGCCAAATGGAAGGGCGAGACGCAGGACCGCGAGGCTTCGGAACCGGCCTTCGGGCAAACCGAGATCCCCGTGCGCGAGATCAACACCTTTGTCGAGGTCAGCAACCAGCTTCTGGCCGACAGCGGCGGCGATGCCGAACGCGAGGTGCGCTTGGCTCTGGCCGAGGACTTCGGGCAGAAGGAAGCGGCAGCCTTCGTGAACGGTTCGGGCGTTCTGGACCCCGAGGGCCTGATGACCCATGCGGCCATCGAATACACCCCGAACGGCCATGCCACGAACCTGTCGGCTGATGCGCTGATCACCCTGCTTTATGCCCTGCCTGCGACCTATCGCAACGCGGGCGCCTGGGGCATGAACGCCAGCACCCTGGCGACGATCCGCAAGCTCAAAGATGGCGACGGTCGGTTCCTGTGGCAGCCGTCCTATGCGGCGGGCCAGCCCGAAACCATCCTTGGCCGTCCCGTGGTCGAGATGATCGACATGCCCGACCCCGCAAGCGGCGCCTTCCCGATCATCTACGGCGATTTCTCGGGCTATCGGATCGTGGACCGCGTGAGCCTGTCGGTTCTGGTCGACCCCTATTCCCGCGCCACCAACGGCATCACCCGGTTCCACGCAACCCGCCGCGTGGGCGGTCGTGTGATCCAGGCCGCCAAGTTCCGCAAACTTCGCATGGCGACCAACTGAGAGGGCAACGGCAATGCGTGATCTTTACTCGAACCTGAATGCCGAGCTGGCCCTTGCCCCTGCGGTGCAGGCGGCGGCCACGACCGGCCCGGCGATTGACCTGCAATCGGCCATCGGCGTGACCTTCATTGTCACGACCGGCGCCATCGCAGGTTCCGGCGACTTCGGCCTTGTGATCCAGGAAAGCGACACGACCGAGCCGGGCGACTTCACGGCTGCACCGGCAGCCCTTGTCGATAGCGATGCCCCGGCCACGCTGGAGGCGAACGCGGCCTATCGTCTGGGCTATGTCGGCTTCAAGCGGTATGTCCGACTGTCGCTGACCAAGGCGGGCGGCACCAGTGTTGCGGCTGGCGCTGTCGCGGTCCTGAAAGCTCTGGATCGGCCCTGATGCCGGTTCGCGCGCCCCGGATCTGTTCATGCGGCAAGGTGATCGCCTCTGGCGAGGCCTGCCCGTGCCAGATCCGGCGCGCGGCTGAACGGAAGGCCCGCCACGACCAGCGGCGGCCCAATAGCAGCCAGCGGGGATACACGAGAGATTGGGAGAAGGCCCGCGCGGCTTTCCTGCGGTCGCATCCCTTCTGCGCCTTCTGCGGCGCCCCGGCAGCCCTTGTCGATCACATCATCCCGCACAAGGGCGACCAGCTTCTGTTCTGGGACAGGAACAACTGGTCGCCCCTCTGCACCCCCTGTCATTCGGGCGCCAAGCAAAGGCTGGAGCGCCGCGTCAAGAAGGAAACGAGTTAATGACCATCTACGCGACCAACGGCGCGCGCATCTTCATCGGCGGCGCGCTTTCCGCGAAAAGCACGGACTTTGTGGAGGCCGATTTCACCAGCCAGACCTGGGTTGAGGTTGGCGAGGCCGAGGGCCTGGGTTCGGCGGGCGATACGTCTGCGGAAATCACCTTCGACGGCATCACGTCTGGCAGGACGCGCCGCCTCAAGGGGACGCGCAACGCTGGCACGATGGAGCTTGTCTTTGGCAATGATCCGACCGATCCGGGCCAGATCGCGCTTGTGGCAGCCGAGAAGGCCAAGGGCGATTATGCGTTCCGCATCGTCCTGACCGACGCCCCGCAAGGCGGCAGCCCGTCCGAACGCATGTTCGTGGCGCAGGTTGGCAGCACGGTCGAGCAATTCGACAGCGCCAACAACGTGATCAAGCTGAACGCCACGCTCTGGATCAACTCGAACATCGTGCGCAAGGCAGCGGGCGCTTCGGGTGGCGGCAGCTGATGCTTCTGCCGGTCGCAGGTTCCCGCATCTTCATCGCGGATCATCCGAGGGCGTCAACCAATCCCGGCCCGATCCCTTCCGGGGGTTGGGTGGAGATTGGCGAGGCCGAGGCCCTTGGAATGCTTGGCGGTGAATGGGAAAGCATGGATTGGCATTACATGGCGACGGGCGAGAATGCCCCGCCCGTGTATGAGGTCGTGAAGGGCGTTCCGCGCCCCAAGACCATGCAGCTCATGTTCGGCGCCGATCCTGCCGACCCCGGCCAGCTGATCATCTGGCGCGCCTTCGCCCGGACCGAGGCATACCCCTTCCGGCTTGTCTTTTCCGATGGCGTGACTGTCCGCGAATGGTTCGCCCTGGTGATGTCCTGTGGCGAGGTCTTTGACGAGGCCAACGGCGTGATCCGCCTGCAAGCCGAGTTCAAACCCTGCACCCCCTTCATCGGAGGCCAAAGCAATGGTTGAGCCTGTCGTGACGTTGGACGATCTGCGCCAGCATCTGGCCCTGACAGCCGATCAGGACGCTGACGATCTGCTGATCCAGGGCAAGCTGGACGCGGCGCAAGACCTGATCGAACGCCATCTGGGCTATGGCCTGCTGGAGAGGTTCGAGACGGTTCACGCGGTCCCGCCTGCGATCCGCGAGGCGATCCTGCAACTGGCTGCGTGGTGGTATGAGAACCGCGAGGCCGTGACCGATCGGGGCGCACCGCTTCCCTTTGGCGTGAGTGACATTATCGCCAGCTACCGGGAATGGAGCTTCTGATGGCGGATGATGGCGGTCTGGCCCGGTTCCAGCGGCGTATGGCGGCCATTCCCGTGGCAGCACGGGCAGCCGTTCAGCCTGCGCTGATGAAGGGTGCCGAGGAGATCGCAGCATTGCAGCGCGGCCTTGCGCCCCGTGACGAGGGCAAGCTGATCGAGAGCATCACCGTCACCGGCCCCGGCCAGACGACGCCCCCATATTCGCAGCCGGGCGGTTCGACCGTGGTTCCCGAGAACATGGCGATGATCACGGCGGGCAATACCGATGTTCGCTATCCGCATTTGCAGGAGTTCGGCACCAGCCATCACGCCGCGCAACCGTTCTTCTGGCCCGGCTTCCGTCTGGGCCGAACCCGCGCGCTGAACAGGATCAAGCGCGCGGTCGGTAAGGCAATCCGCGAGGCCCGGCCATGACGCCCGAGATCGAGGTTCAGAAAGCAATTCGCGCCCGCCTGATCGGCAACCCCGCGATCATCGCCATGGTCCCGGCGTCCAACGTGCTGGACACCCACGGGCGCCCGTCCCGGCTTCCGGCCATCATCATGGGCGACAGCCAGTCTGTCGATGCAGGGACCAGCCTGCGCCGCACCCATACGCGCGTCTATCACACGCTGCATCTGTGGGCGCGTGAGACGTCCATGGAGAGCGTGAAGCACCTTGCAGCCCTGATCCATGCCGAGATGCGCAAGGGCCGTCTGGCGCTGTCTGGCGGGCTGCATTGTGCCGATCTGAAAACGGCGGGCAGTCGCTTTCTGCGCGACCCTGACGGGCTGCACGCGCATGGCGTGGTGACGGTCGAGGTTCTGGTTTCGGAGGTTCCGGCATGATGCGTTCCGGCAAGCTGATCGAGACAATCCGCATCGAGACCCCCCAGGACAGCGTGAACGATTACGGCACGCCGACGACCGGCTGGACGCCCCGCGCAACCGTGCGCGCCGAACGGATCGACCAGACGACCGAGGAATACATGCGCAGCCATGGCGCCAGCGACGAGGAAGCCGTGAGCTTCCGCATCCGGCATCTGGACAGCGTGGCGAATGCCGACCGGGTGATCTGGAAGGGCCAGCCGTTCGAGATCCGGCAGATCACCCCCATTGGCCGCCGCAAGGGGCTGGAACTGCGCTGCGTGAGGGTGACGCCATGAAGGGGACCAAGCCGGAACTGCGCAGCGATCCCGGCGCCTTGGGGGACGTCCTGACCGCGCCCGGCTGGCTTGCCGATGAAGCCCGCGACGAATGGGACCGGGTGATGCCGGTTCTGGCCGCCCGCCGCATCCTGACCGATGCCGACCTTGGCGGGCTGGAAAACTACTGCATCTGCATTGGGCGCATCCGGCAGATGGAGGCCGAGATACAGGGCAACCCGGACCCCGAGCTTATGCTGAAACTGATCAGGGTGCAGGACAAGGCCATGGCATCCGCGCGCCAGCTGGCAGCCGAGCTTGGCCTGACGCCTGTCAGTCGGTCGCGCCCGGCCATGCGTGACGATGAAGGGGGCGAGGATGACGACATCGTTTGATCACCCTGGCATCGCACCGACCTTTCCGCATTGGATCTATGACGGTTCGGAAATCCCCGATCCGCAGGGGTTCGGGGAACGCGCGGTGCAATGGCTGCGCAAGCTCAAGCATCCCAAGAGCGGCAAGGCCTTTCAGCTTGACCCGTGGCAGGAACGCATTGTGCGCCGCATCTACGGCCCGCGCCACGAGGACGGCAGCCGCATCGTCAAGACGGCGGTGATCCTTGTTCCCCGAGGCAATCGCAAGACCAGCCTTGCGGCGGCGCTGGAGGCCCTTCACACGGTCGGACCCGAGCGGCAGCCGGGGGGCGAGGTGATCAGCGCGGCGGCGGATCGCAAGCAGGCCCGGATCGCCTATGCCGAGCTTCTGGGCCTTCTGACCGCGCATCCCGGCATCGCACCGCATGTGCGGCCCAAGGATTACCGCAACCGGATCACCTTTCCCAAGATCGGCAGCTTCTGCGAGGCGATCAGCGCGGATGCAGGGACGCAGCACGGGCGCACCCCCTGCTTTGTGCTGGCCGATGAACTGCACGCATGGAAGAAGCGCGACCTGTGGGACGTGCTGCGTTCCGGCCTTCCCAAGACGCGGGGCAGCCTTCTGGTCGTCGCCACGACTGCCGGGCGCGGGCAAGAGAACATCGCCTGGGACATTGTGGAGGATGCGCGCCGGGTGGCACGCGGCGAGGTTGACGATCCGTCAATCCTGCCGGTCCTGTTCGAGGCGAAAGCCGATGCCGACTGGACCGATGAAACCCTGTGGCATCTGGTCAACCCCGGCCTGCGCCATGGCTATCCCGATCTTGAAGGCCTGCGCCAGCTTGCGCGCGAGGGGCAGAGGCGACCGGGCGACCGAGAGGCGTTCCGACAGCTTCATCTGAACGTCTGGCTGGATCACGCCACGACGCCCTTTGTCGAAATGCAGGTTTACGACGAGGGCGCGGCGCCGGTCGATCTGGACGCGCTGGAAGCCTCGGGCGCCGAATGCTGGCTGGCGGTTGACCTGTCCAGCAACAGTGATTTGACCGTTATCGTCGCATGTTGGCGTGACGGTTCCGATGGCTTCCAAGTCTGGCCTTGGTTCTTCTGTCCCGAGGACAATTTGCGCGACCGTGAGGAACGGTCACAGGTGCCATACACGATCTGGGCGCAGGACGACCTGATCACCGCCACGCCCGGCAACGTGGTCGATTTCCGCGCGGTGGAGGATCAGGTGCGCGAGTTGTGCGCCCGGTTCAACGTGGCCGAGATCGCCTTTGACCCGCACCTTGCGCGCAACATGCTGAACAATCTGGCCGAGGACGGCTTTCCTGCGGTCGAGATGCGGCAGGGTTGGGCGACGATGGCGCCAGCCGTGAAAGAGCTGGAGCGGGCAATTCTCGGGCGCCGGTTCCGCCATGGCGGGCATCCCGTCCTTCGCTGGAATTTCTCGAACATCGAATGCCGCACCGACCCGGCAGGCAACGTCACGTTTCACAAGGGCAAGTCGCGCGACAAGATCGACGGCGCGGTTGCGGCGGCCATGGCGGTGGCGCGGTGCGCGGCCAATGAAGGCGGCATGACCACGAACGCGCCCTGGTTCACCGATGACCTTTGGATTGCATAAGGAGGCGCCATGAACGCGCAAGTAGGGGCTGATGAACGCCTTGTGGTCGCGCTGGAAGCCCGCGTTAGCGAGTTCGAGCGCCGGATGAAGCAGGCCGAACAGCGCGGTTCCCGATCCTATCGTGAGCTGCGCCGGAACAGCCAGACCGCAACGCGGCAGATGGAAGCCGACATGCTGCGCGCGACCAGTTCGATGAATACCGCGCTGGCGACGACTTCGGCCAAGATCGGCAGCTTCGGTAAGGCCTTTCTTGGCAGCTTCGCGGTCGGTGCTGTCGGTGCGCTTGGCGCCGGGCAGTTGGCAAGCAGCATTCGCGGGACCGTGGCCGAGCTGTCCGGGCTTGCCAAGGTCGCGGATCGCATCGGCATCGGGACCGAGGCCCTGCAAGGTCTGCAACGCGGGTTCGATCTGTCTGGCGTGGCCGCAGAGGATCTGAACAAGGCGCTGGAAATCTTCACCCGCAACATCGGGCAGGCCGTGAACGGGGCAGGCCCCCTGTCGCAATCTCTGGACCAGTTCGGGATTTCGGTTCGCAATTCCAACGGCGAAATCAAGTCGCAGCTGGAGCTGTTGAAAGAGGTGGCAGACGTCATGCGCGCCCTGCCTTCGGATGCGCAGCGGATGGATCTGGCAACCAAGGCCTTCGGGCGCGGCGGTGCTGCCATGGTCAACGCCATGCGCGAGGGTGGCGACAGCATTGACGCGATGATGGATGCTGCCCGTGAGGCGGGGGTGGTGATCGAGGATGATCTGATCCGCCGCGCCGAAATCCTGGACGACAAGTTTGCCGAGCTGTCCCGTAGCGTGGGAACCTGGATCAAGAGGCTTCTGGTTGGCGTGGCCGATGCAGCGGTGGCCCTGACCGATTTCCGCGACGACCTAGACAGCATCTTTGCGACCCCCGAGGAAGCCCGCGCCATTCTGGGCGATGACCTGGCCGACGCGCTGGCCGCCAACCGTGATCTGGTCGATGCCAATGCCGAGGCCCTGGGCCGCCTGAACGGGCAATATGTGACCTTGGCAGAGGAAGCCCGTGGTGCGGGAATGGAGATGCGCAGCGCCATCGGCACGCTGGACAGTTGGGGATACGACGAGATTGCCGACGCCCTGCGGGCCGCGACGGAAGAAATGGACCGGCTGGCCGAGGCCTTCCAGCGTGGCGAGATTTCGGGCGAGGAACTGACCGAGGCGCTGGCAGCGGTTGAACAGCAAGCCAGCGAGGCCTTGGCCCAACTGGACGCCACGGACAGGGCGAGCTTCAACGGGGTGATTTCCCGGCTTGGCCGTCTGGGCGGCGTTATCGCCTCTGTCACCGCGCTTGCATTGGGCCTTCGTGATGCCCTGGCCGAGACGGCGGGCGTTTCTGCGGATCAACAGCGTGGCGAGGCGATGCGCCAGCGCGAGGCGGCAGAACGGGCGTCCATGCAGAGCCTTGAGGCCCTGCGCCGGGCTAACCAGGACTTTCTTGCAACTGAACAGGCACGCAACAGCGCCAGCGCCGAACAGCTGCGCCTGCAACGCGAGATCGAGGCGGTGATGCGCCGGGCCGAGGAAGCCGGGGCAAGCATCACCCGATCCGAGGCCGAGCGTCTGGCCCGCGCGGCGCTGGATGCCGACGCGGCCCGTTCCGGCAGCCGTGGCGGATCTGGTCGGTCTGGCCGTGCCTCTGGCGGTTCCGGGCGCGGTGCTGCCGATGATGGCGAGTTCGACAAGCTGATGGACCAGACACGGCAGCGGATCGCTGCGCTGGAGGCGGAGGCGGCCAGCCTTGTGGCGGCGGCTACCAGCGGGCGCGAATATGCCGACGCGCTGGAGTTCGCCCGCAAGCGTGCCGAGCTGCTGCACGCGGCCCAGCGGGACGGGCGCGATCTGACGCCCGAGCTTCGGGCCGAGGTGGACGCCTTGGCCGAGGCCTACATGACCGCAGGGCTGGAAGCCGAGGACGCCGCACGGCGGATGCGCGAGATACAGGAACAGACTAAGCGTGGCGCCGATGCGCTGGAGGATATCTTCGGTGCCGTCCTGCAAGGGTCCGACAATGCGCGGCAGGCGGTGATCCGGCTGCTGGCCGAGATCGCCCGCATTCGGATGATGCGCGCGCTGTTCGCCCTGCCGGGCTTCGGTTCGGTCGCAAGCGGCCTTGGCAATATCCTGACCCCGCCGACGATCCCCGGCTTTGCCAATGGCGGCGATCACGCAGGCGGGTTGCGCGTGGTGGGCGAACGCGGCCCCGAGATCGAGGCGACCGGCCCGGCGCGATACTGGACCGCCGACCAGACCAAGCGCATGTTGGGCGGCTACAAGTTCGGCGGCGGGGGTGGCGGTGCAGGCGGCGGGACAACCCGCGTCAAGGTCGATCTGTCGCCTGACCTGATCGGCAAGGTGATCGAAAGCAGCCGGGAACAGACGGTCGAGATCGCACATACGGCCATGCGGCAGGGGTTCGAGCAATACGACCGCACATTGCCGCGCAAGATGGATCACTTCATGCGCTACCGCAGGGACAGGCTTGATTGATGGAACGGTTGAAAGAACAGCTCTGCACGGCCCTGCGTGGCCTTCTGCGGCAGGAACGCCCCAAGGTGCCGGAAGGAGGGGACACCCTGCTGATGGCCTTCCTGGAGCTGTCTCGGGCGCGGTCCTATCACACCCACGGCCCAAACCCGATTTCCTGGGAAGCTCTGGCTGCGTGGTCGAGGATCATGCGCCAGCCGCTTGAGCCGCATCATGCCGAGATCATAATGGCGCTGGATGCGGTCTGGATGGAGGACGCCACGCGGCGCATGGCGGCCCCTGCCGGAATGAACGTCGCCCGACCGTCCACAACGCCCCTGTCGCCCGAGCTGTTCGACGCGATCATGGGGGCGTAGGTCACATCACTGCATTCCGAAAGCAAAGGCCCCCGGCGATGCCGAGGGCCTTACAGCACTGGTCAAGAGCTTGCTTTCGCCCGGACTGACCAGTGGCCCTTGGTAGGGTCTTAATGCGGATGCCGAAGCAGCGCCGCGACACGATCAAGATGGTACCTTAGAGGTGATCTGTCAACTGGCTTAATCCCAAGCCGTGCAACACGCAACGCTGTATCATCGTGATCATGCCGGTGGGGAGAGGTCGCATTTGATATATCCGCCGACCACTCCTGTCCTTACCTAATCTAAGGAGATCAAGTCGGTGGAACCCTGCCGCATAGACCATGTCACCCTTCACCCAGCGTTCACGATTGCCCCATTTGGGGGGAAGCTGGAAGGGTATCACGATCTTGGCATGGTAGGGCATCTCTTGTTCCGGTGGGGTAGTGCTGAGAGGCACAATGGTGCAAAGCCCAAACCTGTTTTCAACGGCGGGCGATATCACGACTGCGAGCCGCCGCTTGACCATTTCTGGGGTTCTGAACCCGTCGTCAAAATTGGCGACAACGAGGCAGCCGATGGGCGGGGCGAACTCTAAGGGCATTTTTTTTTAATCTCTTAGGATGCGAAGGGACGATAGGGTTCGAAAAGCGTTCGATCGCAGGTTAAGGCCGGTCACGTCCGCGATGGATTGCCTCATATGTTTGTCGCCAACGCTCATCGAGTTTGCCTGCTGGGCCATCTTCTAGCCGGAACGGGTGCAGTTTAAGGAGGTCACGAGGGAAATCCTCCAGCTGCAGCAAATCTATTAATATGACCATCCTCTGGTAAGCATAGGCTTCGACTGCTCGCGTGGGCATGCCATATCCAATTACCGCTCTAATTTTCGATGCCCCTTGGCACCCATCAGCTATCCTGTCGATATCGTCGATTGTGAGGTCGGCCATGGATCGCTGGCAGACGACGAGGATACTCAAAACGCCTCGGGAGACACTGAAGTTAAACCCTTCGTTTTGCAGATACCTTTTGAAATGAACGGTCCAGCCATAATCTTCGAAAACTGCTTGGACCCCTCGCTCGAATACATCCTCGGTTCTTCGCTCGGGAAATCGTTCGCTCAGGGCCGCGACGATTTCGGCGTTCATGCTGCGGTTGTTCGCATCGGCGGCGGCCTTGATCCGGTCGCGCATGCCGTCAGGCAGCCGAACAATGAAGCGATCCTGCTTCTCACTCGGGTAGGGTTCTCGGTCGGCCATCGCGCCCTCCAGGTCTGCCAGTGCCAGTTAGCCACATATATGCCAAGTCGCAACTGATGCCGACTTGACACCAAGGCGCCGCGAAGCTACTTCTGGTGGCATCAACTTGGCATAAGGAGGATGAATGGCTTACCCAAGCGAGACGGCGGAGAAGTTCATCGTTCGCCTGCCAGATGGCTGGCGGGCTGCGATAAAGGAGAGGGCGGCGCGCAATCGGCGTTCAATGAACCAAGAGGTTCTGGCGGCGCTGGAAAGCGTGGTGCGCGATGCTGCGGAGGTGCGCGGCAATGCGGACAACGCAGCCTGAAACGAAACAGGCCGAGCGGTGCGCCAACACCAACCCGGCCCTGACCAATCCCAACACTCACGAAAGGAAGGTTTCCATGAATATGGAGCAAACCACGCCGATGATCAACCTGCCCGTCGCGGCGGCTGGCGGCGTCACCATGTCGTCGCGCGAGATCGCAGAGCTGTGCGAAAAGCAGCACCAGCACGTTCGGCGGGACATTGAGGCCATGTGCGCAGCCCTGCAAATCGATCCGTCCAGTTTTGGACGCATCTATAAAGACGCCCGCAACCGAGACCAAGCCGAATACCGACTGCCCAAAGACCTGACCCTTACGCTCGTCTCGGGCTACAACGTGGTCTTGCGCAAGCGCATCATCGACCGTTGGCTTGAGCTGGAAGGGCAGAGGCGCCCGGCTGCTATCGACGTGCGCGATCCCGGCCAGCTTGCCCTGATCGCCAGCCAGCTGATCGAGGTCACGCAGGAACAGGCCAAGCGGATCGATGCGATGCAGCACACGGTTCAGGCCCATGAACGCCTGTGCGAGGCGGAAGGCAGCTTCTGCATCACCGACGCGGCCAAGACGCTGGGCATCGCGCCGGGGACCATGTTTGACTGGCTGCACAATCATCGCTGGATCTTCAAGCGTGACGGGTCAAAGGGATGGCTGGCCTATGCTGACCGGCTGGCGGCTGGCGTGATGGAGCATCGCGTCATCACTGGCACCCGCCCGGATGGCAGCGAATGGATCGGCACCCAGGTCCGTGTGACCGCGAAAGGCCTTTCCGCCTTGGCAAAAGTCATCGTTCCGACCGCCAAGCTGATCGGAGGGACCGCGCAATGAACGCAGCTCTGACAAACCCCGCCGCAGCCCTGCGCCTTCCGCATGGCGTGCCCGACAGGCTGGCCCTGTTTGCCGAATGGACCGGCGCCCCGCTCTTTCCTGCCGATCAGGTGGTCGAGGAATGCGACGGCGGCCAGACCTTCACGATCAGCTTCCTCCGATATTGCAGCGATAACGGCGCATCCATTGATTGGCTTTGGCTTGGCGACGAGCGCGGCTTGGTCGTCGGCTTCCACAAAAACACGAAAGGAATGAGCCAATGAACGAGAACGAGTGGGTGGCGAAAGTGTCCGGGCTTGTCGGCAGACTGGATGCGACCGAACAGATGATCTTCATGGCGGCCCTGCGGGCGCTGGCAAACAAGGAGTTCACGGTCGATCAGTTCACCGAATGGGCTGGCAGCCGGATCGAGCGCCATCGCGCGGGCGAGGTGCTGCATCTGTCCGATCTGGAGACGGGGGCTGCTGCCTGATGAAGCGCCGCGCGGTTTATGGTGATCGTCCCCCGGCCTATCCTTCCAAAGAGGAATTGGCAGCCGAGCTTTGCTTTAGCGAAAGCACGGTGGACAGCTATGTATCGCGCGGCCTTTTGCCCAAACCCCGCCGCATCGGCGGTTCGGTGCGGTGGTGTTGGGCAGAGGTCGAGGCCCATTTGGGCCGTGATGCGCAACAGGCGGCAGCGGCTAGCCCCTTCATCGAGGCGCTGCGCAATGCCACCTAACATCAGCCTGCCACGGGGCGTTCATCGGGTCCGATCCCGTGGCAAGGATTACTATTACTTCCAACCGGGGCGCGGGACAGATCATGCTGGCCCGCGCGTCAAACTTCCTGACGATCCCCGTTCCCCCGAGTTCTGGGCGGCGCTGCGGCAGGTGCAAGGCGCCCCTATGCCGACCGATACCATCGGCGCCCTAATCGATGCCTACATGGCCGCATGGCCCGGCCTGCGGCGTAAGCTGGCCCCTTCCACGCAGGATCAATACCGCCGCTATCTGGAGGTTGTGCGGGGCATCTGGGGCAATCTGCCTGCCGAGGATTTGCGTCCTGCGGACGTGGAAGCCCTGATGGAAAAGATCGGGGCAGAGAAGCCGGGCAGGGCGAACAACATCCTCTTTGCGCTCCGGGCGATGACCGGATGGGCGCGCGGCCCGCGTGGCCTGCTGGCATCCGATCCGACGCACGGCGTTGGCGTGTTTCAGTCCGATGATGGACACAAGCCCTGGACCGACGACCAGTTGGCATTTGCCGAGAATAACCTGACCGGCATGTTGCGCCGCGCGTTCTTCCTGTCCCGCTATACCGGCCAGCGGATCAGCGACGTGGTGCGCCTGGGCTGGACCGATGTTGACGGGGACACCCTGACCCTGCGCCAGAAAAAGACCGGAGTTCAGCCGGTCTGTCCGATCTTCCCCGAGCTGGCCCGCGAAATGGCGACGTGGGAGAGGCGGCCCGGCCCCTTCCTGCTGCAAGAGACCGGCAGGAACGTGGGCAAGCCCGTGACGACGAACCAGCACTGGAAGGTGTTTGAGGCGGCGCGCAAGGAACATGCCGAGCTGCGCCCCTGCGTCTGGCATGGCCTGCGCGCCAATGCCGTGATCCGACTTCGTCAGGGCGGAATGACCGCTTTGCAGATCAGCACGACCATCGGCCTGTCGGTGGAAATGGTCGAACGATACAGCCGCTACCAGGACCGGAAAGCGGCAGCCAAGGCGGTCTTGAGGGAATTTCGAGAACGCAAACTGTAAAATTCTGGAAAACTGGAAACCAGTTAGCCAGTGAAATCAAACTGCTAGGAGGCAGGGAATGAAGTGCAGGATTCTGTTGCCAGGCTCCTGCGGGCCCCGCCTTACGCTGCTAGGCGCAAGGGCTTAGGTTTCGATCTCTCGAACTGCTTACGCAGCCAGAGCGACCGGAGCACGGTTGTCGTTGGCAACTGTACAATTTGCACCGATATCGGTGGTAGCTCACCGAGACAAAGCAAACCCCTTTAGACGTTCGTCGATCCTGTTTCGGCCCCATTGTCCCCCAACGAGGGTGATCTGGTGGAGCCGCCGGGTACCGCCCCCGGGTCCGATCCGCTTATTACGAGCGCGTTTATGTCCATAGTCCGGGTTGCCCCGAACAGGGTCAACATAGGCGCGCGCCGCTTCGCCCGCAAGGGGGCGCGCCTTGCGGAAAATCGTTCCAATCGGTGTCTGTGGTGGCGGCGCGCTTGCGGCTGCGCTATCCCTTCGGGCAGGAGGACACCATGCGATCACTGTTCCATCTTGCCATCCATGTCACCGATCTGGACGAGGCGCGCGCCTTTTATGGCGGCGTACTTGGCTGCACCGAGGGGCGCTCGGCTCCGACATGGGTCGATTTCGACTTTTTCGGCCACCAGCTTTCGCTGCATCTGGGCCAGCCCTTCGCCACAGACCGCACCGGGCATGTCGGCGAGCATCGCGTGATGATGCCCCATTTCGGCGCCGTCCTGCCGCTGGCGGATTGGCTGGCCCTGGCCGACCGTCTGGCCGCGCATGGCGTCGCCTTCGACATCCCGCCGGTGATCCGGTTCGAGGGCGAGCCGGGCGAACAGCGCACGATGTTCTTCACCGATCCAAGCGGCAACCCCATCGAGATCAAGGGCTTCCGCGACTGGCAAGGAGTTTTCGCCGCATGAGTGATTTCGTCATTCCCGCCCCCGAACAGGCTTTCGTTCCCGTCGAGGGCGGCGGCCGCTTTCCGGTGCGGCGCATCTTCTGCGTGGGGCGCAATTATGCCGACCACGCGCGAGAGATGGGCCATGAACCCGCCGATCCGTTCTTTTTCGGCAAGCCGGCCGATGCCGTTCTGACGGGGGGCGCCGACATGCCCTATCCGCCCGCGACGCAGGATCTGCATTTCGAGGCCGAGCTGGTCGTGGCCCTCTCTGGCGGCGGGCGCGACATCGCCCCCGAGGATGCGGCGGCGATGGTCTGGGGTTACGCAGCAGGCATCGACTTCACCCGCCGCGACCTTCAGGCCGAGGCCAAGGAAAAGGGCCGCCCTTGGGACATGGCCAAGGGGTTCGACAATTCGGCGGTCTGCGGGATGCTGCATCCGGTGTCGGAAACCGGGCTGCTTGAGACGGGCTCGATCCGACTGTCGGTCGATGGCGCGGTGCGCCAGCAGGGGGACCTGTCGCAGATGATCCTGCCCGTCCCGCAGATCATCGCGCATCTGTCGCGGCTGGTCGCGCTGGCGCCCGGTGATCTGATCTACACGGGCACGCCCGCCGGTGTTGCCGCCTGCGCGCCCGGCCAGAAGCTGCTGGTCGAGATCGACGGCCTCAGCCCGCTGACCACCCGCATCGTCTGAAGGATTCAGCGCCGCCCGGATCTGGGCGGCGCTGAACCAGATCAGGCGGCAGCGCGGATCGCGGGCGCGTCAGCCTCGATCAGGGCGGCGTGAAGGGCGCGGATCGCGTCGGCCATCTGCTCTCGTTCGGTGATGAACTGCACATCGACCTGACGCGGACCCTGACTGGCCGCGATGGCGGACAATCCGGCCTCGGCCAGCGCGTTCAGGCCGCGGTTCAGAACCGACAACCCGTCCAGATCGCGCCCCACCGCCGCAACCATCGCGACAGCCCGCAGTCCGACCTGCGCCGAAGGATAGCGTTCCTCCAGATCGCGGGTCACGCGGCGCAGCAGCTTGAGGCTGGCATCGACGTAATGCGTGATCGTGTTCGCGTTCGAGACCTTGGACACGATGCGGACATTGTGGCGCGTCAGCACCTCGATGATCGCGGCGTCGTAGCCCTTGACCCCGACCATGTCCTGTTCGAACAGCTCCAGCGCGTAAAGCTCCAGCCCCGTGACGATCTCGACGGCGGCCTTTTCGGGCGCGCAATCGTCGATCAGCGTGCCGGGATCGTCGGGCTGAAAGGCGTTGGTGACGCGCAGGGCGACGCCCGATTGGCGCAGGGTCTTGGCGGCCTTGGGGTGGATCGCCTCCATGCCCAGATTGGACAACTGGTCGGCCACGTCGTAATTCGTGCGCCCCAGCTTGCGGACCGCCTGTTCGCCCACCAGACGCGGATCGGCCGAGGACAGGTGGAATTCCTTGTGGATGATCGCCTCGCGCGCACCCGTCAGCGCGGCCAGACGCGAAAAGGTCACTTCGGAATAGCCCCGGTCGAATTCGCGCATCAGCCCCTCGCGGCACTGGGCGTAACCGGTGACGATGGGCATTTCGCTGGCCGGATCGACAGCCGCCATCGCGGCGGTGATGCGCTGGTCCAGGTCAACCTCGTCTTGATCGCGCCAGCCCGACAGATCGACGAAGCGCGCCGCGATGCCCGCCCGTTGCAGCATCAGCGTGGTGACAAAGGCCGAATGCGCCTCGCCCAGACCGGACAGAAGCTCGCGCATCTGCAGCATGTGTTCCGACAGACGGAAATGGCCGTAGGAACACAGGCGTTGCAGGTCGATCAGGCAGTTGCGCGCCCCTTCCAGTCGGTCGCGGACAAAGGCATCGGCGCGTTCCAGATCGGCGGGGTGGTCCAGCACATCGGCATGGGCCGCCCGCATCGCGTCCTGCACGCGGTCCAGCGCCGCCAGCCAGCCGTGATCGCCCTCGCCGCTGGCAAAGGCGGCATAGACGCCCGGCTCGCCGGATTTCTTGTGCTCCAGCAGCAGGTTGGTGATGCCGCCAAAGGCCGAGACGACAAAGACGCGGCCATAGGGCGAGGCGGGATCGCGGATCAGCAGGCTGTCACGCAGCGCGCCGATGCGCGACATGGTGGTGCCTCCGATCTTCTCGACGGTATGGCTGGCTCTGGTCATGCGGTTTCCTCGGCGGGGGCGTAGCTGCCATCCTCGCGATGCACCTCGGTTCCGGTCACGGGCGGGTTGAAGCAGCAGGCAAAGACCAGCGTTTCCTCGCAGCGCAGGACGTGCTTGTCGTGCTTGTCCAGCGCATACATCACGCCGGGCGCGATCGGATGCACCTCGCCCGTGGCCAGATCCTCGATCGAGCCCTTCCCCGAGATGCAATAGACGCTTTCGAAATGGTGCTTGTAGTGGAACGTATGCTCGGTTCCGCCGCCAATCGTGGTGATGTGGAAGGAAAAGCCCATTCCGTCATCGGCCAGCAGCATCCGCACCGAATTCCAGTGCTTGTCGGAAACCGAGCGGTCGGTGTTTTTCAGGTCGTGGAAATTGCGAACGATCATAAGGTCACTCCGCTGCGATGGCGTTGTCGGACAAGGTGGCGCGGGTCGCGGCCTCGAGGATGTCGAAGCCCTTGTCGAACAGCGCGTCGGGTGTGGTCAGGGGGGCCAGAACCTTGACCACCTGATCCTCGTTGCCCGAGGTCTCGATGATCAGGCCGCCCTCATAGGCGCGCTTGCAGATCGCACCCGCCAGCTCGCCCGAGCCGACATCGACGCCGCGCATCAGCCCGCGCCCCTTGAGGTAGGCGCCGGGGACCATCGCGGCGATGGCGCCCAGGCGGCGCTCGATCAGGGCGGCGCGGCGGGTCAGGTCGGTCTGGAAGGCATCGTCCGACCAGAATTTCTCGACCGCGACGCGGGCCGTCACGAAGGCATGGTTGTTGCCGCGAAACGTTCCGTTGTGCTCGGCCGGGCCGAACAGATCGTGCTGCGGACGCACCAGAACCATCGCCAGCGGCAGCCCGAAGCCCGAGATCGACTTGGCCAGCGGCACGAGGTCGGGGGTCACGCCCATCTCCTCGAACGAGAAGAAGCGCCCGGTCCGGCCGCAGCCCGCCTGGATGTCGTCGATGATCAGCAGGGCGTCATGGTCGCGCGCGATCCGGGCCACGCGCTGGACGAATTCCGGCGAGGCCGCGTTCAGCCCGCCCTCGCCCTGCACCAGTTCCAGCATGATCGCGGCGGGCGCGTCGATCCCGCCCGAGCGGTCGGACAGCATCTGTTCCAGCAGCGCGGCGCTGTCCACGCCATCGGCATAGCCGTCATAGGGCATACGCGTGACGCCCTGCGTGTCCATGCTGGCGCCGCCACGGTGATAGCCGTTCCCGGTCGCAGCCAGCGCGCCCATGGTCACCCCGTGAAAGCCGTTGGTGAAGGCGATGATATTCGTCCGGCCCGTCGCCTTGCGCGCCATCTTCATCGCGGCCTCGACCGCGTTGGCGCCGGTGGGGCCGGTGAACATGACGCGGTGATCCATGCCACGCGGCGTCAGGATGTGCCGCTCGAAGGCGTCAAGGAACCGCGCCTTGGCGTCGGTGTGCAGGTCCAGACCGTGGGCGATGCCGTCTGCGGTCAGGTGGTCGATCAGCGCGGCCTTCATGTCGGGGTCGTTGTGGCCGTAATTCAGAGACGAGCAGCCGGCCAGAAAGTCGATATGCTCGCGCCCCTCGGCGTCGCGCATGATCGAGCCTTGCGCACTGGTGAAGATCGCGGGGATGCCCCGGCAATAGGAACGCGCCGCGCTTTCGCGACGGGTGAAGATGTCGGTGTCGTCAATGCTTTGGGCCATGTCTTTGGGCATGTGATGTCCTTTTGCGGCGATGCCGCGTCTGATGGGGATTGTTCAGGCCGCGCGCAGGGCGCTGGCGCGGCGCGCCACCGGGGGCAGGGGGATCGTGACCAGATGCTCGGTCGCATGCCGCCCGCCGAAATGCTCGGCGCGGGTGTAATGCGGGCGGGCCTTGATCTCACCGCCCAGATGGCGGGCCAGGCTGCGGAACAGCGCCCAGCTGGCCTGATTGTCCCGCGTGATGGTGGTGCGAAGCTGGCGCGCGTCGCGGCAGGCCTCGCGCCGGACCAGATCGTGCAGCATCCGCCGCCCGAGGCCCAGCCCGCGCGCCTTGGGGCTGACCGCCACCTGCCAGATGAACAGAGCATCTTCGTTCGGGATCATGTGCCCCGAGATCCAGCCCAGAACCTCTCCCTCGCGCTCGGCCAGGATGCAGGTTTCCGAGAAGTGCTCGGCCTGAACGAGGTTGCAGTAAAGCGAGTTCTCGTCCAGCGGCTTGCAGGCGCGGATCAGCGCCCAGATGGCGGGTCCGTCCGTAGGCTCGGGCTTGCGCAGCCGAAGGGTGCGGTCGGTCCGGTCGTCAAGCGGCAGGTCTCGCGGCATGGGCTCTGTCCTCTTTTGCTTAGGCATACTAAATAACTGGCGCGTGAGCTGGTTTCAAGTTTGGGGCGATTTTGCGCAAATTTGGCCAATTTATGAAATGGAATTCACGACTCTGGCGCTGAGATCGGCCAGCAATCGCTGGGAATGCTTCGATAGGCGAATTATCGCCGATTGGCCAGAATTGCTTTGTGAGTCGAAGCGATGCTACAAGGCGGGATGACTGACGCCATCCCTTTGGCGCGCACCGACGCGGCGCTGATCGCGCTGCGTCGCATCCTGCGCGCGACCGAGCAATATGAACGCGAACTGGCGCAGGCGGCGGGGCTGACGCCCGCCAAGCTGCGCGTGCTTCAGATCCTGTCGGCCGAGACCGGGCGGCAGGCGCCGCCTTCGAGGCTGGCGGGGCGGATGGGGGTCAGTCAGGCCACGGTGACGGCGCTGGTCGATCAGCTGGAAAAGCGCGGTTACGTTCTGCGCGAACGCTCGGTCGCGGACCGGCGGCAATTGCTGGTCCGGCTGACCGAGGCCGGGGCCGAGGCGCTGGCCCAGGCGCCCGATGCGTTGCAGCAGAACTTCGTCCAGGGCTTTCAGGCCCTGCATGATTGGGAACAGGCGATGCTGGTCGCCAGTCTGGAACGCGTCGCGGCGATGCTGAATGCCAGCGGCATCGACGCATCGCCGGTCCTGACGCTGGGAGAGATCGGCCGCCCGCGCGGCTGATCGCTCAGCCCTTCTGGCCCCAGGGGCCGTGGGGGGCGTTCTGCCCGTCGAGGCGTTCGAAGCCGTGGGCGCCGAAGAAATCGCGCTGCGCCTGGATCAGGTTCGCGGTGCCGCGCGCGGTGCGGGCCATGTCGAACCAGATCAGCCCCTGCGCCAGCGCGGGCAGGCCGTGGCCCGCGCCGATCCCCGCCGTCACCACCGCCCGCAGATCGGGAACGGCCCGGCGCAAGAGGTCCGCGAAGAAGGGCGCCATGACCAGATTGCGCGACGGGTCCTCGGCCAGGGCCTCGGCCATGTCGTTCAGCATGGCCGAGCGGATGATGCAGCCCGCCCGCCAGACGCGTGCGATCTGCGGCAGATCCAGCGTCCAGCCGAAGCGCGCCGAGGCGGCCTCGATCATCGCAAAGCCCTGCGCGTAGCACAGGATCTTGCCCGCGATCAGCGCCTGTTCCAGCCCCTCGGGGGCGATGGACACCGGGCCGGGTGCGGCGCCGAACAGCGCCTGACCGGCCTGTCGCTCGGGAAGCCGGGCCGAGAGGTTGCGCGCCATCACGGCGGCCTCGATCACCGGGATGGGGGCTGCGATGTGCTGCGCCTCGATCGCGGTCCAGCGGCCTGTGCCCTTCTGGCCCGCGCGGTCCAGGATCACGTCGGGCATGGCCTGCCCGGTCAGCGGGTCGGTCGCGGCGGTGACGGCGGCGGAAATCTCGATCAGGTAGGATTGCAGCGCGCCCTGGTTCCAGCGCGCGAAGACCTCAGAGATCGAGGCCGCGTCCTGTCCCATCCCGTCGCGCATCAGGCCGTAAACCTCGGCGATCATCTGCATGTCTGCATATTCGATGCCGTTATGGACCATCTTCACGAAATGGCCCGCGCCCGCATCGCCCATCCGGGCGGCGCAGGGGGTGCCATCCTCGGCGCGGGCGGCGATGGCCTCCATGATCGGGGCGATGCGCGCCCAATCCTCGGCCCGGCCCCCGCCCATGATCGCGGGGCCGTGGCGCGCGCCCTCTTCCCCGCCCGAGACGCCCATGCCCAGAAAGCGGAACGGCAGCCCCGCCGCCGAGCGGCGGTTCGTGTCGTGGAAATCGGCATTGCCCGCGTCGATCACCAGATCCTCGGGGTCGAGCAGCGGTGCAAGCGCGTCAAGCTGGTCATCGACGGCCTGCCCGGCGGGCACCATCAGGATGATCGCGCGCGGGCTTTCGATGGCGGCGACCAGGTCGGCCAGGGTCTCGGTCGGGATCACGCGTGGCGCCAGATCGCCTGCCTCGGCGTGGAAGCGGTGCGTCACCTCGGTCGTGCGGTTCCAGACCGCGATCCGGCTTGCCTTTTCGGCGATGTTCAGCGCCAGCGCCGCCCCCATCGTGCCCAACCCGATCAGCCCGATTCCCGCCTTTTCCATGCTGCGCAATCCCCCAGAGTTTCGTTCCGGGGATGTTTACGCTAACGATACCGCGCTGTCACGGGGGCGCGTTCCGTGACGCATCCGCGCGGGTCTCGGCCACGCGAATCAGGGTCTGAAGCCCGGTCGCCACATGGCGGCGTTCGTCGCCGGTGACGCCCCATACATCCAGCTGGCAGATGATCAGCGTGCGGCCCGGCTTGATGACACGACCCGTCGCCTCGAGGTGATCGCCCTGCGCGGGGCTGAGCAGGTTCAGCTTGAACTCGCTCGTCAGCACGTTGAAGCCCGGCGGAAACAGCGTGAAGGCTGCGTAGCCGCCTGCGCTGTCGGCGATGGCCGCGGTGCCGCCCGCGTGGAAATAGCCGTGCTGCTGCGTCAGGTGCGGGCCTGCGGGCAGATGCAGCGTCACCTGGCCTGGGGCGATGGCGGCGATCCGCGCCCCCAGATGGGCCATGAGGCCCTGGGCCGCGAAGCTGGCCAACAGCCGGGCGCGGATCTGGGGGTCGATGGGGTCGGTCAAGGCGGCCTCCCTTTGCGGACCGGGGGCAGTCTGGCGCGGATCGGGACCGGTGGAAAGGGCCGGCAGGGGCAAATGCGAAACTGCCGGCAGGCAATGCCCGACCGGCAGTCCGCCGGACCCGAGGGTCCGGCCGCGCCCCGCCGAAGGCAACACCGCAAGGCGGGGCTCGGGTTCCTGGCACTTGCGTGCCACCTCTCACGGAACAGCCAAGATGTGCCGGTGCGCCGCGTGCATGAAAAGTCGGGGAAACCCCACCTCTGGCGCGGATCAGGGGCGCGGTCAGGTCAAGGGCTGGCTGTGCATCACGCGCGGGAACAGTTCATGCGCGACATGGGCGCGCAGGATGGCCTGCGCGGTGGTCTGTGCGCCAAGCGCCTCGCGGGCCAGGCGCATGTGCTTTTCGACCGTGGCCGGGGTCACGCCGATGATCGTGGCGATCTCGCCCACGGTCTTGCCGGCCGAGCGCCATTCCAGCACCTCGCGCTGGCGTGGGGTCAGCAGCGGCTGGCCGCTGTTGCGCGGGATCGTGGCCAGCCGCAGATGCGCGACCCGGCAGATCAGGACCGCCTCGCGCCCCCGTTCACGCCAGAGCGCGTCCAGTTCCTCGGGGGTGGCGCCAAGGCGCGGGTTCAACAGGACCGCGCCCGTCCAGCGCATGACCTGGCCGCGCAGGCTGACGACCTGGACGGCCCCGAGCCCGTGATGGCGCGCGATCTCGAACTCCGGGGGGCGAGACGCGCCGACGGCTTCAATCGTCCGGCGCAGGTCCCGGAACGAGATCGTGCCATCGTTCCGATCAACCCATTCCGCCCATTGCGGGGTGCGACCGGCGCGCGGGCGCAGCATCTCCTGCTGCATGGTTTTGGGGATGTTGGTGATGAGCACGTCCTGATGATGCCGCGACTGGCTGGGCAGGGCGGCGAGAAAGCGTGCGGTGTAGAACGCGTTCTCGAATCCCTGACCTTTCATCGCGTCGAGAAAGAACCCGCGGAGCGTGTCGATATCCGGCGCGCGGGCGATTTTTTGAAGGTGGTCGATGGGCATGAAATCTCGATTTCAATTATATCTTTCGCAATAAATTCATTGGTAATCGGGAAGCGGGACATGCCAAGCGGAAACTTGGGGCGCGATGAAGAAAATCCCCGGGGATTGCTGGACGCTGGCCGTGCCGTCATGGCAATGATGCGGGCGCAGCAACAGCGGATCGCGGGCGGGGGCCGACGGACATGCCATTCACAATCGCCATCGACGGGCCTGCGGCCTCGGGGAAAGGCACGATCGCGCGGGCGATCGCGCGGCATTTCGGCTTTCACCATCTGGATACGGGTCTGCTTTACCGCGCGACCGGCGCCATCGGCGGCGATCCTGTCCAGGCCGCGCGCGCCCTGCGCCCGGCCGATATGGAGCGCGGCGATCTGCGCAGCGCCGAGGCCGGGCAGGCCGCGAGCCGCGTCGCCGCCATTCCCGAAGTGCGCGAGGCGCTGGTCGATTTCCAGCGCCGCTTCGCCATCCAGGAGCCGGGCGCGGTGCTGGATGGACGTGACATCGGCACGGTGATCTGCCCCGGTGCCGCGCTGAAGCTCTATGTCATTGCCTCGGACGAGGTGCGCGCGGCGCGGCGCGCGGCCGAGCTGGGCGCCGACCCCGCGCGGATTCTGGTCGAACTGCGCGAGCGCGATGCCCGCGACAGCGCCCGCGCGACGGCGCCCCTGCGACCTGCCGAGGATGCCGTGATGCTGGATACGAGCGCGCTGAGCATCGAGGATGCCGTCGCGTGCGCCATTGCCGAGGTCGCGCGGGTCCGAGCCGGGTAAGGGGGCTGCCGCCCCCTCCTGGCCGTGCCGGCCAGTTCACCCCCGCGGATATTTTCGTGAAGAAGAAGGGGTTTCAGGGGGCGATGATCTCGAATCGGATCACGTCGACCATGCCGCGATCGGTGATCTTGAGCGCGGGGATGACCGGCAGGGCCAGGAAGGCCAGTTGTAGGAAGGGTTCCTCGAGTGTGGTGCCGAGGCTGCTTGCGGCGGCGCGCAGGGCGATGAGGTTCCTGTGGACCGCCTCGAACGGGCCCAGGCTCATCAGGCCTGCCACGGGCAAGGGCAGTTCCGCGAGAATTCGGCCGCCCTGGGCCACGACGAAGCCGCCCTCGATCTGGGTCAGGCGGTTCGCGGCCAGCGCCATGTCTGCGTAATCGGTGCCGACCACCGCGATATTGTGGTGGTCGTGACAGACGGTCGAGGCGATGGCGCCGCGTTCCAGCCCGAAGCCGCGCACGAATCCGGTGGCGATGTTGCCGTTCTTGCCGTGCCGCTCGATCACGGCGATGCGGCAAAGGTCGCGGGCCGGGTCGGGGCGCTTGTCGCCATCCTCGGGCGGGATGTCGATACTCAGGTGTTCGGTGATGATCTTGCCCTCGATGATGCCGATCACCGGGGTCTGGACGCGGTTGCCGGTGGCGCGGAAATCCTGCGGCGCCAGCCGGGGCGCGCGGACCGAGGCGCGGGCGATGGGCTCAAGCGCCGGGCGGGTGGCGAAGGCCGCGTCATCGACCACGCGCCCGCCCGCAAGGACAAGCCGCGCCCGGCAGGTCGTCAGATCGTCCAGCGCCACGATGTCAGCGCGCAGGCCCGGCGCGATCAGGCCGCGATCCTTCAGCCCGAACGCCTCGGCCGCCGACAGCGAGGCCGCGCGATAGGCGGCCAGCGGTGGCGTGCCAAGCGCGATCAGGCGGCGGATCATGTGGTCCAGATGCCCCTGTTCGGCGATGTCCAGCGGGTTGCGGTCATCCGTGCAGAGGCAGAGATAGGGGCTGGTCGTCTCGGTCAGGATCGGGGCCAGCGCGTCCAGATCCTTGCTGACCGAGCCTTCGCGGATCAGCACGCGCATGCCCTTGCGCAGCTTTTCCAGCGCCTCGGCGGCGGTGGTGGCCTCGTGTTCGGTGCGGATGCCCGCGGCGATATAGGCGTTCAGGTCCAGCCCGGTCAGCTGCGGGCAATGGCCGTCGATATGGCCGCCCTGAAACAGGCGCAGCTTGGCCATCGCGGCGGGGTCGCGGTGGATCACGCCGGGATAGTTCATGAATTCGGCCAGGCCGATGGACGAGGGGTGGCCCATGACCTGCGCCAGATCGGCGGCCTCGATCCGGGCGCCCGCGGTCTCCATCTCGGTCGAGGGCACGCAGGAGGAAAGCTGCACCCGCAGGTCCATCAGCAGGCATTCGGACGCCTTCTGGAACCAGCGGATGCCGTCGAGGCCCGCGACATTGGCGATCTCGTGCGGGTCGCAGATCGCGGTGGTGACGCCGCGCGGCGTCACGCAGCGGTCGAATTCATGCGGCGTGATCAGGCTGCTTTCGACATGCAGATGCGTGTCGATGAAGCCGGGCACCAGCGTCAGCCCCGTCACGTCGATGATGCGCGCGCCGTCATATTCGCCGATCCCCGCGATGCGGTCGCCTGCAATGGCGACGTCGCCTTGCACCATCGTGCCGGTGATCAGGTCAAAGACCTGCCCGCCGCGCAGGACGATATCGGCGGGCGCGTCCCCGCGAGCGATGGCGATGCGGCGTTCAAGCGGGTCCATGGGCACCTCTGGGTTGTCTGGGACAGGAAAGCCTGCGCGCGGGCCGGCGTCCAGAGGCGCGGCGCCGCGGGCGGGCGCGTTTCGCGCCCTTGGCCCGGAACTGCCCGCCGGATATGCGTCAGGGATTCCAGCGCAGGAAGTTGGCGATCAGGCGCAGGCCGACGGTCTGAGATTTCTCGGGGTGGAACTGGGTGCCCACGATGTTGTCGCGCCCCACCACCGCCGTCACCGGTCCGCCGTAATCGACATGGGCCAAGAGATGCGCGGGGTCCGCCACCTGGAACTGCCAGGAATGCACGAAATAGGCGTGATCGCCCGTCGCGATGCCCTCCAGCACCGGATGGGGGTGGTCGATGACCAGATCGTTCCAGCCCATATGCGGCACCTTGAGGCCGGGGGCGCCGATGGCGCGGATCTCGCCTGCGATCCAGTTCAGGCCGGGGGTCTCGCGGTATTCGTGCCCCGTTGTGGCCAGCATCTGCATGCCGACGCAGATCCCCATGAAGGGCACGCCGCGCGTCAGGACCGCGTCGCGGATCGCCTCGGCCATGCCGTCCACCTCGCCCAGGGCCGCGCGGCAGGCGGGGAAGGCCCCGTCGCCGGGCAGCACGATGCGGTCGGCGCGGGCGGCCACCTCGGGGTCGGAGGTCACGATCACCTCGGCGCCCGCGTCGCAGCCCATCAGCTGGAACGCCTTTTCGGCCGAATGCAGGTTGCCGCTGTCGTAATCGACCAGCGCGACCCGCATCACAGCGCCCCCTTGGTCGAGGGCAGCACGCCCGCCATGCGGGGGTCGGGCTCGACCGCTTCGCGCAGCGCGCGGGCCACGGCCTTGAAGGCGGCCTCTGCGATATGGTGGCTGTTCAGGCCGTGGATGCGGTCCACATGCAGCGTGATGCCGCCATGCGTTGACAGCGCCTGGAAGAACTCGCGCACCAGTTCGGTGTCGAACGTCCCGATCTTTTCCGACGGGAAATCGACGTTCCAGACCAGATAGGGCCGCGCCGACAAGTCCAGCGCCGCCCGCACCAGCGAATCGTCCATCGCCAGCAGGAAATTCCCGTAGCGGCGGATGCCCTTCTTGTCGGCCAATGCCGCGACCAGCGCCTGGCCGATGGCGATGCCGGTATCCTCGACCGTGTGGTGGTCGTCGATATGCAGATCGCCCTTGGCGCGGATGGTCATGTCGATCAGCGAATGCCGTGACAGCTGGTCCAGCATGTGGTCGAAGAAGCCCACGCCCGTCTGGTTGTCGTAGATCCCGGTGCCGTCAAGGTTCAGCGTCACCTCGATCTGGGTCTCGGATGTGGTACGGGTGATCGTGGCCTTGCGCATGGGGTGTCCTTGTCTCGCCTGCGGGCCTTATAGGCCCAGCCCGGCCCCGCGCCAAGACGGGGTGTTCCGACCCAAACGGGGAACCGTCGGGGGCCGGGCGGCATTTTGTTCCCGGATCAATGGTTAATTCTGCGTGAGCATCGCGGCACTTCGCCCCGGAACACGCGTATCCAACGAAAGGGACAGGATGTCTGACACGAAAAACGACCCCGGAGGACGGCGCGGCCATCGCGGCCAGCCCGGAGACCGCCAGCGCGAGGCCGAGGCCCTTGCCGGGCGCCACAAGCCCGCCCCGGAACCGGCGCCCGAGCCCGCGGTGGAACCGCTGCCCGAACCCGAAGGCCCCACCGCCATCATCGAGACCGATTACACGATCGGTCAGGACAATATCGAGGGCAAGGGCGCGGTCCCTTTCGACATCCACAACCCCGTTTTCGGCATCTCGGCGCTGGCGGTCGTGGCCTTCACGGCGGTCACGCTGCTGTTTCCCGACCAGATGGAGCCGTTCTTCAGCGGATTGCGCGACACGCTGACCTCGCGGATGGACTGGTTCTTCCTGTTGGCGGGCAATGTCTTCGTGCTGCTGTGCCTGGCGCTGATCGTGTCGCCTCTGGGCTCGGTCCGGCTGGGCGGTCCGGATTCGACGCCCGATTTCAGCCTGTCTGGCTGGTTTGCGATGCTCTTTGCGGCAGGCATGGGAATCGGGCTGATGTTCTACGGCGTCAGCGAACCCCTGGGCCACTTCGAGGCCGCCCTGGCCGGCCCCGCGCTGGAGGGCGGCGCGCGCGTGGACTGGGCACCGCTTGGCGGGGCTGCGGGCGACGCGGCCGCGGCGGAACGGCTGGGCATGGCCGCGACGATCTTTCACTGGGGTCTGCACCCTTGGGCGATCTATGCGGTCGTCGCGCTGGCGCTGGCGCTGTTTGCCTATAACAAGGGCCTGCCGCTGACGCTGCGATCCGTCTTTTACCCGATCCTCGGGGAACGGATCTGGGGCTGGCCGGGCCATGTCATCGACATCCTTGCCGTGCTGGCGACGATCTTCGGGCTGGCGACATCGCTCGGCCTCGGGGCCGAACAGGCGACGGCTGGGCTGGCCTACCTGTTCGGCGCGGCCAATGACGACTGGATGCGCGTCGGGCTGATCGTGGCGATCACGCTGGTCGCGGGCGTCTCTGTCGTGATGGGCGTCGAAAAAGGCGTCAAGCGCCTGTCCGAGGCGAACATGGTCCTGGCCCTGATCCTGCTGGTCTTCGTCATCGTGATCGGGCCGACGGTGGCGATCCTCGGCGGGTTCTTCCGCAATCTGGGCGCCTATGCGGCCGAGCTTGTGCCCCTGTCCAACCCGTTCGGGCGCGACGACGACAATTTCCGGCAGGGCTGGACGGCCTTCTACTGGGCATGGTGGATCAGCTGGTCGCCCTTTGTCGGCATGTTCATCGCGCGCGTCTCGCGCGGGCGGACGGTGCGGCAATTGCTGACGGCCGTGCTGATCGTGCCCTCGCTGATCTCGGTCCTATGGATGACGGCGCTTGGCGGCACGGCGATCTCGCTGACGCAGGACGGCTTTGCGGGCATCCTCGACGCGCCTCTGGAATTGCAGCTGTTCGAGATGCTGGGCCAGCTGCCGCTGGCCGCGATCACCTCTGTCGTGGGGATCGTGCTGGTGCTCGTGTTCTTCATCACCTCGTCGGATTCGGGCTCGCTGGTGATCGACACGATCGCGGCGGGGGGCAAGGTGAACGCCCCCGTCCCGCAGCGCATCTTCTGGGTGGGCATCGAGGGCGCGGTGGCCATCGCACTTCTGCTGGGCGGCGGTCTGGTCGCGTTGCAGGCGATGGCGGTTTCGACCGGGCTGCCCTTTACGCTGGTGCTTCTGGGCGCCTGCTATGCGGTGGTCAGCGGCCTTCGGGCCGAGCGGCGCGAATTGTCGTGAACACGGGCAGGGCGGGCGGGGATGGACCTGCCCGCCCTGCCCATGCTTGTCTTGTCCCGTCGCCTCATGCGACAACCGGGCCATAGCAGATACGGGACCGATGCCGCCATGACCGAAATCTCAGCCAGCGAACGCAGGCTTTCCGCCGCGCTCGACCGCATCGACCAGCTTCTCGAGGCCGGGACGGCGCGGCCCCGTGCGGGCGACGATCCAAGCCTTGGGCAGCTTGAGACGGCCCTATCCGAGACCGAGGCCCGCCTGCGCGAGGCGCAGGACGGTGCCGCGCGGCTGTCTGCGGCCAATGACGAGCTGGCGGCGGCGAACCGCCTGCTGATCGAGGCGGCCGAGACCGGCGGCGTCACCCGCGACGAGGCGCTCGAGGCGCTGCAGGCCGAGATCACCGCCCTGCGCGCCGCCCGCGAGGCCGAGATCGCGCAGATGGCCGAGATCATGGCCGAACTGGGGCGCCTGCTGCCCGCCGACACCGTCCCTGTTACCGCCGACATGCCCAACCCCGACAAGGAAAGCTGACATGGCCGAGGTCGAATTCACCATCGGACACAAGGAATACCGCGTCGGCTCTGCCGATGGCGAAGAGGCGCTTCTGGCCCGCGCCGCCCAGATCCTGGACGGAGAGGCGCAGCAGATCCTGTCGCAGGCCGGGCGCGTGCCCGAACCGCGCCTGCTGCTGCTGGCGGGGCTGATGCTGGCCGACCGCCATGCCGCGCTTGAGGAAAAGCTGGAAAAGGCCGAACGCCAGATCGCGCGGCTTCAGGCCAACCCGCCCCGCGTCGAGGTGCCGGTCGTCCCCGCCGATCTGCGCGAGGCGATGGCCGAACTGGCCGCCCGCGCGGAATCGCTGGCCGAACGTCTGGCCGAACAGCAGGGCGCCTAGCCCGCGCCCAGAAACGCGGCCAGCGTCTCGGCTACGGCTTCGGGCGCGTCGGCATGCAGCCAATGGCCCGCATCCTTGATCGTGACGACGCGCGCCTGCGGGAAGTGGGCGCGCAAGGCGGCCTCGCCCTCGCGGGTGACGTAATCGGACCGCGCGCCCCGGATCGCCAGGACCGGCCCGTCGAAACTGGCCTGCGGAACGCCCTCGGGCCAGCCCACGATGCCCGGCATATGCGCCCGCAGCGCCGCGAGGTTCAGCCGCCAGCCCGGCGGCTGGCGCGACAGGTCGAGGCTTTGCAGCAGAAAGGCGCGGGTGCCGCGATCCTCGATCCGGTCGGCCAGCGCGCGATCGGCCTGTCCGCGCCGCTCGATCCCGGTCAGGTCCAGACCTTCCATCGCGTCGATGTTCGGGGTCTGGTCATGGCCGTAAGCCACCGGCGCGATGTCCATGACGACCAGCTTGCGCACCAGTTCGGGCCGCTTCAGCGCCAGCACCATCGCCGCCTTGCCGCCCATCGAATGCCCGACCAGATCGGCGCACCCGCCCAAAGCCTCGATCATCTCGGCCAGATCGGCGGCCAGCGCGGTGTAGGAGGCGTCCGGATCATGCGGGCTTTCGCCGTGATTGCGCAGATCGACGCTGACCACGCGGCGGCCCTCGGCCAGCCGGCGCGCCTGTGCGCCAAGGTTGCGGGCCTGGCCGAACAGGCCGTGGACCAGAAGGACGGGCAGGCCGGCATCATCCCCGGCAGTGACATGATTCAGCTTCATTCCGACAGGTTAGAGCGTCTGGCGCGCCGCCGCCATCCCGTCTATCGTGCCGCCATGAGCAACGCGCCCCATTCGTTCGAGGATATCCGCCGGATGGCCGATGACGTGGCCGACCTGATGGTCTCGCGGCTGGGCGGCGGCGCGCGCGGTGAAAGACCCACGCTCGAGCAGATGATGCAGCGGCGCGGCGGCGCGCTGCCCGGGCGGCTGCGCCGTCAGGGCTGGCGCCTGGCGCGGGCCGACCGGCTGGCGTGCCAGCCCCGCATCGCGCGGCAGTTGCCGCTGGCGGCGCTGGCGCGCGACCATGCCGCCCTGTCGGCGCATCTGCGCCCCTTGGGCGAGTTGTCGCGCGTGCAGGGCCGGGTTCTGGGCCTGACCGCGAAACTGGTTCTGGCGCTGCTTCTGATCGGGGCAGGCGCGGTCTGGCTGATGGTGCAGCGCGGCCACATCTGAGGCATTGCACGCCGTGCAAGGTCCGGCCCGCCGCGCGGCCCCTTGCCCTTGGCCGTCCAAGCTGGTGTGAGGGCGGGAAAGCCCCCGCAGAAGGACCAGCCCATGACCGACACCCCCAGCCGCGATCTGCGCCCCGCCATTCTGGCGCTGGCGCTTGGCGCATTCGCCATCGGCACGTCCGAGTTCTCGGCGATGGGGCTGCTGCCCTTCTTTGCGGGCGATCTGGGTCTCAGCGAATCGCAGGCGGGGCATGTGATCAGCGCCTATGCGATCGGGGTCGTGGTGGGGGCGCCGATCACCTCGATGATGGGTGCAAAACTGCCGCGCAGGCGCTTTCTGGCGGCGCTGATGGCGTTCTATGGGGTGATGAACCTTGCCGCCGCCGTGATGCCGGGCTTTGCCTCGCTGACGGGGGCGCGGTTTCTGGCCGGCCTGCCGCATGGCGGTTTTCTGGGCGTCGCGATGCTTTATGCCGCCGATGCGCTGCCCTTGGGCCAGAGGGCGCGGGGCGCGGCGCAGGTGATCCTGGGGCTGACGGTGGCCAACATCGTCGGCGTGCCGCTGGCGGGCTGGATGGGGCAGGTGATCGGCTGGCGTTGGGGCTTTGCGATGCCCGGCGCGATCGCGCTGGCCTCGGCCTGGGCGATCCTGCGGCTGGCGCCGCGTGTCGGCGGCAACCCCCATGCGCGGCCCTGGGACGAACTGGCCGCCCTGTCCAATCCGCGCGTCCTCTGGACGCTGGCGGTGGGGGCGATCGGCTTCGGGGGGCTGTTCTCGGTCTATGCGTTCATGACGGCCGCGATCCTGGCGACGACCGAGGCGCCGCCCTATGTGATCCCGCTGACGCTGGCGGTCTTCGGCATCGGCGGCACGCTGGGGACATGGGCGGCCGGGCGCTACACCGAATGGCTGGGCACCGACCGGGCCGCTTACCTCAGCCTGGCGGCGATGGCGGTGACGCAGGGCTTCGCCGCGCTGGTCGTGGGAAGCTGGCCGCTGATGGTCGTCTCGTCCTTCCTGATCGCGGCGGGGGCGGGGCTTGTGATCCCGCTTCAGACCCGCCTGATGGAGGTCGCGGGCCGCGCCCAGAACATGGCCGCCGCGATGAACCACGCGGCCTTCAACGCGGCCAATGCGCTTGGGCCGTTCCTTGGCGGGCTGGCGCTGGCGGCGGGCTGGGGCTGGCGCGCGCCGGGTGTCGTCGGCATCGCGCTTACGGCTGCGGGCGCTCTGGTGCTGACACTTGCGCGGCGGCAGGAGCGGAAAGCTCGGGCGCGGGCAGCGACCTCAGGATGACCTGCCGCGAGGTCGAGGCGAATTCCCGCCGCCACGTCACGAAGACGACGACCGCCGTGCCCGCCATCAGCCCCCAGGGTCCGGCCAGCCAGGTCAGCGAGCCAAGCGCGAAATAGACGCTGCGAAGCCCGGCATTGAAGTTGCGCGCCGCCGTGATGTTCAGGTCCGCCGCCTGCATCGCGCGGTCCAGCGCCACCGGATCGTCGGGCCGGTTCGGCACCGAGGCCATCGCCACCGCGCAATAGCCGAACAGACGGTGCGCCCAGACGAACTTCAGGAAGGCGTTCACCACGAAGAACATCGTGACCAGAAGGCGCATCTCGTAGCCGGTGCCCGCGACGGATTCGATCTCGAATTCGCGCACGATGCCGCGCAGCCTTTCGCCATTGCCGATCAGCGCCAGCAGGCCGCCCGTGGCGATCATGCAGGCGCTGGCGAAGAACGCCGTCCCCTCGCGCAGGCTGGCCAGAATGTTGCCGTCAAAGATGCGGTTGTCGCGGCCCACGAATTGCCGCATCCACTCGCGCCGGAACCGCGTCATCAGCACCGAGACCGAGGGCCGCCCCGCAGGCGGGCTTTCCGTCAGCCAGCCGATGCCGATCCAGGCCGCGAAAAGCAGCGTCACCGCGATCAGGTCGGGCAAAGCCAGGCGGCTGTCCAAAAACGACTGAAACATCATCTGTTCGTTCTATGCGGCAAGCCTGCCGCTTGAAAAGGGGCCATGGCTGGCACTAACCTTGCGACGGCGCGCCTGCCTGCCGGTGCGGCACGCCGCGAGGAGGAACCATGATCCAGCTACCCCAGCCAGATCCCGGCGTGCTGTCGCGCCGTGCGGCGATCATCGCCGCGCTGAACGACGCGCTGCCCGGCGCGGTGATCGATGATCCCGCCGAGACGCGCGCCTATGAATGCGACGCGCTGACGGCCTATCGCTGCTCGCCTCTGGCCGTGGTGCTGCCGCGTTCGACCGAAGAGGTGTCGCGCCTGATGCGGCTCTGTCACGACCTGCGCGTGCCGGTGGTGCCGCGCGGGGCGGGGACCAGCCTTGCGGGTGGCTCGATGCCGACCGAGGATGCGGTGGTGATCGGCCTTGCCCGCATGACCGAGGTTCTGGAAATCGCCCCCGAGGATCGCATGATCCGCGTGCAGGCCGGGCGCACCAATCTGGCCGTGTCGGGCGCGGTGGATCATCTGGGCTTCTTCTACGCGCCCGATCCCTCCAGCCAGCTGGCCTGTGCGATCGGCGGCAATATCGCGATGAACTCGGGCGGCGCGCATTGCCTGAAATACGGGGTCACGACGAACAACCTTCTGGGCGTCACGCTGGTCCTGATGGACGGCTCGGTCGTCGAACTGGGCGGCCCGATGGGCGAGGCGCCGGGGCTGGACCTTCTGGGCGTCGTCTGCGGATCGGAAGGCCAGCTTGGCATCGTGACCGAGGCCAGCCTGCGTATCCTGCCCAAGCCCGCCGGGGCGCGCCCGGTCCTCGTGGCCTTCGACGCGACCGAAACGGCGGGGGCCTGCGTCGCCGCGATCATCCGCGCGGGCGTCCTGCCGGTGGCCATCGAGTTCATGGACCGCCCCTGCATCCTGGCGACCGAGGCCCATTCAGGCGCGGGCTATCCCGATTGCGAGGCGCTGCTGATCGTCGAGGTCGAGGGCACGCCCACCGAAATCGACGAGCAACTGGCGTTGATCCGCGACATCGCCCTGCGCTTCGATCCGATCGAATTCCGCGAAAGCCGTTCCGAGGACGAGGCGCGGCGCATCTGGCTGGGCCGCAAATCCGCCTTCGGCGCGATGGGCAGCCTGGGCGATTACATCTGCCTTGACGGCACGATCCCCGTGAACGCGCTGCCGCAGGTTCTGGCAGGCATCACCGACCTGTCGCGCCGCTATGGGTTGGCTGTGTCGAACGTCTTTCATGCGGGCGACGGCAACATGCATCCGCTGATCATCTTCGACGCCAACACGCCCGGCGATCTGGACCGGGCCGAGGCTTTGGGCGCCGAGATCCTGCGCCTCTGCGTGGAAATGGGCGGCTGCCTGACCGGCGAACACGGCGTCGGCATCGAAAAGCGCGACCTGATGCATGTGCAATTCTCAGCCCCCGACCTCGAGGCGCAGATGCGTGTCAAGGATGCCTTCGACGCGCATTGGCTGCTGAACGCGGCCAAGGTCTTTCCGCTGGACGCCTCGGCCCCGCGCCGGGAACGCCGCCTGAACAGGCCCGCCGATGCGGCCTGAGTCCGAGGCCGACCTGGCCCAGATCATCCGCGAGGCGCGCGCGCCCCTGTCGATCACCGGCGGCGCCACCCGCCGCTGGCCGGGCGAGGGCGCGGCCGCGCCCCTCGACACGACGGGGCTCACGGGCGTCACGCTCTACGAACCCGAGGCGCTGACCCTGACCGTCCGCGCCGGAACGCCCCTTGTCGTCGTGCAGGACACGCTGCGCGCCGAGGGGCAGATGCTGGGCTTCGAACCTTCGGGCGCGCCCGGCTCGACCATCGGCGGGGTGGCCGCGACCAATGCCGCCGGTCCCCGCCGCCTGCAGCTGGGCGCGGCACGCGACGCGCTTCTGGGCATCCGCATGATCGACGGCGAGGGCAACATCATCCGCAATGGCGGGCGGGTGATGAAGAACGTGACCGGCTACGATCTGGTCAAGCTGATGGCGGGCAGCCGGGGACGGCTGGGCGTGCTGACCGAGCTGACCTTTCGCACGGCGCCGATCCCGCCCGTCCGCATCACGCTGAGCCTGCCCGATCTGGATGCGCCCGTCGCGATCCCGGCCCTGGCGCTGGCGCTTGGCGGCGCGTGGGACGTGTCAGGCGCGGCCTGGCTGCCCGATCGGGGCGCACTATTGCGGCTAGAGGGGCTGGCAGGCTCGGTCGCCGAACGCGCGGCTTCGCTGACCGAACGCCTCGGCGCTTACGGCCGCGTCATCCGAACCGAGGACGACCCGTGGCCGCTTCTTCTTCACTCAAATATCCACGATCCCGCCCTCGACACCTGGCGCATCCTCTGCCGCCCGTCCGAAGCCCCTTCGATCCTGGCCCGCCTGCCGCAGCCCCTGTCGCTGGATTGGGGTGGCGCGCTGATTCATGTCGCGCTGCCTGCTGGCATCACGCCCGATCTGCCGCGCTTCATGGGCCATGCGCGCCGCATCACGGGCGCAGCGCCCGGGCTGATCCCGGCCACCGATCCGGTGACGCAGCGGCTGAATACCGACCTTCGCGCGCGTTTCGACCCTCGCGGCATCTTCGAGGGATGTGACTGATGCAAACCCATTTCACGCCCGAGCAACTGACCGATCCGCTGGTCGCGCGCTCGAACATGATCCTGCGGACCTGTGTGCATTGCGGTTTCTGCACCGCGACCTGCCCGACCTATCAGGTGCTTGGCGACGAACTCGACAGCCCGCGCGGCCGCATCTACCTGATCAAGGACATGCTGGAATCGGGCCGTCCGGCCGATGAACGAACGGTCAAGCATATCGACCGCTGCCTCGGCTGCCTCAGCTGCATGACGACCTGCCCCTCGGGCGTGCATTACGCGCATCTTCTGGAACATGCGCGCGAGCATATCGAGGCCACCTATCGCCGCCCCTGGCGCGAACGCGTGCTGCGCCGGGTGCTGAAGCTGGTTCTGCCCCATCCGGGCCGCTTCCGACTGGCGCTGCTGGGCGCCCGCATCGCGCGGCCTTTCGCGGCGCTGATGCCTGACCGCCGCCTGCGCGCCATGATCTCGATGGCGCCGAAGGAGATCCCCCCCGTCAGCCGCAACGATGACGGCCAGACTTTCCCCGCCATCGGGCCGCGCAGGGCGCGTGTGGTGCTGATGATCGGCTGCGCGCAGCGGGCGCTGAACACCGACATCAACGATGCGACGATCCGTCTGCTGCGCCGGGCGGGCTGCGATGTGGTGATCCCGCAATCATTCGGCTGCTGCGGCGCGCTGACCCTGCATATGGGTGACGAGGCCGACGGCAAGGCCCGCGCCCGCGACAGCATCGCCCGCCTGCTGGCCGCCGAGGCCGAAGGCCCCGTCGATGCGGTCATCATCAACACCTCGGGCTGCGGCACCACGCTCAAGGATTACGGACATCTGTTTGCAGGCGACCCGCTGGAGGCCGAGGCGCGGCGCGTCTCGGCCCTGTCGCGCGACGTGACCGAGTTTCTGGACGGGCTGGGTCTGCCCGAGGCACGGACGACCGAGGGGCAGGGGATGCGCGTGGCCTATCACTCGGCCTGTTCGCTTCAGCACGGCCAGAAGATCCGCAGCGCGCCCAAGGATCTGCTGACCCGCGCAGGGTTCCAGGTGGCCGAGCCTGCGAATGCGCATCTCTGCTGCGGCTCGGCGGGGACCTACAACATCCTGCAACCCGAGCTGTCGCAGGAGCTCAAGGCGCGCAAGGTCGCCTCGCTTCAGGCGGTCGCGCCGCAGGTGATCGCGGCGGGCAATATCGGCTGCATGATGCAGATCGGCAGCGGCACGGACCTGCCCGTGGTGCATACGGTCGAGCTGCTGGACTGGGCCACGGGCGGGCCGAGGCCCCGCGCGCTGGCGCCCGCCTGAGGGCTCTTGAAGCCGCCTTTTGCGCGCCTAGATCAAGAATGGCGGTGGCCATGACGGCACCGTCCTTTCCGCCCGCCCGGTTGCCGGGGGGCAAAGATCGCATCGCTTGAAGAAGGATGAGACCATGCGCAATCTGGACCTGACGCCGCTTTACCGTGCCTCGGTCGGCTTCGACCGGCTGGCCGATATGATGGACCGCGCCCTGACGGCAGACGTCGCGGCGCCGACCTATCCCCCCTACAATATCGAGAAAACCGGCGAGAACAGCTACCGCATCTCGATCGCCGTGGCGGGCTTTTCCGCTGACGACCTGAATGTCGAGATGCGCGATGGCGCCGTGATCGTCTCGGCCCGCAAGGCCGACGATGACGAGGGCCGCACCTATCTGCATCGCGGAATCGCCACCCGCGCCTTCGAGCGCCGCTTTACGCTTGCCGATCACGTGCGGGTCAAGGGTGCGAGCCACGTGGACGGAATGCTGCATATCGATCTGCTGCGCGAAGTGCCCGAGGCGCTGAAACCCCGCCGCATCGAGATCGCCAAGAGCGGCAGGGCCGTGAAGCAGCTGGACGCGTAAGGCTGACGGCCGTGCCTGCCGATCGCGGGCAGGGGGGCGCTGCCCCCCATCCGGCCTTGCCGGATTCCCCCCGGGATATTTGAACCAAGGCAAAGGGCAGGCGCCCGGAGGGGCCTTGGCCCCGACTGCCTTCGCGGCCCCTCGATGGGGCCGGGGAGGCAAGTCCCCCGCTACTGCGCGCGGCGGGCCTCGAGAAGCGACTTCACCACCAGCGCGACCAGCGCGATCAGGGTCAGGACCGAGGCCGCGGCGAAGGCGCCGACCGCGTTCAGATCGTTGAACAGAAGTTCGACATGCAGGGGCAGCGTGTTGGTCTGGCCGCGGATATTGCCCGACACGACCGAGACGCCGCCGAATTCGCCCACCGCGCGCGCCGTGCAGAGGACCGCGCCGTAAAGCAGCGCCCATTTGATGTTCGGCAGCGTCACCCGGCGAAAGACCTGCCACCCCGAGGCGCCGAGCGTCACCGCCGCCTGTTCCTGTTCGGTCCCCTGCGCCTGCATCAGCGGCAGCACCTCGCGTGCGACGAAGGGTGCGGTGACGAACATCGTCACCAGCACGATCCCCGGCAGCGCGAACATCACCTGAAGCTCGTTGGCCTGTAGCCACGGCCCCAGCAGCCCCTGACGTCCGTAGAGCAGCAGGTAGCAGATGCCAGCGATGATGGGCGAGATCGAGAAGGGGATCTCGATCATCGTGACAAGGATTCCGCGTCCGGGGAAGCGGTGCTTGGCCACCGCCCAGGCGGCGGCGATCCCGAAGGCGACGTTCAGCGGCACCACGATCAGCGCCACGATGCTGGTCAGCCAGATCGCGTGCAGTGTCATCGGGTCCAGGATGTTGGATGCATAGACCTGCCATCCCTGACCGAAGGCGCGCGCGAAGATATAGGCCAGCGGTGCGGCGACGACGAGGATCGTCAGGATCGCTGCGATGGCCACCAGCGCCTTGGCGCCGGGGCTGGCGGGGCGGGTGGCGGCGCTCATTTCAGGGCCTCGCGGTGGCGGGCTGCCCAGTTCTGCAGCAGGTTCGAGGCGACCAGCAGGATCAGCGCGAAGCCCAGCAGCACCAGAGCGATGGCGGCCGCGCCGTTATAGTCGAACTCCTCCAGCCGGATATAGGCCAGCAGCGCTGCGATCTCGGTCTGGAAGGGCAGGTTGCCCGCGATGAAGACGATAGCGCCGAATTCGCCGAGCGAACGGGCAAAGGCCGTCGTGCACCCGGCCAGCCATGCGGGCAGGATCGCGGGAAAGACCACGCGGGCAAAGATCTGCCAGGGCCGCGCGCCAAGCGTTTCGGCGGCGGCTTCCAGCGACTGGTCCAGATCCTCGAGCACCGGTTGGACCGTGCGGACCACGAAGGGGACCGAGGTGAAGGCCATGGCCAGTGCGATGCCCCAGATCGTGTAGACGACCGGGATGCCTGCCGGGTGCAGGACCTGCCCGAACCAGCCATTGGCCGAGAAGAGCGCCGTAAGTGACAGCCCCGCCACCGCCGTGGGCAGCGCGAAGGGCACGTCCATCAGCGCATCAAGGAGCCGCTTGCCCGGAAAGTCGTAGCGCGTCAGCACCCAGGCCATCAGAAGGCCGTAGATCGCATTGAAAACCGTGGCGATGGCCGCCGCGATCAGCGTGATGCGGAACGCCGCCACGGCCCGATCGCCGCTGACGATCGCCCAGAAGCGGGCGGGGCCGATCTCGGCCCCTTTCAGGATCAAGGCGGCGATCGGGATCAGCACGATCAGCACCAGATAGAGCAGCGTCGTGCCGAGGCTCAGCGTGAAGCCCGGCAGGACGCGTTTGGCGCGGATCGGGGCGGCGGCCGTGATCATTGATTGACGAAGACCTGATCGAGGATGCCGCCATCGGCCAGATGTTCGGCACGCACCGCGTCCCAGCCGCCGAAGATCTCATCGACCGTGACCAGTTCGACCTCGGGGACGCTGCCCGCGAATTCGGCCGCAACGGTTTCGTTGGTCAGGCGATAGTCGAAGTCGGCAAGGATGCGCTGCGCGTCAGCCGAATAGAGCCAGTCCAGATAGGCGGTCGCAACCTCGGCCGAGCCGTTGCGTTCGGCGTTCTGGGCCACCACCGCGACCGGAAAGGCCGCGAAGACGCTGATCGAGGGGGTCACGCGTTCAAAGCCCTGCGCCTCGTATTCCTGGGCGATCTGGGCGGTCTCGGCCTCGAAGGTCACCAGCACGTCGCCGATGCCGCGTTCGGCAAAGGTCTGGGTCGCGGCGCGCCCGCCCGTGTCGAAGACCGGCACGTTGGCAAAGATCTGGCGCACGAAGTCCTGCGTCGCCTCGTGATCGCCGCCATTCCGGGCCAGGCCGTAGGCATAGGCGGCCAGATAGGTGTAGCGCGCATTGCCGCTGGTCTTGGGGTTCGGAAAGACCGGGGCCACGTCCTCGCGGGCCAGGTCGTCCCAATCCTCGATGCCCTTCGGGTTGCCCTTGCGGACGAGGAAGGCCGGCAGCGAGTAATAGGGCGAGGCGCCGTTCGGCAGCGCGTCGCGCCATTCGGCGGGCACGAGGCCGCCCTCGGCCAGCACGTCGATATCGGTCTCCTGGTTGAAGGTCACGACATCGGCGGCCAGCCCTTCAAGGATGGCGCGGGCCTGACGGGACGAGCCGCCATGGCTCTGGTCGATGGTGACGGTGCGGCCCGTTTCCGCTTGCCAATGTTCGGCAAAGGCGGGGTTCAGCGCCTCGAACAATTCGCGGGCGATGTCGTAGCTGACATTCAGCAGGCGGTCCTGGGCTGCGGCGGGGGCGGCAAGGGTCAGGGCCAGCGCGGTGGCCAGAAGTGGCGTCTTCATCGGGCGATCTCTTTCGTGCGGTTTTCGGATTGGGGCGCGGGCGCGGCCTCGCGGCGGCTGGCGGGGAAAAGGGCGGCGGCCTCGATCCGCAGCGTTACCGCATCGCCCTGGTGCAGGGGTGCGGTGCCGCGGCGGGGCATCACGGCCTCGGCTTCGGGCAGGTCGGGATGGGACAGGGCGACGCGCAGCTCGGCCCCGGTCGAGACGACCTGTGCCACCCGCCAGGGGCTTGCGGCATCGGGCATGACGCGGATGTCGGCGGGGCGGGCGAACAGCGTGGCGGACCCGTCGGGCAGGGCGCGGCGGGGCAGGGCGGTCAGGTCAAGACCCACCCCAAGGGCGCGGCCCTGCGTCAGCGTGACCGGCAATTCCACGGTCGCGCCCATGAAGCGCGCGACAAAGGGTGTGGCGGGGTGGTCGTGGATCTCGTCGGCATGGCCGACCTGGGCGATGCGTCCCTCGCCCATGACCACAACGCGGTCGGCCAGTTCAAAGGCCTCTTCCTGATCGTGGGTGACGAAGATCGTCGTCGATCCGGTCGCCTCGTGAACCCCGCGCAGCCAGCGGCGCAGGTCGCGCCGGATCGCCGCGTCCAGCGCGCCGAAGGGTTCGTCCAGCAGCAGCAGGCGCGGCTGGATCGCCAGCGCCCGACCAAGGGCGACACGCTGGCGTTGCCCGCCTGATAGTTGCGCGGGATAGCGGTCGGCCAGATGCGAAATCTGCAGGAAGCCCAGCAATTCATCGACCTTGGCGGCGATGACGGCCTTGCCGGGGCGTTCGGCGCGCGGGCGCACGCTCAGGCCGAAGGCCAGATTGTCGCGCACGCTCATATGCGGGAACAGGGCGTAATGCTGAAAGACGAAGCCCACGCGCCGGTCGCGCGCGGCCAGTTGCAGCCAGTCGGCGCCGTTCACCTGCAAGGCCCCGGCATCGGGCCATTCCAGCCCGGCGATGATCTTTAGCAGCGTCGTCTTGCCGGACCCCGACGGCCCCAGCAGCGCGACCAGTTCGCCTGGCGCGATCTCAAGGTCGATGCCGCGCAGGACTTCGGTCTTCTGGAACCGCTTGGTCATCGCGCTGATGGTGATGGACATGGCGCCTCTCCGATGCTGTCCGGATGCAGCTAGAGCGGCCCCCGCGCGCGGACAAGGGCGCCGCCTTCGCGCGCGCAAGAGGGCGGGCGAATATCGGACCAACCGCGGGCGCGCGCGCCCGGTCAATGTTGTGGCAGGCGGGCGCGGTGTGGAACTAAGTTCCGCCATTCAGCCCATCAAAGGGCAGGTGTCCTTATTAAACCGCGCGAGCGACGGGGAACCGGAAAGTCATTCCGATCCTCAGCCCAGGGTCAGGTTGCTGATGCTGGCCCTCAGCCGGGTCGCGGTGTCATCGCTGTCGGCCGAGACGGCGACGCCCACCAGCGCCTCGGGCGCCTGCCCGAAGGCGCGGGCATGGTCGCGCCCCAGATCGGTCGTGACGCTGCCTTCGCCCGTTCCCGCCGGGCGCTGCACGATGGTGAAGCCGCGCCCGCGCATATAGGGGCTGGGCAGGATGGTGCCGGCGGCGTGATTGCCGCCCCAGACATGCATCACCACCCGCGCCGAGCGGTTCGACAACAGCCGCTGCGGGCTGGTGCCGGGGCGCAGCCTCTGGGCCGAGGCCGCGTCCATGAAGATGAAATACAGCGCGATGTTGCGGTCGTCGCCGCCTTTGCGCGACAGGTCGGTAGGCGGGACGCTTTCGCCGACGGCCCAGTTCCAGCGCGCCTGCCGCGCGCCGCGCAGCGAGGCGTCAAGCCCGCGATAGATCAGCGAGGAACTCTGGTCGGCCGCGATGCCCAGCCGCGTGCCCTCCAGCGCGTAGCGCGTCGCGGCAAGGCGCGGAAAGGTCAGCGCCTGCCAGCTTGCGTCAAAGGGCAGGGCGGCGGCCTGTGCGCGCGCGACCAGCGGCGCGGCCATCGCGGCGCCAAGGACGGCCAGGGCCATGCGTCGTTTCATCGGGTGCCTCCGTATCTGTCTTATGTTAGATACGCCCGCCAACCGCCTGCCGTGTCACCATCACGGCAAAGTGACGGGCCTCGTGAAAGGAAGACGACATGCGGACCATCCTGCTCGGCGGCGGCCATGCCCATATCGGCGTCCTGCGCCTCTGGGCCGAACGTCCGTCGCGCCGCCCCGGGGGGCCGGTCCTTCTGGCCGATCCGGGGCCGGGCGCGTGGTATAGCGGCATGCTGCCCGGCCATGTCGCGGGCCATTATCCGGCAGGCGCGCTGACGATCGACCTGCCGCGCCTGTGCGACCGGGCCGCCGTGACGCGGATCGAGGCCGCCGCCGACGCCGTCGATCCCGTGCGGCGGCGCATCAGGATCGGCGGCGCATGGCAGGATTTCGACCTTCTGTCGCTGGACATCGGCGTTCATGCCCGGATGGAGGCGCTGCCGGGCTTCGCGGATCACGCGCTGGCGGTCAAACCTCTGGGCGCCTTCGCTGCATCCTGGGCGCGGTGGCTGGCCGATGCGCCGCCCGCGCCGCGCGTGGCGGTGATCGGCGCGGGTCTGGGTGGGGCCGAGATCGCGCTGGCCATGGCGCACCGCCTTGGCCCCGCCGCGCACGTCACGGTGATCGAGGCAGGCGCCCGGCCTCTGCCGGGTCTTGGCGCGCGGGCGCGGGGGATGGTGCTGGCGGCGCTGGACCGGCGCGGCATCGCGGTCCTGACCGGCACCCCCGTCGCGCGGATCGAGGCAGGCGCCCTGCATCTGTCGGATGGCCGCGTCCACGGGGCCGATCTGATCGTGGGCGCGGCAGGCGCGCGGCCCCATGGCTGGCTGGAGGGGTCGGGCCTGACCGATGCACGCGGCTTCGTGCCGGTCGGCCCCACATTGCAGCATCCCGAATATCCGCATGTTCTGGCGGTGGGGGACTGCGCCGAGATGCTGGCCAGCCCCCGCCCCAAGGCGGGCGTTCATGCCGTTCGTCAGGGGCCTGTTCTGGCGCATAACCTCGCCGCGCTTGCCGCAGGCCGCGACTTGCGCGCCCACCATCCGCAGCGCGATTTCCTCAAGCTGGTTTCCCTGGGCGAGCGTCGGGCGATTGCGCTCTGGGGCGGGCTGGCGCTTGGCGGTGCGAGCGGCAGTGCGCTGTTGTGGCGGCTGAAGGACAGGATCGACCGGGGCTTCATGGCGCGCGGGCGCTGCTAGTCCAGCGCGACCACCGGCCCGCCCGCAGCCGCCGCGTCCTGCGGATCATGCGAGACCATCAGGACCGGCACCCCCCGCGCGGCGGCATGGTCGAAGACAAAGCGCCGGATCTCGTCGCGCAGGGCCATGTCCAGCTTGCCGAAAGGCTCGTCCAGCAGCAGCGCCTCGGGCGCGGCCAGCAAAGTCCGCATCAGCGCCGCGCGCGCCCTCTGGCCGCCGGACAGGGTGGCCGGATCGCGGGGGCCAAGGCCCGCCAGACCGGCCTCGGTCAGGGCCTCCTCGACCGCCTGCGCGCGGGCGGCACGGCCCCGGATGCGGGGATCCAGGCCAAAGGCCAGATTGCCCGCAAGGCTCAGATGCGGGAACAGCAGCGCGTCCTGGAACATCAGCCCGATGCGGCGGCGTTCGGGCGGCAGGCCGGTCAGGTCGCGCCCGTTCAGCGTGATCCGGCCCGACAGCGCGAAACCGGGCGCAAGGCTGCCGCCGATCGCGTCCAGCAGCGTCGATTTGCCGACCCCGGACGGCCCCATCACGGTCGTCACCGATCCGGGCGCCACGTCCAGCGTCAGGCCCCGGATCAGGGGGGCGCCGTCGGGGCGGGCGATGGTCACTTGCTCAAGGATCAGGCTCATCGAAAGGCTCCGGCAAGGGCGCGGCGGTCGCGGTGCCACCATGCGGGGATCACGAAGGCGCAGGCATAGGCGACAAGCGGCACCAGCGCCTGAAGGCTGGCATAGACGCCCGAGACGCGCCGGTCGGACCCCGATGCCAGCGTCACGGCCTCGGTCGTCAGGGTGGCCACGCGGCCCGCGCCCAGATACAGCGTCGGCAGGTATTGCGCCACCGACACGGCGATGCCGATGGCCCAGGCCGTCAGCAGGGGGCGCAGCAGGACGGGCAGGCGCACCGCGACCAGCCGCCGCCACGGCCCCGCGCCAAGCGCCGCCGCCGTCCGCATCAGGCGCGGGTCCACCGCCCGCCACGGCCCCGACAACGACAGAAGCACATAGGGAAAGACGAACAGCATCTGCCCCATGCCCACTGCCAGCAGATCGGCCTCAAGCCCCGCGCGCAGAAAGACGACGTTCAGCCCGTAGAGGAACCCGATCTGCGGCACCAGCAGCGGCAGCAGGATCAGCCATTCCGCCCGCAGCCGCGCGGGCGCGGCCTGAAGCCATGCGACAGCCAGCGCCAGCGACAGGCTGGCCGTCGCCCCCGCCAGCAGCACCGAGGTCGTCAGCGCCCGCCGCCAGCCCGGCGCGGCCATGGACCAGGCGTTCAGCGACCAGGTCTCGGGCAGGATCTGCGGAAAGGACCAGCGAAAGGCCAGCGACCAGATCGCCAGCGCGGCCATCGCCAGCAGCCCCGCCGCCATCAGCACAAGCCCGGCAATGGCGGCCAACCGCAACAGCGCGGCCGCCAGCCAGCCCGGCGCGCGGGCCGGACCGCGCCCGCCGCGTGCCAGCCAGACCGGCCCAAGGCGCGCGGCCAGACGCTCGGCCCCCCAGGCGGCGGCGATGACCGCGCCCGCCAGTCCCGCCTGAAGGATCGCCCCCGCGGATGCGGGCAGGATCATCGCCAGATCGGGGCTGGCGAACCAGCGCGTGACCGCGACCCCCAGAACCGGCGGATTGGCCGGGCCGAGAATGATCGCCATATCCACATTCGAGACCGAATAGACCAGCACCACCCAGAAGGGCAGGCGCAGCATCGGCCAGATCGCGGGCAGGATCAGCCGCAGCCAGACCGCCCCCGGCCCGTAGCCAAGCGCGCGCCCCATCGCCATGATCCGCGCCAGCGGCACCTGCCCAAGCGCGGCCAGGATCACCAGCATCAGGAAGGGGATCTCCTTGACCATCAGCCCGAGCATCAGCGCCATGCCCAAGGGGTCGTTGACGCTGGCAATGCCGGGCGGGCGCGTCCAGTCCATCAGCGGCGCCAAGGCCCGCGCGATCCAGCCCGAGGGCGCCAGCAAAAAGGCCATGCCGATGGCCAGCGCCGCATGCGGCACCGCCAGGAACGGCGCCAGCCAGCGCGCGGCCCGCGCCCCCGACAGCCGCCCCTGCAAGGCCAGCACCAGGGCCAGCGCGATCAGCAGCGACAGGATCGCGGCCCCCAGCCCGCTGACCAGCGACAGCCGGATGCTGCCGCCCAGACCGGGCAGGGCGAAAAGCTGACGCCAGGGGTCCAGCGACAGCGTTTCGCGGCCAAGGGCGGGCATGATGCCAAAGGCCGCCCGCCCGGTCTGCCACAGCCCAAGCGCGACCGGCGCGACCAGCGCGGCCAGGATCAGCGCGGGAACGGCCCTCATTGCGTGTAGCGGCGCGACCATTCCTCGGTCAGCAGGGTCATCCAGCTGGCATGGGGTTCAAGCAGCGTCGGGCCCAGATCCTCCAGCCGGGGCAGGGACTCGGCGGTGGGCAGGGCGTCGAAACGCGCCTGCGCCTCGCCGTCCAGACGGGCGGGATCAAGAACCGAGAACGAGCCCAGGACTGTGATGTCCTGCATATGCGCCTGCGCCTCGGGCGAGATCAGGAAATCGGCCACGACCTTGGCGCCCGCCTTGTTCGCCGCGTTGTAGGGGATCGCCACGAAGCTGACATTGCCGATCATTCCGCCCTCGGTCACGAAGACGCGGGCGGTGTCGGGCAGAAGCCCCTCGGCGATGGCGGCGGCGGTCGAGGCCGGGTCGAAGGACATCGCGATGTCGATCTCGCCATCGTTCAGCAATTGCTGCTGGATGCCCTGGTTTTCGGGCAGGGTGCGCCCCTCGCGCCAGAGGTTCGGGCGCAGCGCGTCATACCACGCCCACAGGGGCGCGGTGGTGGTCTCGAAGGCCTCGGGGGTGGCGGGTTCCTGCAGCAGCGCCGGGTCGGGCGCCAGTTCGACCAGCGCCTGTTTCAGGAAAGTCGCGCCCATGAAGTTCGACACGGCGGGATGCGTCATGCGGCCCGGATTGGCCTCGGCCCAGGTCACGAATTCGGCCATGCTGCGGGGCGGTTCGGGGGCGCGTTCGCTGTCATGGACGAAAACGAAGCGCGCCAGCCGCCAGGGGCTTTCCATCCCCTCGACCGGGACGGTGAAATCGACCGAGGCCGGCGCCTCGGGCGACAGGTCCACAAAGCGCGCATTGGGCAGGTCCGCCACAAAGGGGCCGTGCAGAAGGCCCTGTTCCTTCATCGCCAGAAAGTTCGGCCCGTTGATCCAGATCAGGTCCACGGCCCCGCCCTCATCCCGGCCCGCGGCTTTTTCGGACAGGACGCGGGTCACGGCCTCGGCGGTGTCCGACAGCTTGACCTGCGTGACGGTGACACCGTAACGCTCACTCGTCTGGGCGCTGACCCATTCGATGAAGGCGTTGGTGCGCGTATCCCCGGCCCAGGCGTGCCAGAACACGTTCTGGCCGCGCGCCTCGTCCAGAACGGCCTGCCAATCGGCGGTTTCGGCATGCAGAGGGGCGGCAAGGCCGAGGCCAAGGGCCAGGGCCAGCGTTCGGGCTGGGATCATCGGTCACTCCTGTCGATGCGGTCGGTCGTTTTCGGGGGAAAAGGCCAGCCAGCCCTGATGCCAGCGCGTCAGCGTGGTCATCAGGCAGGCGGCGGCGAACAGATAGGCCAGCGTGGCGAAGCCGGCGGGCCAGAGGCAGATCAGCACGAAGACGGCGATAGTCTCGGCGCCCTCGGTCAGTCCGCCAAGGTAATGGATGCCTTTGGGGCCGTGGCGCGAGGGGATCGGGCCGCGCCGGGCGGCAATCGCGGCAAAAGCCAGAAAGGACGAGCCCGTTCCCACGAAGGCCGCGATCAGCACAGCGGCGGGAAGGGCCTGATCGGGCTGGCCGATGGCGAAGCCAAGGGGAAACAGCGCGTAGAAGACGAAATCCAGCGCGATATCCAGGAAGGCGCCGCGATCCGTGGGGCGGCCCTGCCGCGCGATGGCGCCATCCAGCCCGTCGGCCAGGCGGTTGCCCAGCAGCAGCACCAGCGCCACCAGATAGGCCTGCATCGCCAGCGCCGCGACCGCGCCCAGCCCGATGACGAAGCCCAGGATCGAGACGTGATCGGCGCAGATCCCCGCCCGCGCCATGCGCCCGGCGACCGGCGCCAGCATGCGCCGTTGCAGCGGTTGCAGGGCCGCGTCGATCATGTGCGCCTCCAGCTGTGATAGCGCGCCAGCAGCGCCAGCAGGCGTGGGCTCAGGCGCGCGCGGCGCCATTGCCCGGCCAGATTGCGGTTGGCCTCGGACCAGGTGGGATAGGGCAGGACGGTGGACAGCATCTTCGACAGGCCCAGCCCGTTCTGCATCGCCAGCGCGAAGGGGGCCAGCATCTCGCCCGCTTCGGGGGCGATGATCGTGACGCCCAGAACCTTGTCGCGGCCCTTGGCGGTCACGACCTCGACCATGCCGCCGGTCGCGCCCTCGGCGATGGCGCGATCCAGTGAGGCCAGCGGATAGCGTGTCACCTCATGCGCGACGCCGCGCTTTTCGGCCTCGTGCGCGCCAAGGCCCATGCGGGCGATCTGGGGGTCGGTGAAGGTCACTTGCGGCATCGCCTCGGGCTTGCCCCTGAGGCGCCAGAGATCGCCGAAAAGCGCGTTCAGCGCCGCCTGCGCGCCCTGATGGCCTGCCGCATGGGTGAATTGCCACGGCCCCGCCACGTCGCCCGCCGCGAGGATATGCGGCCAGATCGTCTGAAGGTGGTCGTTCGTGTCCACCGTTCCGCTGATCGGGATGCCCAGCTTGTCGAGACCCAGCCCCTCGATCCGGGGCTTGCGGCCGACCGCCACGAGGATCTCGTCGCAGGGCAGGCGGCTTGTCGTGCCGTTCTCGTCGATCTCCAGCCAGCGCTCGGCGCCATCCGCCCCGGCCGCCAGCGCGCGCGCCCCGGTCCGCAGCGTCACGCCATCCGCCACCAGCGCGTCGGCGATGATGCGCGCGGTCTCGTCGCCCTCGCGCGGCAACAGGCGGGGCGCGGCCTCGATGACGGTCACGGCCGATCCCAGCCGCGCCATGGCCTGCGCCAGTTCCAGCCCGATCGGCCCGCCCCCCAGCACCAGAAGGCGCGGCGGAACGCTGCCGCGCGCGGCCAGCCTGTCCCAGAGCGTCTCGGAGGTCAGCGCGCCGGCCTCGGCCAGTCCGGGCAGGTCGGGCATCACCGGCGAGGCACCGGTCGCAAGGATGATCGCACGGCCGGTCAGGCGCAGCGTCACGCCGTCGGGCAGCTGAATATCGACGGTCCAGGGATCGGCCAGCCTTGCCCGGCCCGCGATCACCTCGACGCCCAGACTGCGGTAACGCTCGGGGCTGTCATGGGGGGCGATCGTCCCGATGGCGGCGTTGACGCGGGCCATGACCGCCGCGAAATCCACCGCGACCGGGCCCGCCGTGATGCCCATGCGGGTGGCGTTGCGGGCGCTGTGGGCGGCCTTGGCGCTGGCGATCAGCGCCTTCGACGGGACGCAGCCCGTGTTCAGGCAATCGCCGCCCATGCGCTCGGCCTCGACCAGCGTGACCCGCGCCCCGGCCGAGGCCGCGACATTGGCCGCCACCAGCCCCGCCGAGCCCGCGCCGATGACGATCACGTTGCGGTCGAAACTGGCCGGCCGGTCGGCGCTGCGCTCAAGCTGGCGCCGTTTCCAGCGGCCAAGCGCCCAACGTGCGATCCACGGAAAGACTGCCAGCGCGACAAAGGATGCGATCATCGCGGGCGACAGCACGTCCGATGGGCTTTCGATGCGCGCAAGCTGCCTGCCCGCATTCACATAGATCGCCGTCGCGGGCAGCATCCCGACCAGGCTGACCCAGGCATAGGTCCAGACCCGGATCGGCGTCAGACCCATCAGCAGGTTCACCGCGAAGAAGGGCAGCGCCGGGATCAGCCGCAGCGAGAACAGGTAGAACGCCCCGTCGCGCCTGAGGCCGGACTCGATCCCCTCGGCCCGGTCGCCCAGCCGCGCCCTGACCCGGTCGCGCAGCAGGTGACGCGCGGCCAGAAAGGCCAGCACCGCGCCAAGCGTCGAAGCCAGCGAGACCACCGCCACACCCGCGGCCAGCCCGAACAGCGCGCCCGCGCCAAGCGTCATCCAGACCGCCAGAGGCAGCGACAGCGCCGCCACCGCGACATAGGCCAGGAAGTAAAGCACCAGAACCAGAACAGGCCGCTCGGCCCGCAGCGCCTCGGCCGAGGCCACCAGTTCGCGGATGCGCTCGGGTTGGCTGATCAGCGGCCAGAGCCACCAGCCCAGGGCCAGCGCGGCGACCAGCGCCAGCAGGATGGCCAGGTTCGTCCGGGTCTTGTGCGTCATGCGTCTGGTCGCCCCCTTGCTCGACGGCCCCGACATGAGATCAGCACCGCCTGTGAAAGCAGTTACGGGCCAGCGACCCCTTTTGGTACGCGATCACGAGAACGTGAGCCTTGCGGCTAGCGTGCCATCATCCGTGGGTGGATGCCCTGGCCGGTCAGGTGGTCGCGCAGGCCCTGTGCCATGGCGACCGCGCCGGGGGTGTCGCCATGCAGGCAGATCGTGTCGATCCGGCAGGGGATCTGCCGCCCGCTTTCCGCGATGATCGCGCCCGCGCGCAGCATCCGTTCGATGCGGGGGCCAATTTCGGCCACGTCATGCAGCACCGCGCCGGGCTGGCCGCGCGGTACCAGCGTCGCGTCATCGCGATAGGCGCGGTCGGCGAAGATCTCGTTGGCGTGGCGCGCGCCCAGTTCCTGGGCCACGGCCTGCATCGGGGTCGCGGCCAGAACGACCAGGATGATGTCGGGGTCCACGCGCAGCGCGGCCTGATAGCAGGCGCGGGCGATGGCGGGGTCCTCGCTGGCCATGTTCGACAATGCGCCGTGCAGCTTGAGATGCCGGACCTCGGCGCCCACGGATCGTGCGATGCCCTGCGCGGCGCCAAGCTGCCATGCGATCAGGTTGCCCAGTTCCTCGGCCGACAGGGTCATGCGGCGGCGGCCAAAGCCCTGAAGGTCGGCAAAGCCCGGATGCGCGCCGATCCCGACGCCGCGCGCCGCCGCCAGCCGCATCGTCGCCGCCATCACCGAAGGATCGCCCGCATGGGCACCGCAGGCGATGTTTGCCGAGGTCACGATCTCCAGCAGCGCCGCGTCGTCGCCCATCGTCCAGGGGCCGAAACCCTCGCCCATATCCGCGTTCAGATCGACCTGCATCTAATCCGCCTCGTCCCCGCGCACCACGCCCGAGATCAGAGAGTAGGCCAGAAGGTCCGGCATGGTCGAGGGGTCGCGGATCAGCGGCCCGGTCCGTGCCCGCGCCTCGCGCAGCAGGACATCCTCGGGGCGGTGGGCGGCGCGGGCCTCGGCCAGCGTCAGGTGCTGAAAGCGCAAGGCCGCGCCGGGCGGGGTCTGGGCCAGACGCGGCAGGTCGTCGGGCATGACCGTGCCGATCCGGGGATAGCCGCCGATGGTCTGGCATTCGGCCATCAGCACGGTCGGCACGCCGTCGCCCGCCATCTGCACGTCGCCCGGCCCGATCACGTCCGAGGCCAGCCCCCCCGACAGTTGCCGCGCGCCCTCGGCCCGGAAGGGGCGCGGGCCGTCCAATGCCACGGCCTGACGGTTGCTGCGGGGCGCGCGGAGAAAGGTCGCGGCCAGAAAGGCGGCCCGTTCCTCGGCTGTGAAAAGATCGGTTTGAGGCCCGTCGATCAGCCGCAGCGTGCCGCCCGCGAAGCGCGGCAGAGGGCGGATCAGGCGCGGGCTGCGCTGCGGCGCGGGGTCGGGGCCGCAGGGCAGGACCGCGCCCGCCGCAAGGGGCGCGCCGATGCCGATGTTCAGATGCGCCGCCCGGCTGCCCAGCCAGTCCGGCCCCGCGATCCCGCCCGCAGGCGTCAGATAGCCCAGCATCCCCTGTTCGGCGGGACCGATGGTCAGGACCTCGCCGGGCCCAAGCAGCAGCGTGGCGTGCCAGGGGACGGGGCGGCCATCCAGCGTGGCGCGCATCGGCGCCCCGGTCAGCGCCAGCCACAAGGGCGCCTCGGCCTGAAAACGGCCGCCCGCGCCCGCCATCTCGATCGCGGGCAGGGGGGTGGGGCTGGCCAGCAGGGCGGCGGCCTCGATCAGGGCCAGCCGGTCCATCGCGCCGCCGCGCGACAGGCCCCGCGCCAGATGGCCGGGCCGCCCCATGTCCTGAACGCTCAGCAGGCCCGAAACCGCGCTCAAGGTCAGCGCGCTCATGGCACGACCTCGCAGATCGCGCCGCCCATGCCGCCCGGCTCGGCGCTCAGCGCCGCGATGCGGTCGGCGGGGGCGGGGGCCAGCCGGATCGCGTCGCCGGGGGCCAAGGGCATCGGCTCGGCCCTGTCGGGCCAGAAGCTGCGAAAGGCCATCCGCCCGACCTGCCGCCAGCCGGTGGGCGAGGGATTGCCGAAGATCACGATCTGGCGCAGCGCCACCACCACCGCACCCGCAGGCACTTCGGGCACCAGTTCGGGCAGGCGCGGCAGGTTCCAGCCCTCGGGCAGCAGGCCCAGATAGGGCTGGCCGGGCGCGAAGCCGATGGCCAGCACGGCCAGATCGGTGTCGCAGATCTGCGCAACGGCCTGATCGTGCGTCAGGCCCAACTGCCGGGCGATGGGCGCCAGTTCCGGCCCCTCGGCCCCGCCAAAGGCGGTGGGCAGGGTCCAGCGGCGGCGCGGTCTGGGCGGGGCGGCATCGGCCAGCGCGGCGCGGGCGCGGGTCATCAGATCGGCCTCGAGCATCGGCGTGATGCGCGCGGGATCAAGGCGCAGCAGGCACGAGACCAGCGCGGGCGCGATCTCGACGGTGCCTGCGGGCGGGCGGTCGGACAGATCGGCGGCCAGACGCCGCGCCGCCGCCATCGCCTGCGGGTCGGGCGACAGCGAAAACCGCACCAGCAGCCCGTCCAGCCCGTGGGGCAGGATCTCGGGGCTTTGCGAGGCGCGCGGGTGATCGATCATCGGGCCAGTGTGGCCAGCCGCGCGGGGGTTGCAAGCCCCTGCCGGCTAGTCGCGGGCGGTAATCCCCAGACCGGCAAGCGTGCGGGAGATACGCTCTTTTACCTTGAAGAACCCCGCCGTCGCCTGCGGCCAGAAGGCCCTGTCCCAGTCGCGCGACCAGTGGCGCAGGCTCAGGCCCGCCCCCTCCAGCGCGGGGGCGGCGCAGTCCAGCCAGTCGCGCAGCGGCCCCTGCGGCAGATGCGGCGTCACGATCTGGCGCGCACCGCAGGATTGCGCGGCCCCGATCAGCGCGTCGGGCGCATCGGCGCGGATCGCCTGCGCAGGTATGCCCGCCCGCGCGGCGGCATCGGCCAGCGCGCCAGCCTCGAAGGCCAGCACATGATCCGCGACGGCGCGGGGCGACCTCAGATGCCCCGAGGCCAGCGTCACCGCGCCCCTGATGTCATGGGCGGACAGACCGAAATCCTCGGGGCAGCCATCCTCGGCGGTGATCAGCAGCAGCGCGGGCAGGCGCGGATCGGGGGCGGGGCCGGGCGGAGCCAGATGCGGGCGGGGCAGGCCCTCGGGCTCGGTATGGTCCAGCGGGGTTATGCCCTGGGCCAGCTGCGACGGGTCGGGGTTGTGGCGGCCCTCGGTGAAGCGGGCGATGTTCTCGGCGGTGGCCTCGTAAGCCTTGCCGCGCGTGTGCAGCCCCGCGACCCACCGCCAGCCGAGCGTGTTCGAGGAGGGGCAGCCGTCGATCAGGTGCCGCAGGAAGAAATCCGCGCCCACCCGCCAAGGCAGCCCGAGCGTGAAGATCCAGATCGAGGCGAACCACATCCGCGCGTGATTGTGCAGATAGCCCGTTTCGCGCAGTTCGTTCGCCCAGGCATCCATGCAGGCGATGCCGGTGCGGCCTGCCTCGGCGGCGTCGATGCGCGCGGCCAGCGCGGGGTCGCGCGCTGCGGCGGCCAGATCGACGGCAAGCCCGCTGCGATAAGCCGCCCAGATCGCGGGGCGCTGTTCCAGCCAGCCCTTGAAATAGCTGCGCCAGACGACCTCTTGCACGAATTTCTCGGCGCCGCCGGCATGGGTCTGGACCGCGCGGGCCACGACCTCTTGTTCGGTCAGCAGGCGGTGCCGGATCCAGGGCGACAGGCCCGACACGCCCTGATGCCGCCCCGGCCCCAGATCGTGATTGCGCCGGGCGGCGTAGTGGCGCCCCATGCGGGGCGTGAAGGCGTCCAGCCGGGCAAGGGCTTCGGCGCGGGTGGGTAGGGGCTGGCTCATGCTGGGGTCTCGGTTGCGTTCGGGCGTTCCATCATCCGCATCGGTGCAGGCTTGCGCAAAGGGCGCAAAGGTCGCAGGGAACCCCGGCGCCGGCATGGGGTTGGGTGGCAGACCCCGTTCACGCCGGACAAGGAAATGAGGATGCGCAATCACCTGAAGGGAAGCGTCGCGGTGCTGACCCTGCTGGGCGGCCCCGCCATCGCGCAACAGGCCGAGGGGGTGGTGGTCGAGACCTGCGCCCCGGTCGTGACCGTCACCCAGACCCCGCCCGAGATCCGCATCACCATCCCCGACGACCCTGCGGCCGATCCGCAGGTCGTGGTCCTGCAGGCGCCCCCGGTCGTGCAGGTCGTGCAATGCCCGCCGGTCGTCACCGGCGCCGAGGCCCAGATCACCGAGGCCGAGGCCGAGATCGTCGTGAACGCCGCCGAGTCGGCGGAACTGGTCGTGACCCGCATGGATGCGACGGGACAGGCCGCGGGACAGGCGACGGATCAGCAGGCCGCCGACGAAGCCAGCACCGGGCTTGTCACCAACGATGCGACAGACGCTGAAGCCGCGGCCGACGCGACGGGCGATCAGGCCGCGCAGGCGCCCGCCGGTCTGGTGGGCGAGGATGAGGTTGCAGCCGAGGGCGCGGCGGATGCCGATGCCGACCAGCCGACCGAGGCCGCCCCCGAGGCCGCGCCCGAAGCCCCCGGCTTGCAGACGACCAATACGCAGGCGACCGACATGCAGACGGCCGGGACTGCCGCAACCCAAGACGCCGAAGATGAAGCCGGGGCGACGGGCGGCTCGCCCGGCGGACCCAGCAGCGCAGGGCAGCCCCCCGCCGAGTCGGCCGAAACGCCCCCCGCAACCACGCTGAACACGCAGGCCGAGGCCACCGACGGCCCCGTCTCCGAGGGGATGGAGGTCGAACAGGACCAGTCCGACGGCATCATCGCGCCCGCGCCCGGGGCGACCACACCAGCTGAAACCCCCACCGCGCCCGAAACTGCGCCCGAAACTGCGCCCGAAACCGCGCCGGAAACTGCTCCGGCGGCCGATCCGGTCACCGATATGCCGGACACCCCCCAAGGCCAGCCCCTGCTGCGAGAGGGGAACGCCGCGCTGACCCCCGACGAGGCGCTGGCCGGGGATCTGGAAGGCGCCGATGTGGTCGCCAGCGATGACGAGGTCGTGGGCCAGATCGGGTCGGCGGATCCTGCATCGGGCATGATTCTCGTGGGCGTTGGCGGTTTCCTCGGTCTTGGCGAACATGACCTGATGCTGCCGATGGACGAGGTCTCGTTCCAGCGCGATGCCGACGGGGTGCTGCGCGCCTATCTGGCCGTGCCATCGGACGCGGTCAGGGCGATGGCCGACCAGCAGGCAGGCGAGGCGGCGCAATAAACGAAGCCAGCCGCGCGCGCCGATCTTTTTTGGCGCGCGCTCTTGACGGGGGCAGGCGCTCTGCGTAAACCCCCCTCACTCCGGCAGGCGATGCAAGCCGGGGGATGAGTTGGGCGGTTGTAGCTCAGTTGGTTAGAGTACCGGCCTGTCACGCCGGGGGTCGCGGGTTCGAGCCCCGTCAACCGCGCCACAACTCATTCATTCGCCGGAAGAAAAGCGCGGTTGTAGCTCAGTTGGTTAGAGTACCGGCCTGTCACGCCGGGGGTCGCGGGTTCGAGCCCCGTCAACCGCGCCACTTCTTCCCCCGATATCCCCGATCACGACATTCCCCTTGGCCGACAAAGCCGCTATCAGGGGCGCGAACGTCTTATCGGAGGATGTGATGACGGATATGGTCCAGGCCCGGCAATTGATCGAAGCCCTCGGCACGGCTGCCCGCGAGGCGGCGGTGGTTCTGGCCCAGACCCCAGCCCCCGCGAAAGAGGCCGCGCTGATTGCCGCCGCCGATGCCGTCATCGCGCAGCAGGACGCGATCCTGCGCGCCAACGAGGCCGATCTGGCCCATGGCCGCGACAAGGGCCTGTCTGATGCGATGCTGGACCGGCTGCGGCTGGACGCGCCGCGCCTTGAGGCGATCGCGAAAAGCCTGCGCGAGGTCGCGGCCCAGCCCGACCCGGTGGGGCAGGTCATCGCGGAATGGGACCGGCCCACGGGCCTGCATATCCGCCGCGTCCGCACGCCCATCGGCGTGATCGGCGTGATCTATGAAAGCCGCCCCAACGTCACCGCCGATGCGGGCGCGCTGGCGCTGAAATCCGGCAATGCCGTGATCCTGCGCGGCGGTTCGGAAAGCCTGCATTCCAGCGCCGCGATCCATGCCTGCATGGTCCAGGGCCTGCGCGTGGCGGGCCTGCCCGAACCCGCGATCCAGATGGTGCCCACGCGCGACCGCGCGGCGGTCGGCGCCATGCTGGGCGCGCAGGGGTTGATCGACGTGATCATCCCGCGCGGCGGCAAGGGCCTTGTGGGCCTTGTGCAATCCGAGGCGCGCGTGCCGGTCTTCGCCCATCTGGAAGGCATCTGCCACGTCTATGTGGACGGCGCCGCCGATCCCGAAAAGGCGCGGCGCGTGGTGCTGAACGCCAAGACCCGGCGCACCGGCATCTGCGGTGCGGCCGAATGCCTGCTGATCGACCGCGCCTATCTGGCGCGCCACGGCGACCATCTGATCCGCGACCTGATCGCAGCGGGCGTCGAGGTCCGGGCCGAGGGCGAATTGCAGATCGACGGCACCGCTCCGGCGCAACCCGATGATTTCGGGCGCGAGTTTCTGGACATGATCATCGCCGCCCGCCCCGTGGACGGGATCGAGGGCGCCATCGCCCATATCCGCCGACATGGCAGCCAGCACACCGAATCGGTCATCACCGAGGATCAGGCCGTGGCCGACCGCTTCTTTGCCGGGCTGGACAGCGCGATCCTGATGCACAACGCCTCGACCCAGTTCGCGGATGGGGGTGAATTCGGGATGGGCGCGGAAATCGGCATCGCCACCGGCAAGATGCATGCCCGCGGCCCGGTGGGCGCCGAACAGCTGACCAGCTTCAAGTATCTGGTCACTGGCGACGGCACGACCCGGGCCTGAGCGGCGTCAAAAGACGATCTCGGCGCCCCTCTCGTCGATCTCGGCCCGCAGGCTTCGGCCTGCGGCGCCTGCCGCCTCGGCCAGCAGGGGGAACTGCACCTCGGACGGCTGGGGCGCGCGGGGCACGCCCGCCCCTGTCAGCCAGGCCCAGAGGTCCGCATCAATCCGCGCCCGGTCGCATTCCGCCACGATCCGCCAGCCCGGCATCACCCGCAGCGCCAGAACCCGCGCGCCCCAGGGCATGCCGGTTTCCAGGCACATCAGCGCCAGCAGCAGCATCCGCACCTCGGCCCGCGCGAAATCGCCCCCCGCATCCAGTGTGACCGCCAGCCGCCCCGAGCCGGTGACGCCCTCGACCAGCCGGGTCAGGTCGCCCAGGCTGATGCGCTGATCGCCCGCCGCCAGGCCAAACGCCATCCGATAGGCCTGGATGCGCGACCGGGCCGAGGCGACCGCATCCGCGATCAGCGCCATTTCCGGGCTTTCGCCCAGTCCGGGGAAATCGGGCGACATCTGCAACAGCTCGACCCCGTTGCCGATCGCGCCAAGCGGCGAAACCAGATCATGACAGAGCCGCGCGCCCACCAGCCCCGCCAGATCCGCGGAAGCCATCGCGTTTGACCGCGCGCTCATGTCTGATACCCTACGCTGGCCGAACAAAAGGACGCCGCCGTGAACGACATTCTGGAACCGGGCATGATCGTGCGCCATCCCCAGGCCCCCGAATGGGGCGAGGGGCAGGTCCAGTCGCGCATCGGCGACCGCATCACGGTGAATTTCGCCGAAGCGGGCAAGCAGGTGATAGACGGCCGGCGCGTCATGCTAGAGGTTGTGCGGTTCAACGACATGTAATCCTCGGGTATTTTTCCGGGCGAGTGTGCAACCGCAAGTTGTCCCGCGCAAGCCCCTGCCGCCGGGTCGCGGCAAGTTCTGTTGCAATGAGGGGCCGCTTTACCTAGAACCGCCCGCAAGCCGCCAAGACCGTCCCCGAAACAGACCGGACCTGCCCGTGAACCGTGCCGACCCCGCCTTTTTCCAGATCCGTCTGGCCAAGTCCCCGCAGGACCTCCTGGCGGCGCAGCGCCTGCGTTATCGCGTCTTTGTCGAGGAACTGGGCGGCGACGGCGATCTGGTCGATCACGACCAGCGGCTGGAACGCGACGAATTCGACCCGGTCGTCGATCATCTCTGCCTGATCGACACCCGGCGCGACGCCGAGGCGCTGGATCATGTGGTCGGCGTCTACCGCCTGCTGCGGGGAGACCGGGCGGCGGCATTCGGGCGCTTCTACTGCGACGGCGAATATGACCTGACGCCTTTGCGCGCCTCGGGGCGGCCGGTGCTGGAACTGGGCCGGTCCTGCGTCGATCCCGAACAGCGGGGCGGGGCGGCGATGTTCCTGATGTGGAACGCGCTGGCCGATTACGTTCTGGACCACGGGATCGAGATCCTGTTCGGCGTGGCCAGCTTTCACGGCACCGACATCCCGATGCTGGCGCCCTCGCTGGCCTGGCTGCACCATCACCATCTGGCGCCCGCCGATCTGCGCCCGGTTGCCCGCCCCGAGGGGTTTCAGCGCATGGACCTGATCGCCCCCGACCGGCTGGACCGGCGCGAGGCGATGCTGGGGATGCCCGCTCTGATCAAGGCCTACCTGCGCCTTGGCGGCACGGTGGGCGAGGGGGCCTTCATCGACCGCGCCTTCAACACGACCGACGTGTTCCTGATGATGGACACCGCCGCCATGTCCGCGAAGCACCGCGAATTCTACGAAAGCCGCCGGCAGACCGCATGAGCGCCGCCGCCCCGCCGACCGCGACCGAGGCGTCAATTGCCCGCGAGGCGACATGGCGCGAGGGGGTGCCGCCGCCTCTGCCGGGTCCACAAGGCGCGGGCGATTGGTGGCGCGTGATCCGGCGCGGCCTGCCCGCCATCCTGATCCTGCTGCTGGGTGTCCTGCTGATCCTGCCCCTGCGCGGGGTTGAACGTCTGTTCCACGGCCCCCGCCGCCCCTGGACGGGGCCGCATGTGCAGGTCGTCTGCCGCCTTGTCCTGGCGGTCATGGGCATCGGCTGGCAGCGCCATGGCCGCGCCATGCGGCAGCCCGGCGCCATCGTCGCCAACCATTCCAGCTGGCTCGACATCCTGGTGATGAACGCCGCCGCCCCGGTCTTTTTCGTCAGCAAGGCCGAGGTCGCGGGCTGGCCCGGCATCAACATCCTGACCCGCGTGACGAACACCCATTTCGTCACCCGCGACCCGCGCCTGGCCCGCCAGCAGGCGCAGGAATTCAGCGACCGGCTGCGCGCGGGCCACAGGCTTCTGTTCTTCCCCGAGGGCACCTCGACCGATGGCCGCCGGGTTCTGTCGTTCAAGCCGACGCTGTTTCAGGCCTTTCTGGATGATGGCCTGCCCGCCGATCTGGCGATCCAGCCGATGAGCGTGGCCTATCACGCCCCCGAAGGCCGCGATCCGCGTTTCTACGGCTGGTGGTCGGACATGGAACTTGGCCCCCATCTGCTGACGGTGCTGGCCGCGCCCCGGCAGGGCCGCGTGACCGTCCGGCTGCATCCGCCCGTGCCCGTCGCGGGCGAGACGCGCAAGACGCTGGCGCAAAAGACGCAGGAAGCCGTGCGCGCGGGGCTGGCCTCTGATATCCTGACCTGATCCGCCGCGCCCCACGCGGCGCGTCCGACAGGCAGGAGGAATGATGACCCGCTTCGCCGCGCCCATCGCCGAACAGATCTGGGACATGAAATACCGGCTGAAGGACGCCGACGGCCGCCCCCTCGATGCCAGCGTCGAGGATAGCTGGCGCCGCGTCGCCCGAGATCTGGCCCGGATCGAAGCCGACCCCGCGCTGTGGGAGGACCGCTTCTATCATGCGCTCGAGGATTTCCGCTTCCTGCCTGCGGGCCGGATTCTGGCGGGCGCCGGGACGGGGCGGTCGGTCACGCTGTTCAACTGCTTTGTCATGGGGACCATCCCCGACAGCATGGCCGGCATCTTCGAGGCGCTGAAAGAGGCTGCGCTGACCATGCAGCAGGGCGGCGGGATCGGCTATGACTTCTCGACCATCCGGCCGCGCGGGGCGCCGGTGGCGGGGGTGGCGGCGGATGCCTCGGGGCCTTTGTCCTTCATGGATGTCTGGGACGCGATGTGCCGCACGATCATGTCGGCGGGCTCTCGGCGCGGCGCGATGATGGCGACGATGCGCTGCGATCACCCCGACATTCAGGACTTCATTGCCGCCAAGGCCGACAGCGCGCGACTGCGGATGTTCAACCTGTCGGTGCTGGTGACGGACCCGTTCATGCAGGCCGTGCGCGAGGACGGCCCCTGGGATCTGGTGTTCGAAGGCCGCGTCTTCCGAACGGTCCCGGCGCGCGATCTTTGGGACCGGATCATGCGCGCGACCTATGATTATGCCGAGCCGGGCGTGATCTTCATCGATCGCATCAACGCCCAGAACAACCTGCATTACGCCGAGACCATCGCCGCGACGAACCCTTGCGGCGAACAGCCCCTGCCGCCCTATGGCGCCTGCCTTCTGGGTTCGGTCAACCTGTCGCGGCTGGTCCGCGCGCCCTTCGCGCCGGACGCGGCGCTGGACATGCACGCGCTGGACGATCTGGTGCGCGTGGCAGTGCGGATGATGGACAATGTCGTTGATGCCTCGCGCTTTCCCTTGCCCCAGCAGGCGGCCGAGGCGCAGGCCAAGCGCCGCATCGGGCTGGGGGTGACGGGTCTGGCCGACGCGCTGGCCATGCTGGGCCTGCGCTACGGCGCCCCCGAGGCGGTCGAGGCCACGCGGCGCTGGATGAAGGCCATCGCGCGGTCGGCCTATCTGGCCTCGGTCGAACTGGCGCGCGAAAAGGGGCCGTTCCCGCTGTTTCAGGCAGACGCCTTCCTGGCCTCGGGCTTCATGGCGCGGATGGACGATGATGTCCGGCAGGCGGTGGCCGAACACGGCATCCGCAACGCGCTCTTGACTTCGATCGCGCCGACCGGGACGATCAGCCTCTATGCGGGCAACGTATCCTCGGGGATCGAGCCGGTCTTTGCCCACACCTACCGCCGCAAGGTCCTGCAAAAGGACGGCACAAGGACCGAGGAAGAGGTCGTCGATTACGCCGTCCGCCTGTGGCGCGACCTGCATGGCGACGCGCCCTTGCCCGATCATTTCGTCGACGCCCAGACCCTTGCGCCGCGCGACCATGTGGCGATGCAGGCGGCGGCGCAGGAATGGGTGGACAGCTCGATTTCCAAGACGATCAACTGCCCCGAGGATATCGGCTTTGACGACTTCAAGGACGTCTATCTGGCGGCCTGGGATCTGGGCTGCAAGGGCTGCACGACCTATCGCCCGAACGCGGTGACGGGCAGCGTCCTGTCGGTCCTGCCTGCCACCCCCGACCGGCCCCCCCTTGTGGCCGAGCCCCTGGCCCGCCCGCCCGCGCTGGAAGGCGCGACCTACAAGCTGAAATGGCCCGATTCCGCGCATGCCATCTACATCACGATCAACGACATCCTTCAGGACGGCCAGCGCCGCCCCTTCGAGATCTTCATCAATTCCAAGAACATGGAGCATTTCGCCTGGACCGTGGCGCTGACGCGGATGATCTCGGCGGTGTTCCGGCGCGGCGGCGATGTCAGCTTCGTGGTCGAGGAACTCAAGGCCGTCTTCGACCCGCGCGGCGGCGCCTGGATGGGCGGGCGCTACGTCCCCTCGATCCTCGCCGCGATCGGCGGGGTGATCGAGCGCCACCTGATCGCCACGGGCTTTCTGGCGGGCGAGGGGCTGGGCCTCAAGACCGATCCGCGCGCCGAACTCTCGGACCCGCCCCGCGACCCCGCTTGTCCCTCCTGCGGCCAATACGGGATGCGCATGGTCGAGGGCTGCCTGACCTGCCCCCATTGCGGCCATTCGAAATGCAGCTGATCGCGCGACGTGGTCGCGGCGGGCCTTGTCGGCACGTGTCAGGCTACCCCGCGCATTGGCCCGGAACCCTTGTGCGGGGGGTGGGGGTTCCTATCTCTCAGAGGGCAACCGCCCGACATGGCAGGAGAATGACGATGGACGTGCAACGCGAATTGCTGATCGAGCAGCGTGTCGCCAACGAGGCGCGCTCGCCCCTGATCGCCTATCTGCTGCTGATCTTCCTGTGGGGCTTCGGCGTCCACCGCATGTATCTGGGCCGCTGGATCAGCGGGCTGTTCATGCTGGCGGTCTGGGGGATCGGCTGGCTGCTGACCCCGATCCTGATCGGTTGGCCCGCCGTCGCCTTCGTCGCGCTGTGGTGCGTGGTGGACCTGTTCCTGATCCCGGGGATGATCCGCGCGGATCGGGAGGATATTCGGAGAAGGTTGAGGTAGGAGTAACGCGATGGCCGCCGCAGGCAGGCTACCTACCGCTCAATCAACCTTGACCACGGTGTCCTTATAGAGCTCTTGCATCACAGTTTCATCGTCCTTCGTAAACGGGCGAACAGAACGCCTTGATACGAGCAGCGCTGCAGTTTCCGCCTGCCTGTACAATCGGATAGCATCCCAGAAGTTTTCGGAAAACTTGGCCAAGTCACTTTCGTGGCCTTCATCGCGTCTTGCGATAGCCCAAGCGTCGCAAACTCTGTCTATGGCTTCACGTGCCGGCTTTATTGTTGAGGCGGGAGCGTAGAGCATCAAGTTATTGAAGCACGATTTTAGAGAGCTCATCTCTCGGTCGCAGCGTTCGAAGTCGCCCGATCTGACTGCGCTCTGGAATTTGCTCAAACTGTCAAAGAAATCGCGAAGCGCTGCGCGTTCCTCCAAGCTTATCTGTAACAAACGGTCTTGGTGTTTTTGCCAAGGGTACGCAACAAAGGCGATAAGCAAAGCCGCCCACGCGCCCACAACCGCGCCGATGGCTTCCACTGGCAAAAACACCATAAGCAGCACCGCGGCTACCGTTATCAGGCTGCCTCTCGCAAAATAATATATCGACTCTCGAAGCCGCATAAAGCTACCTGCTCAACCCACCACTCACACTCGGGACATCCCCGGCTGCAAATCCGTAATGCCGCAGCCAGCGCAGGTCGCTCTCAAAGAACGCACGCAGATCGGGAATCCCGTATTTCAACATCGCGATCCGGTCGATCCCCATGCCGAAGGCAAAGCCCTGCCATTGCGTCGGGTCGATCCCGCCCGCGCGCAGGACGTTGGGATGGACCATGCCTGAACCCAGGATTTCCAGCCAGGCATTGCCCTCGCCGATCTTCAGCTGGCCGCCCTCCCACGAGCAGCGGATATCCACCTCGGCCGACGGCTCGGTAAAGGGGAAGTGCGAGGCGCGGAAACGCAGTTCGACCTGATCCACCTCGAAGAAGGCGCGGCAGAATTCTTCCAGCGTCCATTTCAGCTGCGCCATGGAAATGTCGCGGTCGATGGCCAGACCCTCGATCTGGTGGAACATCGGCGTATGCGTCTGGTCCATGTCCATCCGATAGACGCGGCCCGGCGCGATCACGCGGATCGGCGCGCCGTGTTCCTGCATCGCGCGGATCTGGACGGGGCTGGTATGGGTGCGCAGGACATGCGGCGGGCGGTCGTCGCCGGGGGCGCGGTGCATGAAGAAGGTGTCATGCTCCTGCCGGGCGGGATGTTCGGGCGCGATGTTCAGCGCGTCGAAGTTGAACCAGTCGCTTTCGACCTGCGGGCCTTCGGCCACGGCGAAACCCATATCGGCGAAGATCGCCGTCACCTCGTCGGTGACCTGGCTGATCGGGTGGATGCTGCCCTGACGGCGCGGGCGACCCGGCAGCGTCACGTCCAGCCATTCCTCGCGCAGGCGGGCGTCCAGCGCGGCATCCTCAAGCGCCAGCTTGCGGGCGCGGAGCGCGGCGTCGATCTCGTTGCGGATCTCGTTCAGGGCCTTGCCGGTGGTCTGGCGTTCCTCGGGGCTCATCCGGCCCAGCTCGCGCATCTTCAGGCTGATCTCGCCCTTCTTGCCAAGCGCGCCGAGGCGCACATCCTCTAGCGCGTTCGGATCGGCGGCGGCCGAGATGCGGTCAAGCCATTGCTGGCGCAGGGGGATCAGATCATCCATGTCGGGCCTCATTCCAGTTGCGCCCGCGTTAGCATGGGCGCGCGCGCGGGAAAAGCCTAAGCCGGGCGCGGCGTGGCGCGCAGCCAGACCCCGCCATGCGGGCGCAGCGTCAGGATCATGCGCGGCTGGGGCAGGCGGCCCGGCACCGGATCGAAACGGAACCGCGACAGCAGCGTGGCCAGGATGATGACGGCCTCTTGCAGGGCGAAGCTGGCGCCGATGCAGATGCGCGGCCCGGCGCCAAAGGGCAGGAAGGCATAGCGGTCGGGCACGGTCAGGAAACGGTCGGGATCAAAGGCGTCGGGGCGGTCCCACAGCAGATGATGGCGGTGCAGCGCGTAAATGGGCATCATCACCGTGTCGCCGGGGCGCACCTCGCGCCCGCAGAGCCGGTCATGCGCCTGCGCCGTGCGCGACAGGAACGCGGCCGGAGGGTAAAGCCGCAGCGTCTCGTTGACGATGCGCAGCGTCAGGGGCAGGGCGCCCAGATCGCGCGCCTCGGCCACGCGCCCGCCAAGGGCGGCGCGGGCCTCGGTTGCGGCGCGTTCCTGCACCTCGGGGTCGTGGGCGCAGAGATACAGCGCCCAGGCCAGGGTCAGGGCGGTCGTCTCGTGGCCCGCCACGATGAAGGTCAGCAGGTTGTCGCGCAATTCGTCGCGGTTCATGCGGCGGCCCGTTTCCGGGTCCTGCGCGTCCAGCAGCAGGTCCAGGAGGTCGGGCGGCCCCTGATCGCGCGCGGTCTCGGCGCGGGCGGCGATGGCACGGTCGGCCAGCCCCTTCATGCGCCTGAGCCCCGGCCCCGAGAACAGCCGCCCCGGACGCGGCAGCCAGCCGGGCAGCCCGATCACATCCATCAGCGAGATGCGGGCCGTCTGCGCGATATAGCCCTCGATCGCGTGATGGACGGCGTCGCGGTCGAACACCCCCGCCCCCCCGCCCGAAAAGGTCACGTCCGAGATCACCTCGAACGTGGCGGCGATGGTCTCGGCGAACAGATCGACGGGACCATCGGCGGCGGCAAGCCTGCGGCTGGAGGCTTCGGCGGCGGCGCCCATGATCGGGCCAAGCGCCTCGACATGGCGTTGGGCAAAGGCGGGGGCGGCGGCGCGGCGCTGCCAGCGCCAATGCGCGCCCTCGGCCACGAACATGCTGTCGCCGATGGCGGGGTTCAGGATCAGCTTGGTCGTGGTGGATTTCGGGTAATCGTCCACCCGTTCCTTGAGGATGCGGCGCAGCGACTGGGGGTCCATGACCATGTGCCATCGCAGGCCCGTCTTGCCCGAGACGATGGGCTGGCGCGTGGCGATGGCGGGGATCAGTTCAAGCAGGTTGCGCCTTGCGGTGGCGACCGTGCCCATGATGCCCAGAGGGCGCACGGCCAGCGGCACCTTGACGGGATCGGGGCGGGGCAGGTCGAACATGGGGCGCGGCTCCTTTGACCCGCAATCTGGGCGCTGGCGTTCTCCGGATCAACCCGCGCCCCGTCCGCCCCGATGTCGCAGCCCGCAGATGCGCGCCCGGGCGGTGCACATCCGGTGCACAGATCGTGCACGCCGCCTGCATCGTCTGTGCCGCCCATTCTGAACGAAAAAGGGGCCCTGCCGCGCAAGGCCCCCGTGATCGGGTCACAGCCGGAAGGACGCGCCTATTCCACCCGCTCGAACCGGTCAAAGACCAGCCCGATGGCGCGGATCGGGCCGCGCGGCTGATCCATGCGGCCGACGTCCAGAACCGCCATCCGGTAGAGGCCCGGCTCCAGCAGGACCGGCCCCAGCCGCGCATCCGTGTTCTCGCCGCCATCGTCATCGACGGCGACCTGCGCGCCGTTCGGGCCGAACAGGACAAGCTTGCTGTCCACCCCGGTCGCGCTGCCGAAGGCATCGACGATCAGCACGCTCGGGCGTTCGATGGTCAGGGCCAGCCATTGCGCCGTGCCGTCATGCAGCAGCACCGTCTCGCGGTCGCGGGTCAGGTCGATATCCTGCATCGGATAGCCCGATCCGGCGGGGGGCGCCATCTCGCCCCGGCCCCAGGCGGCGCGCAGATAGCTGTCGCGGTCCAGAACCTCGGCCGAGACGTCGATGACACCCTCGCGCGCCGACAGGGGCGCCACGCCGATGCAGTATTCGCCCGCCGCCAGCGGCGTCAGGAAATCCAGCCGCGAATTCAGCCCGTCGGCATCGTCGTTTTCCGCGATCAGGCTGCCCGTGCCGTCAAAGAGCTTCAGATAGGGATCAAGCTCGGCGCTGGTGGCGCGCAGCGTGATCGCGCCGGGCGCATCAAGCGCAAAGCGCAGATAGGCGACCTCGGCCCCGGTCTGGCGGCTGACGCGACCCGAGGCCAGCGCGGCGTCCAGCGGCCCGTCGGTCAGGGCCTCGGCCTCGGTCTCGGGGCGGCAATCCGCGATGCTCAGGTCGGGCGGCGCGGCCAGAAGGGCGGGCTGATCCTCGCGGCTGATCTGAACCGCCGCGCGGATGGCTGGATCGCCGACCGGAACCATTTGGACACAATAGGTGCCGGGCTCCAGCACCGTCTCGATCCGCGAATTCAGGCCGCCCATCGCGTCGTCATTCTCGGCCAGAACGCGGCCTTCGGGGGTGGCCAGCACCAGCGAGGGATCGCCGCCGCCGATGGCTTCGGCCTCGATCCGCAGGGACTGCGCCTCGCCTTCGACGACAAAGGCGTGCCAGCCCCGGCTGCCTTCGACGGATTCGACCTCGACGCGCAGCGGGGTCTCGACGGTGTTCACCGTGCTGGCGTCGGCGTCGGCGGCGAACCACTGCGCCGGATCGCCCGAGCAGACAGGCCCGTCGCCCTGGGCAAGCGCGGGAAGCGCGGACAGGCCGCCAAGGCCGATGGCAAGAGGTAAAAGCACTTTCATGGGAACACCCTGGGGTCACGATACGCGCGCAAGGTGGCACCGCAGGGCAGGCGCGGCAAGTTCGATCTTTGGCCGCAAAACATGCCGATCCGGCTTGACCCGCGCGCGCGCCCGCGCTTGAAGGCAGCAAAGCCATGCCCGCCCCTTGCGGGCCGGAACCGGAAGGCACGCGTCATGAAGTTCACCCTCTCCTGGCTCTCCGAGCATCTGGACACCACCGCGACCCTGGCCCAGATCGCCGAGGCGCTGACCGATCTGGGCCTTGAGGTCGAAGAGATCGTCGATCCCGCCGCCAAGCTGGGCAGCTTCACCCTCGCCCGGATCGAGGACGCGCAGCAGCATCCCGATGCCGACCGCCTGCGCGTCTGCCGCGTGATGACCGACGAGGGCGAAAAGCAGATCGTCTGCGGCGCGCCCAATGCGCGGGCGGGCATCACCGTGGTTCTGGCCAAGCCCGGCGATTACGTGCCCGGCATCGACACGACGCTTGGCGTGGGCAAGATCCGCGGCGTGGAAAGCCACGGCATGATGGCCAGCGAACGCGAGCTGGAACTGTCCGAGGAACATGACGGCATCATCGAACTGCCCTCGGGCGAGGTGGGCCAGCGCTTCGTCGATTGGCTGGCGCAGAACGCGCCCGAGAAGATCGACCCGATGATCCACATCAAGATCACGCCGAACCGCCCCGACGCGCTTGGTGTGCGCGGCATCGCCCGCGATCTGGCCGCGCGGGGCCTTGGCACGCTGAAGCCCGCCCCCGAGGCGCGGATCGAGGGCGCCTTCCCTTGCCCCATCGGCGTGACCATCGCCCCCGAGGTTGCCGCCAAGGCACCCTTCTTCGCGGGCCGGGTGGTGCGTGGGGTCACGAACGGACCGTCGCCCGAATGGCTGCAAAAGCGCCTGCGCGCCATCGGGTTGCGCCCGATCAACGCGCTGGTGGACATCACGAACTTCTTCACCTTCGACCTGAACCGCCCGCTGCATGTGTTTGACGCGGCCAAGGTGACGGGCAACCTGACGCTCCGCGCCGCACGCGCGGGCGAGGAACTGGTCGCGCTGGACGACAAGACCTATGCCCTGCCCGAAGGTGCGGTGGTGATCTGCGATGATCACGGCCCCGAAAGCATCGCGGGCATCATGGGTGGCGCGGCCTCGGGCGCGTCCGAGACCACGACGGATGTCTTCATTGAGGCCGCCTGGTTCGACCCGATCGCCACCGCCACGACGGGCCGCGCGCTGAAGATCAACAGCGATGCGCGCTACCGCTTCGAACGCGGCATCGACCCGGCCTTTACCCTGTTGGGGCTGGAACTGGCCACGCGGATGGTGCTGGACCTCTGCGGGGGCGAGGCGTCTGAGGTCGTGACCGCAGGGGCGCTGCCCGACACGGGCCGGGCCTATCGGCTGGACCCCACGCGCACCTCGCGCCTGGTCGGCATGGACATCCCCGAGGACACGCAGCGCCGCACGCTCGAGGCGCTTGGCTTCCGGCTGGAAGGCGATATGGCGCATGTGCCGTCCTGGCGCCCCGACGTGCTGGGCGAGGCCGATCTGGTCGAGGAAATCGCCCGCATCGCCAGCCTGACCAGGCTTCAGGGCAAACCCCTGCCGCGCCCGCGCGCGGGCGTGCCGCAGCCGGTCCTGACGCCGCTGCAACAGCGCGAAAAGGCCGCGCGTCGCATGGCTGCCTCGCTTGGCTACAACGAATGCGTGACCTATAGCTTCATCGACCACAAGGCCGCGACGCTGTTCGGCGGCGGCTCGGATGCCGTGCGCGTCGAGAACCCGATCAGCAGCGAGATGACGCATCTGCGCCCCGACCTGCTGCCCGGCCTGCTGGCGGCGGCGGCGCGCAATCAGGCGCGCGGCTTCGCCGATCTGGCGCTGTTCGAGCTGGGCCCCGTCTTTTCGGGCGGCGAGCCGGGCGAGCAATCCTTGCGTCTCAGCGGGCTTCTGGTCGGCCAGATCGCGCCGCGCGATCCTTTCGGCAGCCGCCGCAAGGTGGATCTCTATGACGCCAAGGCCGATGCCGAGGCGGTGCTGGCGACCATCGGCGCCCCCGCCAAGGCCCAGATCAACCGCAAGCTGGACGGCTGGTGGCATCCGGGCCGGTCGGGCAATATCGCGCTTGGGCCGAACGTGCTGGCGACGTTCGGCGAGGTCCATCCCCGCATCCTGCGCGAGATGGACGTGAAGGGTCCGGCCGTGGCCTTCACCATCCATCTGGCCGCGATCCCCTTCCCCAAGACGCGCACGCCCACGCGCCCCGCGCTGGAGCTGTCGGGCTTCCAGGCGGTCGAGCGTGACTTCGCCTTTGTCACCGCCCCCGAGGTCGAGGCCCTGACGCTGGTCAACGCCGCGCTTGGTGCCGACAAGGCGCTGATCCGGCAGGTCAGCGTCTTCGACCAGTTCACCGGTCTTGAAGGCGGCGCGAAGTCCATCGGCCTGACCGTGCGGATGCAGGCCGCCGACAAGACCCTGACCGATGCCGAGATCGAGGCCGTCGCCGCCAAGGTCGTCGAAAAGGTCCAGAAGGCCACCGGCGCGACCCTGCGCGGCTGATCGCGGGGGCCTTGTGCCCCCGCCACTCTTGCCTCTGGCGCTGCGTCAGCCGTTGAACGATCTGGTTCGGCATGTTTTTTGTCGACAGGATTGAACCGGATCGGCCCGGCCTGCGTTCCTGCGGAACGCCGGCGCCAACGCGCCGCGGGACGAGGCAGGAGTGGACGTGGACAAGAGACTGGATCTGGTGATCGCGGCGTTGATCGCCGCCTTTGTTGCTGCCGTATTCATGCTGGACCTGCTCTATCCCCTGGGGACGGCGGTCTGGCTTCTCTACGTGGTGCCGCTTGGCCTTGCGCTGGTCGCGCGCTGGCCGCTTCTGCCGCCGGTCGTGTCGGGACTGGTCTGTCTGTTGCTTGTCGTGGGCTTCGTCGTCAGCGATTCGGGCGTCGGCTTCGGCCTTGCGGTCGCCAACCGGGTGATGGCGGGGGTGATCTTTGTCGCGCTCGGGGTGCTGGGATACGGGCTGATCATGAACCGGGCGCGGCTGGCGCGGGCCGATTGGGTCAATCTGGGCCAGATCGCCGCCTCGCGCGCCATTCAGGGCGAGATGCCTCCGGCGCGTCTGGCGCATCAGATGCTCGAGGCGCTGGCCGAACGGGTCGATGCCCGCGCTGCCGTCGCCTATGCGCGCAACGGGCGCGGCTTCGTGCGGCTGGCCAGCTGGGGCACGGATGACGCGTTGATCCCCGAGCGGATCGAGGACGGGCAGGGCCATCTTGCCCGCGCCGTCGCCAGCGACCAGCCCTTGCGCATTGACATGGCCCCGGACGAGGCGCTTGGTTGGTCCTCGGGTCTGGCGCGGGGGCGGACGGCCAGCACGGTGCTGGTGCCGCTGCGTGATGGGCAATTGGTCAACGGCGTGCTGGAATTCGGCCTGGACCGTGCCGCGCCCGACCGGGCGATGGACCTGTTCGAACGGCTGTCCGACAAGCTGGGGATCGCGCTGCGCGGCGCGCAATACCGCGACCAGCTGCACGAATTGCTTGAGGAAACGCGCCGCCAATCCGAAGAATTGCGCAGTCACGGCGAGGAGCTGGCCGCCACGAACGAGGAACTCGAGGAACAGACCCGCGCCTTGCAGGACAGCCAGCGCCGGCTTGAGGAACAACAGGCCGAGCTTGAGAACCAGAACACCCGGCTGGAAACCCAGACGCAGGAACTGGAAGAACAGCGCGACGCGCTGGCCCGCTCGCGCCGGATGCTCGAGGATCAGGCCGAGGCCCTGGCCCGCGAAAGCCGCTATAAATCCGAATTCGTCGCCAACATGAGCCATGAACTGCGCACGCCGCTGAACGCGCTGCTGATCATGTCGCGGCTTCTGGCCGAGAATCGAGGCGGCACCCTGACCGAGGAACAGGTCCGTTGGGCCGAGACGATCCAGTCCTCGGGGCAGGATCTTCTGGCGCTGATCAACGACATTCTGGACCTGTCCAAGATCGAGGCCGGCAAGGTCGAGGTCGCCCTGGACGAGGTCGATCCCGGTCATGTCGCCCACCGCATCATCCGCGCCTTCGAGGCCGAGGCCCGGCAAAAGGGCCTGGACCTGACCGCCGAGGTCGCGCCCGATCTGGGGCCGCTTCACACGGACGGGCAGCGGCTGGAACAGGTTCTGCGCAATTTCGTGTCGAACGCCCTGAAATTCACCGAGCGTGGCCGCATCACGCTGCGCATCGCCCGCGCGCCGCAGGGCGTGGCCTTTTCGGTCGAGGATACTGGCATCGGCATCGCCCCCGACCAGCAGGAGGCCGTCTTCGAGGCGTTCCGGCAGGCCGACGGCACCATCTCGCGCAAATATGGCGGCACGGGGCTTGGCCTGTCGATTTCGCGCGAATTGGCCGATCTGCTGGGCGGGCGCCTGACGCTGGACAGCCGCCCCGGTCGCGGCAGCACCTTCACGCTGATCCTGCCCGAACGCGCCCCGCGAGGCGAGGCCCGCGCGGCCGCGCCCGCCCTGCCGCAACCGGCCTCGGCCGCGGCCTTGCCGGTGGCGCAATCGCCCGCCCTGGGGGTGGTCGATGGGGTCGAGGATGACCGCGACCTGATCCGCGAGGGCGAGCGCGTGATGCTGGTGGTCGAGGACGACCCGGCCTTTGCGCGCATCCTGTGCGATCTGTCGCGCGAACTGGGCTTCCGCTGCATCTGCGTCTCGCGCGCCGACGAGGCCGTGGCCGCCGCGCGTCATTACCTGCCCCATGCAATCGTGCTGGACATGGGCCTGCCCGACCATTCCGGCCTGTCGGTGCTGGACCGCCTGAAACGCGACGTCTCGACCCGGCACATTCCCGTCCATGTCGTCTCGGCCGAAGACTACACCAAGCAGGCCCTGTCGCAGGGCGCGATCAGCTACATGCTGAAGCCGGTCCAGCGCGACGAGCTGTCCCGCGCCATCCGCAACCTTGAAAACCGGCTGGAACAGCGCATGCGCCGAGTGCTGATCGTCGAGGACGACCCCGCCCAGATGGAGGGGCTCAAGGCGCTGCTGGCCAGCGATGAGGTCGAGGCGATCGGCGCGGGCACCGCCGCCGAGGCTCTGCGGATCTGCCGCGCCGAGACGGTCGATTGCATCGTGCTGGACCTGACGCTGCCCGACGCCTCGGGCCTCGACATGCTGGAACGGCTGGACGGCGACGGGCTGGGGGCCTTTCCGCCGGTCATCGTCTATACCGCCCGCGCCCTGACCGAGGCCGAGGAACAGCGCCTGCGCCGCTATTCCAAGTCGATCATCATCAAGGGCGCGAAATCGCCCGAGCGGCTGATCAACGAGGTGACGCTGTTCCTGCATCAGGTGGTCAGCGACCTGCCGGAAAAGCAGCGCGAGATGCTGGCCGCGTCCCTGAACCGCGACGCGCAGCTGGAAGGCCGCCGCATCCTGGTGGTCGAGGACGACATCCGCAACGTCTATGCCCTGACCGGCGTCTTCGAGCCGCATGGCGCCCATGTCCAGATCGCCCGCAACGGCCGCGAGGCGCTGGAGGCGCTTGGCCGCGTCAATGACGGCGCCGCGCCCCGGATCGATCTTGTCCTGATGGACGTGATGATGCCCGAGATGGACGGCCTGACCGCCACCCGCGAGATCCGCAAGATCGACCGCTGGAAGACGCTGCCCGTCATCATGCTGACCGCCAAGGCCATGGCCGAGGATCAGAACCAGTGCCTTGCCGCGGGGGCGAACGATTACCTGCCCAAGCCGCTGGACGTGGACAAGCTCTTGTCGCTGACCCGCGTGTGGATGCCGCGATGAGTGTCCTTCCCGTTCTGCCCGCGCCGCCCGATGCGATCGAGCTTGACCTGTTCCTTGATGCGCTGCACCGCTGCCATCACTACGATTTCCGGTCCTATTCCCGCAATTCGCTGATGCGCCGGGCGGATCTGGCGCGCGAGCGGCTGGGCTACGACACGCTGTCGGAATTGCAGGGGCGGCTGCTACGCGATGCCTCGATCCTGCCCGACATCATCGACGCAATGACGGTACAGGTCAGCGAGTTCTTCCGCGATCCCGACTATTTCCTTGCGTTGCGCCGGGACGTGCTGCCGCATCTGCGGACCTTCCCCTCGATCAAGGTCTGGGTGGCGGGCTGCGCGGATGGCGAAGAGCTTTATTCGCTGGCGATCATGCTGGACGAAGAGGGGCTTCTGGACCGCACCCTGTTCTACGCGACCGAGATCAACCGCCGCGCCCTGGCGCGCGCCGAGGCCGGGATCTATCCCATCGACCGCATGGCGCTGTTCTCGCAGAACTACCAGCGGGCGGGGGGGCGCGGATCGCTGTCGGACCATTACACCGCCGCCTATGGCCGCGCGGCTTTTCACCGGCGGCTCAGGGCGCGCACCGTCTTTACCGAACACAATCTTGCCACCGATCAGGTCTTTTCCGAGGTGCAGCTGATCTCTTGTCGCAACGTGCTGATCTATTTCGACAACAGCCTGCAACAGCGCGCCATCGGCCTCTTTGCCGAAGCCTTGGCGCGCGGCGGTTTTCTGGGCCTCGGCCTGCATGAGACGCTGCGCTTTTCGTCCCATGCGGGGGCGTTCTCGGCCTTTGACGAAACCCAACGGATCTGGCGTCGGACGGCGCAGGACGTGACCCATGCCTGACAATCCCATCCGCTTCCTGATCGTGGACGACACCACCCAGAACATCATGGCGCTCGAGGCGTTGCTGCGCCGCGACGGTCTGATCATCGACAGCGCCGGATCGGCGGCGCAGGCGCTGGAGCTGATGCTGGTCAACGAATACGCGCTGGCCTTCCTCGACGTGCAGATGCCCGGCACCGACGGCTATGAGCTGGCCGAACTGATGCGGGGCACCGAACGTACCCGCAGCGTGCCGATCATCTTCGTCACCGCCGCCGAGATGGACGAAGCCCGCCGCTTCCGGGGCTACGAGGCGGGGGCGGTCGATTACATCTTCAAGCCCATCGACCCGTTGATCCTGAAATCCAAGGCCGAGGTGTTCTTTCGCATCGGCCGTCAGGCGCGCGAACTGGAACGCCAGCGCGACGAGATGCAGGCCATCGCGCGGCTGCGCGACCGGGCCATGGCGCGGCTGCGGGCACATGCCGACAATTCCCCGCTGGCGCTGGTCGAATGCGACAGCGATCTGGTGATCCGGGCATGGTCTGCGGGCGCCGAGCGCGCCTTTGGCTTCACGCCCGATCAGGTGCTGGGACGCCATGCCTCGGGCACGGGCTGGATCGATCCCGAGGCCTGCGCCCAGCTTGCCGCATGGTTCGACTGCGACGGCGAGACACCGCCCCGTTTCTCGACCGAGATCAAGGTCCGCCACGCCGAAGGCCAGCGCGTCGCCTGCGAGCTTTACGGCTCGATCCTCTGCGACGAGGGCGAGATGTATTCCCTGTCGTTGCAGATCCTCGACATCACCGAACGCCGCCACGCCGAGGAGGTGCGCTCGTTGCTGATCGGAGAGCTGAATCACCGCATCAAGAACACGCTGGCCAATGTGCAATCCATCGCCCGGCAGAGCCTGCGGCAATCCGACAGCCTGGCGGCCTTCGAGACCAGCTTTACCGGGCGCCTTCAGGCGCTGGCGCGGGCGCATTCGATCCTGTCGGATGCGACCTGGTCCAGCGCGCCCCTGGACCAGCTGATCGACGACCAGATCCGCGCGGGCACGCTGGATGGCGACCGGCTGCACCGCAGCGGCCCGCCCGTCGAACTGGCCCCCGACATGATGCTGCGCCTTGCGCTGACGCTGCACGAACTGGGCACCAATGCGGCCAAATACGGCGCGCTTTCGACGCCCGAGGGGCGGGTGGATCTGGACTGGACCTGCCAGTCCGGCTGTCTGACCCTGACCTGGCGCGAAACCGGCGGCCCGCCTGTCACCGCCCCTGACCGCGCGGGGTTCGGCACCACGCTGATCGGCGCGGCGGGTTCAGGCGACGCCAATGCCGCCCGCGCCGATTGGCGCCCCGAAGGCGTCGTCTGGACGATCCGCATGACCGAGGGCGTGACGCCCCTGACCCGCGAGACCGCCCCCGAGGCCGCACCCGCCCAGCCCCCGCCCGCCACCGCGCAGGGGATCGAGGGATGCCATGTCCTTCTGGTCGAGGACGAGCCTCTGGTCGCGATGGATCTGCGCTTCGAGCTTCAGGACGCGGGCGCCCGGCAGGTGACGATCGCCCGCAGCGTCCCCGAGGCGCGCGATCTGGTCGCCAGCCACAGCTTCGATCTGGCGCTGCTGGACGGCAATCTGGGCGGCCAGCCGGTGGACGAGGTGGCCGATGCGCTGGCCCGCCAGTCCGTGCCGTTCTGCTTCGTCTCGGGCTATGGGCGCGAGCATCTGCCGCCCGGCCATGACGACGCGCCTCTGATCGAAAAGCCTTTCCGGCCCGATGCGCTGCGCGCGGTTCTGGCGCAGATGCTGGCCCGCAGCGCCCGGCCCGGGGTCCAGGTCTGAGACGGAAGTGCTGCGTGTGAAAAGGACAGTGATCCTGTCATTTTCGCGCCCGCCGGACGTCTGTCCGCGCCCCGTAGCCCGACCGGAACGCGCGTTCCCCGTCGCCCCGCGCGGCGCGGACAGGGTTCGCGCGGCGCGGCCTTTCGTCGCCTGATCGGGGCTGATCCGGGGTTGAACCCGCCTGCGATCTGGGCGATGCCCCCCGCCTCGCAACCGCAAGGATAGATCCATGTCCGGCAGCGCCGACCCGGCCCCCGCCATCCTGTTCGACAATCTGGGCAAGTCCTACCCCAAGGCCGGGGGCGCGTTTACTGCGCTTCAGGATGTGTCGCTTTCGGTGCCCAAGGGCAGCATCACCGGCATCATCGGCCGGTCGGGCGCGGGCAAGTCCACGCTGTTGCGGATGGTGAACGGGCTCGAACGCCCCTCGCAGGGCCGGGTTCTGGTCGAGGGTCAGGATGTCGGGCAGGCGCGCGGCGCCGCCCTGCGGCGCATCCGGCGCGATGTCGGGATGATCTTTCAGCACTTCAACCTGCTTGCCTCGCGCAATGTGCGCGACAATGTCGCCCTGCCGCTCGAGATCGCGGGCCTGCCGGGCGGCCAGATCCGCGCCCGCGTGGCCGAGCTGATCGAGCAGGTCGGTCTGGGCGCGCTGGCCGACCGCTACCCTGCCGAATTGTCGGGCGGCCAGAAGCAGCGCGTGGGCATCGCGCGCGCGCTTGCCACCGGCCCCAAGGTGCTTCTGTCGGACGAGGCGACCAGCGCGCTGGACCCCGAGACGACGCAGACCGTGCTGGACCTGCTGGCGCAGATCAACCGCGATCTGGGCCTGACGGTGCTGCTGATCACGCATGAGATGGCCGTCCTGCGCGACATCGCCAGCCACATGGCGGTGATCGAGGCCGGCCGCATCGTCGAGGCCGGTCCGACCTATGACATCTTCGCCCGGCCCGCCCATCCCACCACGCGGCGCTTTCTGGCGGGCGTCACCGGCGCGACGCTGCCCGCCTTCGTCGCGGAACGGCTGGCGCCCCAGCCTCCGGGCGATCCGGTGATCCGCGTCACCTTCGCCGGGACGCATGCGACCGACCCGATGCTGGCCCGTCTGGCCACCGATCTGGGCATCGGCGCCAACATCCTCGGCGGCACGATCGAAGAGATCGGCACACGCCCCTTCGGCAATCTGCTGATCTCGGTCCCCGAGGCCCGTGGCGCCGAGGCCCGCGCCTTTCTGGAACAACACGGGCTGACCACGGAGGTTCTGGGCCATGTCCGCTAACCTGATCCCGATCCTATGGGACGCCACGCTGCAGACGCTTTACATGGTGGCGATCTCGTCGCTGCTGGGCGCGCTTGGCGGCCTGCCTCTGGGCGTGTTCCTGGCCTGCTCGCAACGCGGCGAACTGCTCAGCGCGCCCTGGGTCAACAAGATCCTCGGGCTGGTAGTGAACGCCACCCGCTCGGTCCCGTTCATCATCCTTGTTGTGGCGATCATCCCCTTCACCCGTGCCATCGTCGGCACCTCGATCGGCACCAACGCGGCCATCGTGCCGCTGACGCTGGCGACCATCCCCTTTGTCGCCCGCCTGGTCGAGAACGCCATCCGCGAGGTCGATGCAGGCCTGATCGAGGCCGCCCGCGCGATCGGCGCCACGCCCCTTCAGATCATCCGCAAGGTCCTGATCCCCGAGGCGCTGCCCGCCATCACGCTTGGCCTGACCCTGGCCGTTGTCAGCCTGATCGGCTATTCCGCGATGGTCGGCGCCGTGGGCGGGCAGGGCCTTGGCGATCTGGGCATCCGCTACGGATACCAGCGTTTCATGCCCGAGGTCATGGCCGCCGTCGTCATCATCCTGATCGTCATGGTGCAGCTGGTCCAGTCGCTTGGCGAATGGATTGCGTCGCGCGTCGATCGTCGCGCGCCCCGCAACCGTGGCGCGTGAAGTTCCGCTTTTCCGCAGACAAGAAAGGACAAATCCCATGCTGCGACTGACCACATTCGTCTCGACGCTGGCGCTTTCCGGCGCGGCGCTGGCCGACAGCATCACCGTCGGCGTCACCCCCGGCGAGCACGGCGAGATCATGGAGAAGGTGGCCGAGATCGCCGCCCCCCTCGGTCTGGACATCCGGGTCATCGAGTTCTCGGATTACGTCGTGCCGAACCAGGCGCTGGCCGACGGCGATCTGGATGCCAACAGCTTCCAGCACCGCCCCTATCTGGAAAACCAGATGAAGGATCGCGGCTTCGGTCTGGTCGAGGTCGCCACCACGATCACCACCCCGATGGGCGTCTATTCGGCGCGGATCGAGGATCTGGCCGACCTGCCCGACGCCGCGCAGGTCGCCATCCCGAACGATCCCACCAATGGCGGCCGCGCGCTGCTGATCCTTCAGGATCTGGGCCTGATCACCCTGACCGAGGGCACCGGCCTCGTGCCCAGCCCGCTGGACATCGCCGACAATCCGCGCGGCCTGCGTTTCCTCGAACTGGACGCGGCGCAACTGCCCCGCGCGCTTGAGGATGCGGATGCGGCGGTGATCAACACGAATTTCGCGCTGGCCGCCGGTCTGTCCCCGCGCGAGGATTCGATCGCGATGGAAAAGGCCGACAGCCCCTATGTGAACATCATCGTCGTGCAAGAGGGCCGCGAGGCCGAGCCCTGGGTCCAGACGCTGATCCAGGCCTATCAATCGCCCGAGGTGAAAGCCTTCATCGAGGACAGCTATGACGGTGCGGTGATCACCTCGTGGTAAGATCGCGGGCCGCCCCGACCGGGCGGCCCCTCTCCGTCAGGCGTTGTACGGCGCCCGCCAGCGCGAACAGGACCAGCCCCATCGCCGCCAGCAGCGCAAGGGCCGCGAACATCAGATCGGTCTGGCCGCGCCCGTTCGCCATCAGCATCAGGTAGCCAAGCCCACGGCTGGACCCGACCCATTCGCCCACGATGACCGCAAAGGGCGCATAGACCGCCGCCAGCCGCAGCCCCGACCCAAGCGCAGGCAGCGCATGAGGCAACTGGATCAGCCAGAGCCGCCGCATGGGCGTGGCCCCCATCGCGCGGGCCAGATCGTCCAGTGCGGCAGGCGGCCGCATCAGCGCGTCGAACAGCACCGATGCGACCGGGAAATAGACGACCAGCGCCACCATCACCACCTTGCTGGGCGCGCCATAGCCCAGCCACAGCGTCACGACCGGCGCCAGCGCAAAGACCGGGATCGCCTGCGCCACGACCAGTATCGGCCGCATCATGGCCCGCGCCACGGGTGAAAGCGCCAGGTTCAGCGCCGTCACCAGCCCAAGCACCACCCCCGCCAGCAGCCCCGCCAGAAGATTGCCGCTGGTGAAACGCGCATGTTCGGCCAGCATCGCGGCATTGCCGACCAAGGCCGCCCCCACCCTCCCCGGACCGGGAAGGATGAAATGCGGCACATCCGTCACCCAGACCAGCGCCTGCCACAGCGCCAGCAGCACCACGGGAACGGCGATCAGGCTCAGACGGCGCATGGTCGGGACAGGGCCTTGAAGAATGCGGCCTGCGCGGCCAGAACCTCGGGCGCATCAAGGGGGCGTGGCGCAGCCCCGCCGGGCAGGGGCAGGGGGCGGCTGCCCTCGTGCCCGATCAGCCAGGCGCGGTCGGCCAGACGCGCGGCTTCCAGCGGATCATGGCTGATCAGGATCACGATCCGCCCCGCCAGCAGCCGCGCGGCCAGATCCTGCATCGCCGCCCGCGTCCCCGCATCCAGCGCCGAGAACGGCTCGTCCAGAACCACGACCGCCGCCTCCTCGATCAGGGTCCGTGCCAGCGCCACCCGCTGCCGCTGCCCGCCCGACAATGCGTCGGGCCGCCGCGCCTCAAGCCCCTCCAGCCCGACCAGCGCCAGCAAGGCCCGCGCCCGGTCGCGGTCCGCCCGCTCACCCCGCAGCCGCGCACCGATGCAGACGTTGTCCAGCGCGCTGGCCCAGGGCAGCAACTGGTCCGCCTGAGCCATCAGCGCGACCCGGCCGGCTGGCACATCCAGGCGCCCCTCAAACCGCGCCGAGACGGGCAACCCCGCCACCAGCCGCCCAAGCGTCGATTTCCCCACGCCGGACGGCCCCATCAGACAGGTCCAGCCGCCCGGCTGGCAGGCAATATCCAGTCCCCGCGCCAGGACCGCATCGCCAAGCCACAGATCCCCCCGGATCAGAACCGCCCCCGCCTCTTTGCCTTGGTCGGCAAATATCCCGGGGGGAGTCCGCAGGACGGGGGGCAGCGCCCCCCTGCCGCTTTCGTCCGGGCGCGCGCTCACGTCCGGTCCAGCCCCATCTGCCAGAACCCGACCTCAAGCTGCGTCGCCTGACGGAAATGCCGTTCCAGCATCGCGGCGCGCGGCAGCAAGGGCCAGTCCGGCCCCAGCCGCGCCTCCAGCGCCGCGTCGATCAGCGCGCCGACATCGTGGCAGACCTCCTGGTAATCCGGCCCCCCATAGGTCGCCGTCCACTCGCCATAAGGGCCGCCGCTATCGGCATGGATCAGCCCGATCTCGCCATAACCAAAGACGCAGGGCGCCAGCGCGGCCAGCAGGTCCAGCATATCCCCCGCATAGCCGGTCGCCTGGACATAGCGCGTATAGGCCATGTTGGCGGGCGATTCCGGGGTCGCTTGCAGCATCTCTTCGGTGATCCCCTCGCGGCCGCAGATCTCGACATGCAGGGGCATCTCGCCGTTCAGCAGGCCATGCGCGATGGACGAGGCCAAGGCCATTTCCGACATCCGGTCGGATTTGGCGAAGACCAGCGCCCAGGACCGCGCGAAATGCAGCAGAAAGACGTAATCCTGCCGCAGGTAATGCAGGAAACTGTCGCGCGGCAGGCTGCCTGCGGCCAACTGCTTCACGAAGGCATGGTCGATATAGGCGTCCCAATGGGGCGCCGCCGCCTGCCGCCACAGCGCGAAGGCGCGGCCGTAATCGGGGGTCATGGCGCCACCTCGTTCACGTCGATGGCCAGATCGGCCAGGGCAAGCCCGCCCGGCGTCGCGCCGCGCTCGGCCAGAAACGCCTCGAAACGCAGATAGCGGCCCGCATCCAGCGCCGCCGGGCGGCTGGAGAAACGCGGCCAGGTATCTGACCAGGCGGCGTCGTTCAAGGGCGTCTGCAATTCCGACGCGGTGTCCGAAAAGATTTTCCACGCCTCGTCGGGTCGGTTCTTCATGAAATCGGTCGCCCGCGCCGTGGCCTCGAGAAAAGCGCTGATCGCCTCGCGGTCCATGCGGTCAGGATTGGCGATGTAGATCAGTTCGTCATAGGCGGGGATGCCATGCGCCTCGGGATAGAGGCAGCGGCCCTCGCGGCCCTCCAGCCGCAGCTGGTTCAGCTCGAAATTGCGGAAGGCGCCGATCACGCCATCGACCTGCCCCGACATCAGCGCAGGCGAGATAGACCAGCCGATGTTGATCTGTTCCACATCGCCCGGCTCAAGCCCGTCACCCGCCAGCATGGCGTCCAGCATCACCTCTTGGACGCCGGCCACGGCAAAGCCCACCTTGCGGCCCGCCAGATCGGCAGGCGTTTCGATCTTGCTTTCGGCCAGCACGACAAGGCAGGTCAGCGGCGTCTCGATCAGGGTGCCGACGCGGATGACCGGCAGGTCCTGATGGCGCGACAGGTGCAGTTGCGGCTGATAGCTGATCGCCAGATCGGCGCGGCCTGCCGCCACCATGCGCGGCGGATCGTTCGGGTCCGAGGGGGTCACGACCTCGACCGCCAGTCCGGCATCGGCGAAATAGCCCAGTTCCTCGGCCAGCACGATCGGCGCATGGTCGGGGTTCACGAACCAGTCCAGCATCAGCGTCAGGTTCGTTTCGGCATGGGCGGCGGTCGCTGCGGGGGCGGCCATCAGGGCCAGGGCAAGGATATGTCGCATGGGTCCTCAGTCGTTCAGGGCCAGAAGGGCGATCTGCCCCGGCCAGATGGATTGCAGGTCGCGCCCCGCATTATGGGCGCGCAGGCCCGTGCGGCAGGCCAGCACGACGCGGGCGCCGTCGGGCGGGTCCAGAAGGGTGATGCGCTCGGGCGGCAGGTGGCGGGCATCCGGGCGAAAGGGCGCGGATTCGGTGCGCAGATCGACCAGCAGATCGCCCGGCGCGATCTGGCTTAGCGCGATGAAGGGCAGGGGCGCGTCCGGTTCCGGCGCGCGGTCGAAGCGGAAGCCGCCCATCCGCCACGAGGCGGCGTCCATGCTGACCAGCCGCCCCAAGGGCGAGGGCTCCAGCCCCAGCAGGACCGCCAGCGCCATCTGCGCCTGAAGCGCGCCGATCATGCCGACGACCGGCCCCATCACCCCCGCCGTGGCGCAGGTCGCACCGCGCAGGGGCAGGTCGGGAAAGACCGCGCGCAGGCTGGGCGCACCGCCGCAGCAGCCAAGCGCATAGCCCGACAGCGCCAGCGCCGAGGCCGCGATCAGCGGGCGGCCAGCCTGCAGGCAGGCATCCGACAGCGTCAGGCTGACCGCGAAAGTGTCGGCGCAGTCCAGCACCACATCGGCCTCTGCGACCAGATCGGGCGCATTGGCGGGGGTCAGCCAGTCGGTGACGGCGTTGACCGTGACCTCGGGGTTCAGCGCGGCCAGTTGCGCCGCCGCCGCCTGCGCCTTGGGCTGGCCGATCTGGCGCATCGCGTAAAGCGGCTGGCGGTGCAGGTTGGTTTCCTCGACCCGGTCGCCATCGACCAACGTGATGCGGCCCACCCCCGCGCCTGCCAAGTATTGCAGCGCCGGGCAGCCCAGCCCGCCCGCGCCCACGACCAGCACATGCGCCTGCGTCAGCCGTTCCTGCCCCGAAGCGCCCAGTTCCGGCAGCACCATCTGGCGGGCATAGCGGTTCATGGCGCCACCGCCAGCCAGTCGCGCATCCGGCCCTCGGGGTCAGGGTTCAGGGTGATGTCGGTCACGGCAGAAACCACATCGGCCCCCGCCGCCAGTGCCAGCGCGCCGCGTTCCGGGGTCAGCCCGCCGATGGCGACCAGCGGCGTGGCACCGACCAGCGCCTTCCATTCGGTCACGCGGTCCAGACCCTGTTCGTGCCATTTCATCTTTTTCAGGATCGTCGGCCAGACCGGTCCAAGCGCCACGTAATCCGGCGCCAGCGCCAGCGCGCGGTCCAGTTCGGCGTGGTCATGGGTCGAGACGCCAAGCCGCAGTCCCGCGCGGCGGATGGCGGGCAGGTCGGCCTCGTCCAGATCCTCTTGTCCCAGATGCAGCCATTCGGCGCCTTCCTCGATGGCGATCTGCCAGTGGTCGTTCACGACCAGCGCCGCGCCATGCGCCCGCGCCAGCGCCAGCCCGCGCCGAATCTGGTCGCGCAGGTCATCGGGCGCGCGGTCCTTCAGGCGCAGTTGCACCAGCCGCACGCCCAAGGGCAGGGCGCGTTCCAGCCAGGCCACGTCGTCGAAGATCGGGTAGAAACGGGGCAAGCTCACAGCCAGGCCTTTCCGATAAGGGGGGTCGAGGGGGCGGCCATCTCGCGCGGCTCCATCGGGTCGGCGGCGCGGGCCAGCGCGCCTGCCTGCACGGCAAGGCCGAAGGCGCGGGCCATCGCCTCGGGGTCGCCCGCCTGCGCCACGGCGGTGTTCAGCAGCACCGCGTCAAAGCCCATCTCCAGCGCGTCGGCGGCGTGGCTGGGCAGGCCGATGCCTGCGTCGATCACCATCGGCACATCGGGGAAGGCCGCGCGCAGCATCCTGAGGCCGTAGCGGTTGTTCAGCCCCAGCCCCGACCCGATCGGCGCGCCCCAGGGCATCAGCACCTTGCAGCCCGCGTCCAGCAGGCGCCCGGCCAGAACCTGATCCTCGGTCGTGTAGGGGAACACCTCGAAGCCCTCGGCGGCCAGGGTCTCGGCGGCCTCCAGCAGGCCGAACGGGTCGGGCTGGAGCGTGTCGGCATGGCCGATCACTTCCAGCTTGATCCAGTTCGTCTCGAAGACCTCGCGGGCCATGCGGGCGGTGGTGACGGCCTCGCGCGCGCTGTGGCAGCCGGCGGTATTGGGCAGGACATGCACGCCCAGTTCGCGGATCAGCGACCAGAAGGCTTGGCCCTGACCTGCCTCGCGCCGCAGCGACACCGTGGCGACCGACGCGCCGCTGGCCCGGAATGCGGCCTGCAGGACAGCGGGCGAGGGGTATTGCGCGGTCCCCAGCATCAGCGGCGAGGACAGGCTGATCCCGTAGAAATCGCGCATCTCACCCTCCCTGCATGGGTGCCAGAACCTCCAGCCGGTCGCCCTCGCGCAGCGCCTGCGTCCCGCGCGCGCCCGAGGGGACGAAATCGCCGTTCAACGCCGTGGCGACGCGGGCCTCGGCCCAGCCCAGTTCGGTCAGAGCATCGGCCACCGTGGTCGCGGCGATGTCGCGGGGAGTTCCGTTGACCTCAATCCTCATGGAGCAATTCTCCCTTGCTGCGGTCGATCAGGTAATCGGCGGCTTGCCGCGCCAGCAGCGGTGCCATCAGGTAGCCGTGGCGGAAAAGGCCGTTCAGATGCAGCACCCGCCCGCGCAGGACCACGCGGGGGATGTTGTCGGCGAAGGCCGGGCGCAGGTCGGCGCCCATCTCGACCACGCTGGCCTCGGCAAAGCGGGGGTCAAGCGCATAGGCGGCGGATAGCAATTCCAGCGCGGATCGCGCCGTGACGGGCGCGCGGCTGGTGCTTTCGATCTGCGTCGCGCCCAGCATGAACAGGCCCCCCGCGCGCGGCACGATGTAAAGCGGGTGGCGCGGATGCAGCAGCCGCACCGGGCGGGTCAGCGTGATCTCGGGGGCGTGCAGCACGGCCATCTCGCCGCGCACGCCGCGCAGTCCGGGCAGGGTGGCGGCAAGGCCGCGCGCGTCGATGACGGGGCCGGGGATGGCCTCGGGGGTGGCCTCGGCGCGTTCTATGGCGATGCCCTGCGCGGCAAGGGCCGCGACCAGATCGGCCAGCGCGCGGCGGGGGTCCAGATGCGCCTCGGACGGGAAGAACAGGCCCGCGCGGTGATGCGACAGGTCCGGTTCCAGATCGCCCGGCGCGCAGGTCTGGTGGTCGGTGCTGCGCCGGGCAAAGCGGGTCAGCTCGGCCCGGTCGCGGTCCAGCGCGACGACCAGCGTGCCGCGATGGATGACGGGGGTGATGGGCGCCCAGGCCGCGGCGGCCTCGGCGCCGAGGCGGGTGATGATCGGCTCGGCGGTGACGCCCTCGCAATGGGGGGCCAGCATCCCGCCCGCCCACCACGAACAGCCATGCTGCCCCGGAGGCCCGTTGCGGTCGATGAGACGCGGGCGAAGGCCCCGCCGCGCCAGCTCATGCGCCGCGAACAGGCCCGCAACGCCCGCGCCGATGATCGTGACGTCAGCCATCGGACCAGACCGCGTGGAAGTGATGCACCGGGCCGTGACCATGGCCCACCGCCAGCCCGTCCGCCGCGGCGATCGCCCCTTGCAGGTAGCGATGTGCGACGCCCACGGCCAGCGGCAGGTCCAGCCCCTGCGCCAGCCCGGCGGCGATGGCGGCGGATAGCGTGCAGCCCGTGCCGTGCGTATTGCGCGTGGCCTGCCGGGGCGCGGTCAGGCGGGTCACGCCCTCGGGCGTGACCAGGAGGTCGGTGCAAACGGCCCCCTCGGCATGGCCGCCCTTCATCAGCACAGCCTGTGCACCAAGCGTGCACAGGGCGGCAGCCTGACGCGCCATCTCGGCCTCGGATGTGGCGGGGGCGCAGCCCAGCAGGCGCGCGGCCTCGGGCAGGTTCGGGGTCAGCAGGTGGGCGCGGGGCAGCATCACCTCGCGCAGCGCGCCTATAGCGGCGTCTGGCAGCAGCGCATCGCCCGATTTCGCCACCATCACCGGGTCGAGGACGACGGGCATCCCGCGCCCCTCCAGCCCCTCGGCCACGGTGCGGATCGCCTGCGCGTCGCCCAGCATCCCCAGCTTGACCGCGCGGATGTCCAGATCGTCGAACACCGCCCGCATCTGCGCCGCGATCATCGCCGGGCTGGCCGGCTCGACCATCGTGACGGCGCGCGTGTTCTGCGCGGTCAGCGCGGTGATCACGCTGGCGCCGTAGACGCCAAGCGCCGAGAACGCCTTCAGGTCGGCCTGTATCCCGGCGCCTCCGCCGGAATCCGAGCCTGCAATGGTCAGGGCGATGGCGGTCACGCGTCTCCTCCTTGCTATCGGTCGGGACATAAGGGGAGGGGGGGCGATACGCGGGGGCAGCGCGCGGGCTGCGTCGTGATGCACCGTTCCCTCCGCCGGTATGACCCGGATCAGGTTCGATGGGTTGGCGTGAAGCCTCTCAGCCTGTTTCCAGGCACCCCAACGGTTTGGCCAGACGCTAGATCAGCATCCATCGGGGCGCAAGGGGGCAAACGAGGCAATCGGGACACAGGGCGCGCGTGGCCGATCTGGTAGGCCGTGGATAAGACTACCCAATCCCTGCGGGCCTGCCTATAGTGCCGGTGTATTGCCGGACCAGAGGGACCATCCATGCGCTGCCCATTCTGTGGACATGCCGATACGCAGGTCAAGGACTCGCGCCCGGCCGAGGATAACGTGGCGATCCGTCGCCGCCGCCTTTGCCCCGGTTGCGGGGGCCGCTTCACCACCTATGAACGCGTGCAGCTGCGCGATCTGGTCGTGGTGAAATCGAACGGACGCCGCGAGGATTTCGACCGCGACAAGATGGCCCGGTCCATCCGCATCGCCATGCAGAAACGCCCGGTCGAGCCTGACCGGATCGAACAGATGATCAGCGGCATCGTGCGGCGGCTGGAAAGCACGGGCGAGACCGACATCCCCTCGAAGATGATCGGCGAGATCGTGATGGAGGCGCTGTCGCGGATCGACAATGTGGGCTATGTTCGTTTCGCCAGCGTTTACAAGAACTTCCAGGACGCGGACGATTTCGACAAGTTCGTCTCGGAACTGCGCCCCGGCGCCGCGTCCGAGTAATCCGCGGCGTGACCGCCCCCGAGGATGACATCCGCCACATGCGCCATGCCCTGCGCCTTGCCGCGCGGGGTCTGGGCAATGTCTGGCCGAACCCGGCGGTGGGCTGCGTCATCGTCAGGGACGGGCGCGTCGTGGGGCGCGGCTGGACCCAGCCCGGCGGGCGCCCCCATGCCGAACGCATGGCGCTGGATATGGCGGGCGAGGCCGCACGCGGCGCCACCGCCTATGTGACGCTTGAGCCTTGCGCCCATCATGGCCGCACGCCGCCCTGTGCCAGCGGGCTGGTCACGGCGGGCATCGCGCGCGTCGTGTCGGCCATGACCGACCCTGATCCGCGCGTCTCGGGGGCGGGCCATGCGATCCTGCGCGAGGGCGGCATCGCCCTGACCGAAAACGTGCTGGCGCCCGAGGCGGCCTGGCTTCAGGCAGGGTTCCTCAGCCGCCTGATGCGGGGGCGGCCCTTCGTGACGCTGAAGCTTGCGACCAGTTTCGACGGGCGCATCGCCATGCCGGATGGTGAAAGCCGCTGGATCACCGGCCGCGAGGCGCGGCTGCATGTCCATGCGATGCGCGCCAGCCATGACGCGGTGATGGTGGGCGCCCGGACGGCGCGGGCCGATCTGCCGCATCTGAACGTGCGCGGCATCGCCACGCCGCGCCAGCCGGTGCGCGTGGTGCTGACGCGCGGCTCGCCGCCGCCGATGCCGCCCGAGGATGAAACTCACGGCCCCCTGTGGTTCCTGCAGGGCGAACTGCCCGAGATCATGCGCGATCTGTCACAGCGCGGTATCACGCGGCTTTACTGCGAGGGGGGCGGCGTTCTGGCCGCTGACCTGCTGCGGGCGGGGCTGGTCGATCAGGTGATGGGCTACACGGCCGGTCTGGCCCTTGGCGCGGCGGCCCGGCCCGCCATCGGGGCGACCGACTGGCCCTGCCTTGCCGCAGCCCCGCGTTTCCGTCTGGTCGAGACGCGGCGTCTGGGCAATGACCTGTTCCATCGCTGGACGCCCGGCGCGCCTTGACGGGCGCATGAAAAAGCCCGCGACAAGGCGGGCTTTTCGGTCAGTGACGCGTCATTCCCACTCGATCGTGCCCGGCGGCTTCGAGGTGATGTCATAGGTGCAGCGGTTGATGCCCTTGACCTCGTTGATGATCCGCGTCGCGGTCTCGCCCAGGAATTCGTGGGTAAAGGGGTAGTAATCCGCCGTCATCCCATCGACCGAGGTCACGGCGCGCAGCGCGCAGGCGAAATCATAGGTGCGCCCGTCGCCCATCACGCCCACCGTGCGGACCGGCAGGATCGCGACGAAGGCCTGCCAGATCTCGTCATAAAGGCCGTGCTTGCGGATCTGGTCGATGAAGACCGCATCCGCCTTGCGCAGGATCTCCAGCTTTTCGCGGGTGATCTCGCCGGGGCAGCGGATGGCGAGGCCGGGGCCGGGGAAGGGGTGGCGGCCGATGAAGCTTTCGGGCAGGCCCAGTTCGCGGCCCAGTTCGCGGACCTCGTCCTTGAACAGCTCGCGCAGCGGCTCGACCAGCTTGAGGCCCATCTTTTCGGGCAGGCCGCCGACATTGTGGTGCGACTTGATCGTGACCGAAGGCCCGCCCGAGAAGCTGACGCTTTCGATCACGTCGGGGTAAAGCGTGCCTTGCGCCAGGAAATCCGCGCCGTCGATCTGACTTGCGTATTTCTGGAACACGTCGATGAACAGACGACCGATGGTCTTGCGCTTGACCTCGGGGTCGCTGACGCCTTCCAGCGCGCCCAGGAACAGGTCGCTTTCGTTCGCGTGGATCAGCGGGATGTTGTAATTGTCGCGGAACATGGCCACGACCTGCTCGGCCTCGTTCAGGCGCAGAAGGCCGTGATCGACAAAGACGCAGGTCAGCTGATCGCCGATGGCCTGATGGATCAGGACCGCCGCGACCGAGCTGTCGACCCCGCCAGAGAGGCCGCAGATCACCTTGCGGTCGCCCACCTGCTCGCGGATCTTGCGGATCGCCTCGTCCTTGTAAGAGGCCATCGTCCAGTCGCCGGTGAAGCCCGCCAGCCGGACGAAGTTTTCCAGCATGCGGCGGCCGTTCGGGGTGTGATGCACCTCGGGGTGGAACTGCACGGCGTAAAAGCGCCGCGCCTCGTCCGCGATCATCGCAAGGGGGGCGTTGGGCGAGGTGCCGATGGCCTCGAAGCCGGGCGCCAGACGGGTCACGCGGTCGCCATGGCTCATCCAGACTTCTTCGCGGCCCGTTTCGAACAGACCGGCGAAGATGCCGTCGCCCTTGTGGCCCGCAGCCGGGGCGATGAAGGCGCGTCCGTATTCGGCATGGTGGCCCGCCTCGACGGCGCCGCCAAGCTGTTCCATCATCACCTGCTGGCCGTAGCAGATGCCGAAGACCGGAACGCCCAACTCGAACACCGCCTGGGGTGCGCGGGGGCTGCCCGGCTCGGTCACACTGGCCGGGCCGCCGGACAGGATGATCGCCTGCGGCGCCATCTCGCGCAGCGCCGCATCGGTCAGCAGGTTGAAGGGGCGGATTTCGCAATAGACGTTCAGCTCGCGCAGACGTCGCGCGATGAGCTGGGTCACCTGGCTGCCGAAATCGATGATCAGAAGGCGCTGATGCTGTGTCATGGCCCGCCTTTAAGCGCGCCACCCGCTTCGCGCAAGCCCCCAGAGGGCCGCCGGCGCAGGATGCGCCGCGGCTGTGGCGGTCGCGTTCTGCCCGCAATGACGGCACCGTGAACACCGTGCCGTCGGTGCACCTGCCATTCGCGCTAAACTGTCGCCTCTGCAGCCGTAATGGGGCCGGGTAGTTAGCAGGAGCGGCACATGCGCGGAACGGAACTGACAAGCACGATCGACGACATCGCGCGGCGGGTGGACAGCTTTGGCAGACTGAACGACAAGGTGGCGATGCAGTCGCATATCCTTGCGGTGAACTCGATGATCGAGGCCGCACGCGCGGGCCATCACGGGCGGGGCTTCTCGGTCGTGGCGGCCGAGATGAAGATGCTGTCCGGCCAGACCAAGGACAATGCCGACCAGTTCCGGCAGGACGTGCTGAGCTATGTGCAGTCGGCCTCGAAGACGGCGGCGAACCTGACCGGCGCGCTGCTCGAGGCGTCCGAACGGGCGATGATCGAAAAGGCGCATGTGCTGGTGCAGCTGATCGTGCGCAACCTGTTCGAGCGCACCGCCGATGTGCGCTGGTGGGCGACCGATCCCGGCTTTTGGGAGGCGCTGGCCCGGCCCGATCAGGCCTTGCTGGCCCGCGCGCAGCAGCGGCTGGCGACCATCCACCGCTATTACACCGTCTATCTGGATCTGGTCCTGACCGATATGGAGGGCCGGGTGGTCGCCAGCGCGACGGATGGCGTCGTGCCGGGCGGGCGGCACCTGCCCATCGACGCCCGCGACTGGTTCGACCGCGCGGCGATTCTGGCGACCGGCCACGAATATGCGGTGTCCGATGTCTACGAAAGCAGCATCCATGGCGGGCGCAAGGTTCTGGTCTATGCAACCCCGGTCCGGCGCGAGGGCGACCCCGAGGCCGAGCCGATCGGCGTGCTGGCCGTCTACTTCGATTGGCAGAAGGAGGCGCAGATGATCGTCCGCGACGAGGCCGCCTTCACCGACGAGGAATGGTCGACGCGGCGCGTGCTGCTGTTGGATGCCGAGCACCGCATCATCGCCGACTCGCACGAGCGCGATTTCCTGACGCGCCTGCCGCTTGGATCCGAGGAGGATCGGACCGGCTGCCTGCAGATGCCGGACGGCGCGCGGCTCTGCTTTGCCCGGACCCTGGGATACGAGGATTACGACGGTCTCGGCTGGTATGGCGCGGTGATCGACTACAGCCCCGCCTGAGGCGATCCGCAGCCCCCTCTGCCATGCGCGACCGCGTGCGGATGGCGGGGGGGTCTTAAGACCAATGTGCAATTTCCAAGCCCCTCTCGCGCTGTTGATACTGCCGGTATGTCTGTTCTGCCGTGCCGTCACCGTCGCCCGGTCCAGCCCGGCCCCTTGGGAGGAGAGAGGATGAACAAGTTCGTAATGGCCGCCTGCATCGGCATCATGGCGGCGCCCGGCGCGTTCGCACAGGTGACCGAGGAGGATCTGCTGAACGACCAGACGATCACGACTCAGGTCGTGACCAACGGCATGGGCCGTGACTGGCAGCGCTACAGCCCGCTGGACCAGATCAACCGCGAGACGGTGCAGAACCTGTTCCCGGCATGGTCCTTCAGTTTCGGCGGCGAACGCCAGCGCGGCCAGCAATCGCAGCCGCTGATCTATGACGGCGTGATGTATGTGACCGGCTCCTACAGCCGCGTCTTCGCGCTGGACGTCAAGACCGGCCGCAAGATCTGGCAATATGACGCCCGCCTGCCCGAGGGCATCCTGCCCTGCTGCGACGTGATCAACCGCGGCGCGGCGATCTATGGCGACAACATCTATTTCGGCACGCTGGACGCGCGCATCGTCGCGCTGGACCGCAAGACCGGTGCCGTCGTCTGGAACAAGCGCATCGCCGATTACCGCGAGGGTTACAGCTACACCGCCGCGCCGCTGATCGTGAACGGGCTGATCATCACCGGCAATTCCGGCGGTGAGTTCGGCATCGTCGGCGCCGTCGAGGCCCGCGACGCCGAGAACGGCGAGCTGGTCTGGCGCCGCCCCGTGATCGAGGGTCACATGGGCGAGCTGAACGGCGAAGAAAGCACCATGACCGGCACGGTCAATGCCAGCTGGCCCGGCGACATGTGGAAGACCGGCGGCGGCGCGCCCTGGCTGGGCGGCAGCTATGACGCCCAGACCGACACGCTGATCTTCGGCACGGGCAACCCGGCCCCCTGGAACAGCCACCTGCGCGAGGGCGACAACCTCTATGCCGCCAGCCGCATCGGCCTTGACCCCGCCACGGGCGAGATCAAGTGGCACTTCCAGACCACCCCCTGGGAGGGCTGGGATTTCGACGGCGTGAACGAGGTCGTGCCCTTCACCGACGCCAACGGCAATGGCCGCCTGGCCACGGCGGACCGCAACGGCTTCTTCTACGTGCTGGACCGCGAGGATGGCAGCTTCGTGGACGCCATGCCCTTCGTGAAGGACATCACCTGGGCCAGCGGCATCGACGAGAACGGCCGCCCGATCTACAACCCCGAGAACCGTCCGGGCAATCCCTCGGCCTCGGCCGACGGGCAAAAGGGCGAGGTTGTCTGGGCCGTGCCGGGCTTCCTTGGCGGCAAGAACTGGCAGCACATGGCCTATTCGCAGCGCACGGGCTATTTCTACGTGCCCTCGAACGAATGGGGCATGGATATCTGGAACGAGCCGATCACCTATCGCCAGGGCGCGGCCTATCTGGGCGCGGGCTTCACCATCAAGCCGCTGTTCGAGGATCACATCGGCTCGCTGAAGGCGATCGACCCGAACACGATGGAGATCAAGTTCGAGGTTCCCAACGGCGCGCCGCTCTGGGGTTCGACCATGGCAACGGCGGGCGGTCTGGTGTTCTACGGCACGCCCGAAGGCTATATCCAGGCGATCAACGACGAGACGGGCGAGGTTCTCTGGCAGTTCCAGACCGGCTCGGGCGTGACCGGCCAGCCCGTCACCTGGCAGGACGAGGACGGCGTGCAATGGCTGTCGGTCGTGTCGGGCTGGGGCGGGGCCGTGCCGCTCTGGGGTGGTGAGGTCGCGCAGGAGGTGTCCTACCTGAACCAGGGCGGTTCGGTCTGGACCTTCCGTATCCCCGATCAGCTTCTGGCCTCGGCCAACTGATCGCGTCATCCGCGACACTGCGAAACCCGGCCCTTGCGGCCGGGTTTTTCGCATCCCTCCCCCGCCGAAAGTCGAATAGGCAGGCCCCGCCCGGCAGGCTTAGCCTTGACGCATGATGTCGCTGCTTCGCCTTGTGCTGCTGCTGATCGGCCTGCTGCCCCTTGAGGCGCGGGCCCAGGCCCTGTCGGCCGACGAGATGCTGTCCTATGTCCCGCCGCCCTTTGCCCTGGGCGAGGCGCTGAACGATCAGGGTCTTTACCGCGTGCTGAATTCGGGGGGCGCGCCTGCGGGCTACGCCTTCACCACACAGCCATACGCGCCGCTGCCGGGCTTTGCCGGCGCGCCGGTCAATGTGGTCGTGGTGCTGGACCGCGAGGGCACCATCGTCACCGTGAGGCTGGTCCACCATAACGAGCCGATCTTCGTCTCGGGCATGGGCGAGGGGCCCTTCCGCGAGTTCTTCGAGCAATATGCGGGCAAGTCGATCTGGTCGCCCATGACCATCGGCACGCCCTATGGCGGCGCTGACAGCGGCTCGGCGCTGGTGCATCTGGACGGGGTGACGAAGGCCACGGCCTCGGTCCGGATCGCGCATGAATCGATCATGGCCGCCGCGCATTCGGTCGCGCGCGAGCATTTGCAGGGCCGCGTCGCCGCCCCCGCCGCGCGCCCCGATTTCGACCATGCCGAGACGCTGACATGGGACGACCTGATGGCGCAGGGGCTGGTCAGCCACCTGCGTGTCAGCAACGCCCAGATCGACGCGGCCTTTGCCGGCACGCGTTGGGCGCAATCGGACCCCGAGGCGCGCGCCCGGCCCGATGACCCCTATCTGGACCTGTGGCTGGTCGATGTGACGCCGCCCGCTCTGGCCCGCGCGGCGCTGGACCAGACCACCATCGACCAGATGGACCGCTTTCGCGGCGTAGCGCCGACGGACGAGTTCCTGTTGCTGATCGATGCGGGGCGGCACGGGCTGGTCAGCGAGGATTTCGTCCGCAACACCGCCCCCGACCTGATCAAGGCCGAACAGGGCGGCTTGCCCATCGCGCTGCGCGATGCCGATTTCCTGGTCGATCTGGCGCCCGGCGCGCCCGAAGGCACCGCGCTGATCCTGCGCACCGACCGCAGGCTGGGCTTCAACCCCGCCGAGCCCTTTACCCTGCTGGTCGAGGCCGTGCGCGAACATGGCTACATCACCCCCGAGATCGGCCGCGTGGAACTGACGCTGGACCACCAGACCGACGAGCGGTTCTTCATCCGCGAGGTGCCGCCCGTTCCCGTACCGCCCTGGCTTGAGGCGCTTCAGAACCGGCAGGCCGATCTGATCGTGCTGGCCTTCGGGCTGGCGGCGCTGGTCTGGGCGCTTGGGGCGCGGATGAACCGGCTGGCGGGGTGGCGCCATTTCACGCCCGCGCGCCTGCTGATCCTGGCGGTTGTGACGGGCTTCGTGGGCTTCTGGGGGCAGGGGCAATTGTCCATCGTGACGCCTCTGGCGGCGCTCCGCAGCGCGGTCGAGGGGGGCAGCTATGCCTTCCTGCTTTACGACCCGTTCTCGCTGATGGTCTGGGCGGCGGCGGGTCTGGGCTTCGTGCTGTGGGGCAGGGGGCTGTTCTGCGGCTGGCTGTGCCCGTTCGGGGCGCTACAGGAATTCGCCCATCATCTGGGCCGGGCGCTGCGGCTGCCGCAGATCAACCCCTCGGGCCGGTGGGACCGGCGGCTGAAATCGCTGAAATACGTCGCGCTGGCCGGTCTGGTCGCGCTGGTCTTTCTGGCGCCGCAGCATGTCGACAAGGCCGCCGAGATCGAGCCCTTCAAGACCGCGATCACCGTCCACTTCCAGCGCGAATGGTATTTCGTGGCCTATGCCCTGTTCTGGCTGGCCCTGGGCATGGTGCTGTTCAAGGGCTTTTGCCGCTATCTCTGCCCGCTTGGGGCAGTCATGGCGGTCGGTGGGCTGTTGCGCGGGCGCGACTGGATCGCGCGGCGCGCCGAATGCGGCAGCCCGTGCCAGCTGTGCCGCGTGAAATGCAGCTATGGCGCCATCGAGAAAAGCGGCAAGATCGATTATTCCGAGTGTTTCCAATGCCTCGATTGCGTGGCGATCCATGATGACAGCAAGCGCTGCGTGCCGCTGGTGCTGGCGGCAAGGCGCGCCGGGCGGTCCGGGGCGCGGCCCCCGGTCCTTGTCCCCCAACCGCAGGAGGCCAGCGCATGAACAGGCTGTCGCGGCGCCGCTTTCTGGCGATCTCGGCGGCAGCCGGGCTGACCGGTTCGGCCGGTGCCGCGCCTCAGCCGCGCGTCACATGGCGCGGCGTGGCGCTTGGCGCGGAAGTCAGCATCACGCTGGATGGCCCCCCCGAGGTGACGCGCCCGGCCCTGGCCCGCGCCCGCCACGAGATCGAGGCCTACGAGGCCCGCTTCAGCCTGTTCCGCCCTGTCTCCGACCTGTCGCGGCTGAATGCGGCGGGGAATCTGCCGGATCTGGACGCGCGCTGGCAGGCGATGCTGAACCTGTGCGACCGCTTGCACCGCGCGACAGGCGGGCGGTTCGATCCGACGATCCAGCCGCTCTGGCTGGCCCATGCGACCGGCGGCGACATCCGCGCGGCTGAGGCGCTGGTCGGTTGGGACAGGGTTGTCCTGCCCGTAGCGGGGCGGCGCGGCCTGCATCTGGGCGCGGGGCAGGCGCTCAGCCTGAACGGGATCGCGCAGGGGGCGGCCAGCGACGCGGTGCGGCAGGTCCTGCGCGATGCCGGGCTGACGCGGCTCTGCGTCGATATCGGCGAGACCGCGACGGCGGGCGGCCCGTGGCGGATGGGCGTTCTGGACCCTGAACAGGGGCGCTTTGGTCGCGTCACCCTGCGCGATGCGGCGCTGGCGGTGTCCAGCCCCGGCGCGCTCAGCGTGGCGCCCGGCATCTGTCATATCCTGAACCCGCGCGGCGCTGCGGGGCCGCTATGGTCCAGCGTGGCGGTGGTGGCGGATGATGCGGCCTTGGCGGATGGGCTGTCCACGGCGGCCTGCCTGATGGCCGCGGACGAGATCGCGGCCGCGGCCGCGCGACTGAACGGGGTGCGCGAGGTGCTGCTGCTGAACGGCGACGGCAGGGTGGAACGCATCCGCACGGCCTGAACCGCAAGGCCCGCAAATGAAAGGGGGGCGCCGTGGCGCCCCCCTTATCCGTTCCGCGCGCCGGTCAGCGTTCGGGCACAAGCCCGCGCGGGGCGAAGCGCAGAACCAGCAGCAGGACCGCCCCCATCGCGATAAAGCGCATATGCGGCGCGCTTTCCAGCAGATGCGCCTTGAGCGGGCCATCGGCCATCGGGCCCGTCAGAAGCGCGATCAGGGCCGGGCCCCAGACCTCGGCCTTGATCCAGAGGAACCAGATCAGCACCGCGCCCAGCACGGCGCCCCAGTTGTTGCCCGAGCCGCCGACGATCACCATCACCCAGATCAGGAAGGTGTAGCGCAGCGGGTTATAGCTGGTCGGCGCCAGTAGCCCGTCCAGCGTCACCATCATCGCGCCCGCGATGCCGATGACCACCGAGCCCAGGATGAAGACCTGAAGGTGACGCCCGGTGACGTTCTTGCCCATCGCCTCGGCCGCGGTCTCGTTGTCGCGGATGGCGCGCATCATGCGACCCCAGGGCGATTTCAGCGCCAGTTCCGCCAGCAGGATGATGGTCAGCAGCACGACAAGGAACAGCGACATGTAGCTGAGCTTGACCCAGATGCCCGAAGCCTCGGCCACGGGCAGGCCCCAGCCTGCAGCGAAGTCCACGAATTCGGGGTTGCGCTGCAGGTCGATCTCATACGCGACGGGGCGCGGGATCGAGGTGACGTTCATGACGCCGCGCGCCAGCCATTCCTCGTTGCGCATGACCGCGACGACGATCTCGCCGATGCCGAGCGTGGCGATGGCCAGATAATCCGACCGCAGCCCAAGCGCGACCTTGCCGATCGCCCAGGCAGCGGCGGCGGCAAAGAGGCCGCCCACCAGCCACGAGGTCAGAACCGGCATCCCGAGCCCGCCGATATTGCCGTGGCGGGCGGGGTTGTTCGCCTCGATCGCGATGACGGCCGGGTCGAACAGGTTGCGGAACAGGAAGAAGCCCGCGATCAGCACCAGCGCGACCAGCCAGCCCTTGCGCCAGCGGGTATAGACGATCTTCGCGGCCGCAAGGATGCCGATGCCCACCAGCAGCGACAGGATCAGGCGCGGCCCGCCCGCATCCCATGCCCCCTCGACCGGGGGTAGCGAGACCAGCACCGGGGCAAGGCCGCCAATGGCCAGAAAGCCCACGACGCCCACGTTGAAGAGGCCCGCATAGCCCCATTGCATGTTCACCCCAAGCGCGACGATCGCCGAGATGAGGCCCATGTTCAGGATCGCAAGCGCCGTGTTCCAGCTGCCCGAGAACATGCTGTTCCTGACCGTGCCCTCCAGCACGAACAGGACGGCCAAGATCGCCAGCACGATCGGCGCGCGCCAGGGGCTGGAGGCTGCGGCTTGACGGTTCGTTGCCATGATCGTCCCCTCCTCAGACCGACTTGCCGCGGAACAGGCCCGTCGGCTTGAACAGCAGCACCACGATCAGGATCACGAAGCTGACGGCGAATTTGTATTCGGTGCCCAGAAGCTGCATCAGGTTGCCCTGGCCGGGATCATACCAGGGCGCGATGTAGCTGACCACGCGCACCCAGGGGTAGGTCACGGCGACCTCGGAAAAGGCCACGAGGAACCCGCCCGCGATGGCGCCAAGCGGATTGCCCAGGCCCCCCACGATGGCGGCGGCGAAGATCGGCAGCAGGATCTGGAAGTAGTTGAAGGGCCGGAACGACTTGTCCAGACCATAGAGCGTGCCCGCGATCACCATCAGCCCCGCCGCGATGATCCAGGTCAGGCGCACGACGCGTTCGGGGTCGATCCCCGACAGCAGCGCCAGATCTTCGTTGTCGGAATAGGCGCGCATCGCCTTGCCCGAGCGCGTGCGGTTCAGGAACCAGAACAGCGCCACCATCACCGCGAAGGCCAGCACCACCGTCAGCGCCTGGGTCGAGCGCAGCGCCAGACCCTCGGCCAGGCCCGTCATCTCGCGGAAGGTGCGCACGTCGATGATGAAGCGCGCGCCGTCGTCGAAGCGCTGTTCGTTCACGCCGATCAGCAGGCGCGTCAGGCCGTTCATCACGAACATCACGCCCACCGAGGCCATCACGAAGATGATCGGCGCGGCCTTCTGCTTGCGGTAGAAGCGATAGACCGCGCGGTCGGTGCCCAGGACCAGCAGCGCCGTCAGCGCGATGGCCAAGGGCAGCGCCAGAAGCGCGGTCGGCAGCGGGAAGATCGAGACGCCAAGCGCCTGAAGCCCCCAGGTCAGCAGGATCACGATGGCCGTGCCAAAAGCCATCGTGTCGCCATGGGCGAAGTTGGAAAAGCGCAGGATGCCGTAGATCAGCGTGACGCCAAGCGCGCCAAGCGCAAGCTGCGCGCCATAGGCTGCGGCGGGGATGAACACGAAGTTCAGAAAGACCACGAGGCCGTTCAGGATGTCCATGGCTCAGCCCCCCAGGAAGGTGCGGCGCACCTCGTCATTCTGCATCAGTTCCTTTCCGGTGCCCGTATGCGCATTCGCGCCCTGCACCAGCACATAGGCCTTGTCGGCGATCATCATCGCCTGACGTGCGTTCTGTTCCACCATCAGCACGGGCATCCCGCCGCGTGCGATGGCGATGATCCGGTCGAAAAGCTCGTCCATGACGATGGGGCTGACGCCCGCCGTGGGTTCGTCCAGCATCAGGACCGAGGGCTGGGTCATCAGCGCCCGTCCCACCGCGACCTGCTGGCGCTGACCGCCCGACAATTCGCCCGCTGCCTGCTTGCGCTTGGCGGCGACGGCGGGGAACAGGTCATAGACCTGCTCCATCGTGGCGCGGATGTCGTCCTTGCGGATATAGGCGCCCATTTCCAGGTTCTCTTCGACGCTCATCGAAGGGAAGATGTTGTTCACCTGCGGCACGAAGCCCATCCCGGCCTTCACCCGGTCCTGCGGGTTCAGCGCGGTGATGTCGCGCCCGCCCAGCCGCACGCTGCCCTGACGCAGGTTCAGCATGCCGAATACGGCCTTCATCGCGGTGGACTTGCCCGCGCCGTTCGGGCCGACGATCACGGCGATCTGGCCCTTTTCCACGGCGATGGTGCAATTGTGCAGGATGTCCGCGCCCTTGCCGTAGCCGCCGGTCATGTTCTCGCCGATCAGGAAGGGATCGCCGGGGCGGCCCTCGCCCACGGGGCCGGAACGGCGGGTGCCGTCGATCGTGCCGCGCCCCGCAGGGTTCACGACCGACAGGTCGCGGTTGCCGCGATTGCCGAAAACTGCGTCCTGATCGCTCATCCCACCATGTCCTTGTTCTTGAGACCGGTGCCCAGATAGGCCTCGATCACGGCCTCGTTCTGCATGATGTCCTTCGCGCTGCCCTTGGCCAGCACCTTGCCCTCGGCCATGACGATCACCGGGTCGCAGAGCTTGCCGATGAAATCCATGTCATGCTCGATCACGCAGAAGGTGTAGCCGCGTTCCTTGTTCAGCCGGATGATCGCGTCGGCAATGGTCATCAGCAGCGTGCGGTTCACGCCCGCGCCGACCTCGTCCAGAAAGACGATCTTGGCGTCCACCATCATGGTGCGGCCCAGTTCCAGCAGTTTCTTCTGCCCGCCCGACAGGTTCCCGGCCAGTTCGTCCGCCAGATGGCGGATGGTCAGGAACTCAAGCACCTCGTCGGCCTTTTTCCGCAGGGCGCGTTCCTCGGCCCTGATGCGGCCGCGCTGGAACCACGTTTTCCAGATCGTCTCGCCCGATTGCGCGCCGGGAACCATCATCAGGTTCTCGCGCACCGTCATCGAGGCGAACTCATGCGCCAGCTGGAAGGTCCGCAGAAGGCCCTTGTGGAACAGCTCGTGCGGGGGCAGGCCGGTGATGTCCTCGCCATCCATCACGACGCGGCCCGATGTGGGGGGAAGCACGCCCGCGATGACGTTGAAAAGGGTGGACTTGCCCGCGCCGTTCGGCCCGATCAGCCCGGTGATCGAGCCGGTCTCGATCGTCAGGCTGGCGCCGTCCACGGCGCGAAAGCCGCCGAAATGTCTGTGAAGGTCCTCGACCTTGATCATCTGTCGCTTCCCTGTTGTCCCTTGCGGGAGAAAGCCGGCCGCATTCGCGGCTCGTATGATTGCAAAATGGCCCGGCACCGCGAGGGGCGCCGGGCCTGTCATGGTCCCGAAGGATCAGCGGAAGCCGATCGTCTCGATCTTGCCGTCCTTGATCTCGATCTCGCGGAAGCTGCCGCCGGCCTCGCCCGCGCCGATCAGCTCGACCGCGGTCGCGCCGACATAATCGACCTCGCCGCCGCCCGCGATGATTTCCAGCGCCTTGGCCAGTTCGCCGGGCAGGATCGGCTCGCCGGGGGCGTTGGCCACGTCCATGATGTGGGTCTTGTATTCGGCCGGATCGCTGCTGCCCGCCTTGGCCATCGCCAGAAGCATCAGCGCGGCGGCGTCATAGGCCTCGCCCGAATAGACGCCGGTGCCGTCGAAGCCCGCTTCCTCGGCCAGGGCCAGGAACAGGTCGCGGCCCTCGCCCTCGGCGGCGGGGTTCTGGCCGAAGCTGCCGCTGATCTCGGCGCCGAAATTGGTTTCCAGCGCGCCGCCGACCATGCCGTCGGGGAAGACGAAGGTTTCAAAGGCGCCGGTATCCAGCGCGGCACGCACCACGCCCGAGCCGCCCTGATCGACATAGCCCGCCACGACCAGCGCATCGCCGCCCGCCGCCGCCAGTGCCGCGACCTCGGCCGAATAGTCGGCCTTGCCGTCGTCATGGGGCGCGTTCACGGTGACGGTGCCGCCCGCTTCCTGGAAGGCCGCCGCGAAGCTGTCGGCCAGGCCCTTGCCGTAATCGTTGTTGGTATAGGTCACGGCGACGCTGTTCAGGCCGCGTTCCATGATGATCGCGGCCATGACCTGACCCTGACGCGCATCCGAGGGCGCGGTGCGGAAGAACAGGCCGTCATCCTCGATCGTCGAGAGGGCCGGCGAGGTGGCCGAGGGCGAGATCATCACGATCCCGTTCGCCTTGGCGACGTTTTCCAGCGAGGCGATGGTCTCGCCCGAGCACATGCCGCCGACGATGCCGCGCACGCCTTCGGCCGAGATCAGGCGCTCGACCGTGGCGGTGGCGGCGGCGGCGTCGATGCAGGTCGAATCACCGCGGACCGGAACGACGGTGGCGCCGCCCAGCAGCAGACCCGAATCCGACACTTCCTTCATCGCCAACTCGGCGCCCGATGCCATCGCGGGCGACATCGATTCCAGCGGTCCCGTAAAGCCGAGCGAGATGCCCATCTTGATGTCTTCCGCACCGGCGGCACCGGCGATCAGCGCACCGGCGGCGGATGCGAGGAGAAGCTTTTTCATTCTGTAGACTCCCAGTTGGAACATTGTCCTGCAGGCAAGTTAGAAGCAGCCTGCTGAAAAGGGAAGCATGATCAAAGCTGATATTCGTCTGCCCCTGCGGCAGTTTCCCGCGCCGGGGGGACGACTGCGCGGCATGAAAAAGGCCCCCGTGCGGGGGCCTTCGGGTGCCGTTTGCGCCTGCGGGCGGGATCAGCTTTCCGCGACCACCTGGCGGCGGGCCTCGTCCATCAGCTCGGCCATCTTGGCGCGGATGGTCGCGGCATCGGCATGGCCGGTCAGGTCGGCCTCGACCTTGCGAAACACGTCCTCTTCGCCCGGCTCGTCGAAATCGGCGCTGACGACGCTCATGGCATAGGCGCGGGCATCGTCGCCCGTCTTGCCCAGCAGCCCGGCCGCCCATTCGCCCAGCAGGCGGTTCCGGCGGGCCTCGGCCTTGAAGCGCAAATCGGCGTCATGGGCGAATTTCGCCTCGTAGGCGCGTTCCCGGTCGTCGAACGTGGACATCTGAACCCTCCTGCATATGTGCTGCAAAAGATATGCCCCCGCGCCACGATGCCTTCAAGCCTCGTGTATTGCCCAAGCGGGGCATTCTGGGATAAGGCGCCACTTTGGGGACATGCGAAAGGACGGTCGGCTGATGGCACCGCGGCGCAAGAAAGTTTACGAAGGCAAGGCCAAGATCCTTTACGAAGGCACCGAGCCGGGCACGCTCATCCAGTATTTCAAGGATGACGCCACCGCCTTCAACGCGCAGAAGAAGGCCACGATCGAGGGCAAGGGCGTGCTGAACAACCGCCTGTCCGAGTTCTTCATGCAGGGCCTGACGAATATCGGCGTCCCCAACCACTTCATCCGCCGCGTCAACATGCGCGAGCAGCTGATCCGCCAGGTCGAGATCATCCCGCTGGAGGTGATCGTGCGCAACTTCGCCGCCGGGTCGCTGTCCAAGCGGCTGGGGCTGGAAGAGGGCACGATGCTGCCGCGCCCCATCGTCGAATACAGCTTCAAGAATGACGAGCTGGGCGATCCGATGGTCAGCGAGGAATACATCATCGCCTTCGGCTGGGCCACGCAGCAGGATCTGGACGACATCGTGTCGCTGGCGCTGCGCGTCAACGACTTCCTGTCGGGCGTGTTCTACGGCGCGGGCATCAAGCTGATCGACTTCAAGATCGAGATCGGCCGTGTCTGGGACAACGACTTCATGCGCCTGATCGTCGCCGACGAGATCAGCCCAGACAGCTGCCGCCTGTGGGACGTCAAGACCGGCCAGAAGCTGGACAAGGACGTGTTCCGCCGCGATCTGGGCAACCTGACGGATGCCTATACCGAGGTGGCGCGCCGTCTGGGCCTGATGCCCGCCAACACGACCAGCCTCAAGCCGACCGCGATCAACTAAGGAGCCCCGCCATGAAAGCACGCGTCACCATCATGCTGAAGGACGGCGTTCTCGACCCGCAGGGCGAGGCGATCCGCCATGCGCTTGGCGGGCTGGGTCACAAGGACGTCACCGGCGTGCGCCAGGGCAAGCTGATCGAGCTGGACCTGGCCGCCACCGACGCCGAGGCCGCCCGCGCCGAGGTCGCCCGGATGTGCGAGGGCCTGCTGGCCAATACCGTGATCGAGAAATACTCGATCGAGATTGCCTGAGCCTTCGACTGACGCTGCGGCAACCTGCTCTTATCGGCAGGTTGCCCGCGCTACCCCGTTGCAAAAGGCGCGCGATTGTCGCCCAATGTGCGGATGATGCAGACAGAATCCGTTCCCTCCGAACCCGGCCAGCCCGGCGCCGCCCCGGTCATAGAGATCCGCGACCTGCGCAAGGCCTATGGCCCGCTCGAGGTGCTCAAGGGCGTGTCGATGACGGCTCCGCGCGGCCATGTGATCAGCCTGATCGGGTCATCCGGGTCGGGCAAGTCCACGCTGCTGCGCTGCTGCAACCTGCTGGAAAACAGCCAGTCCGGCGAAATTCTGTTCCAGGGCGAGGCCGTGCGCTGGAAAGGGCAGGGCGCATCGCGCGCCCCCGCCGACCGCGCGCAGGTCACGCGGATGCGCACGAACCTGTCGATGGTGTTCCAGCAGTTCAACCTGTGGTCCCACATGACGATCCTGCAAAACGTCATGGAGGCCCCGGTCAGCGTGCTGCGCGAGGATCGCGCCGTGGTCGAGGAACGCGCCCGTGCCCTGCTGGCCAAGGTCGGGATCGGTGACAAGGCCGATGCCTGGCCTGCCCAGCTTTCGGGTGGCCAGCAGCAGCGCGCCGCCATTGCGCGCGCGCTCTGCATGCAGCCCGACGCGCTGCTGTTCGACGAACCGACCAGCGCGCTGGACCCCGAGCTTCAGCAAGAGGTCGTGCGCGTCATCAAGGATCTGGCCGCCGAGCACCGCACCATGATCATCGTCACCCATGACATGCGGCTGGCCGCCGATGTCAGCGACCACGTCCTGTTCCTGCATCAGGGCGTGATCTGCGAAGAAGGCCCGCCTGAAAGCCTGTTCGGGAATCCGCAGACCGATCGTCTGCGGCAGTTTCTGTCAGCCTCGATGGCCGAATAATCACCAACAGGAGAAAACCGAATGAAGACGCTGACGCTTGCCGCCGCCGCCCTTGCGCTGACCGCCGGGCTGACCTCGGCCCAGACCATCCGCATGGGGACCGAGGGCGCCTATCCTCCGTACAACTTCATCGACGACGCGACGGGCGAGGTCACGGGGTTCGAGATCGAGCTGGGCAACGCGCTGTGCGAACGCGCCGGGCTGGAATGCACCTGGGTCAGGAACGACTGGGATTCGATCATCCCGAACCTGGTGTCCGCGAACTATGACACGATCATGGCCGGCATGAACATCAACGAGGACCGCAAGCAGGTCATCCAGTTCACCCAGGCCTACACGCCCGCCATGCCCTCGGCCTACGCGGCGCTGTCGGCGGATGCCGATGTCGAGGGCGGCGTGGTCGCGGCCCAGACCAACACGATCCAGGCGGGCCATGTCGCCGAGACCGGCGCCACGCTTCTGGAATTCCCCACCCCCGACGAGACCATCGCCGCCGTCCGCAACGGCGAGGCCGATGCGGTCTTTGCCGACAAGGACTTCCTGGCGCCCATCGTCGCCGAATCGAACGGCCAGCTGGTCTGGGTCGAGGGTTTCGACACCGTTCCCCTGGGCGAGGGCATCGGCATGGGCCTGCGCCAGTCCGACAACGACCTGCGCGAGACCTTCGACGCCCAGATCACCGCGATGAAGGAGGACGGCAGCCTGAACGAGATGATCCGCAAGTGGTTCGGCGAGGATGCGCTGATCTTCGAATGATCCGTTGATCTGACCCGCCGCCGCGCGCTCTGACGCGCGGCGGCCCGTTCGGGGTGGCCGATGTTTTCCTATTGCTCTGATCCCTCGCAACTCGAGGGCATGGTCTGGATGTCATGCTACCTGACCTCGGGGACGCATCTGCTGTTCTATGCCAGCTTCGGGACGGTGTTCCTGCTGCTGGCGCTGACCGCGCCCACCGCGCTTGCGCTTGGCTATGCGGGGGCGCTGGCCTCGCGGTCGCAGATCGCGCCCCTGCGGTGGTTCGGCAAGACCTACACCTCTATGGTGCGCGGCATCCCGGACGTTCTGTTCTTCCTGTTCGTGCCGATCGCGCTGGATCAGGGGCTGGAATGGCTGCGCCACCAGATTCTGTGCGACAGCGACGCGCCGGTCCGACAGGGCAACGATTTCGTCGTATGTCCCGCCGCCAAGCTGCCCCTGAGCAATGCCGCCGAATGGGTCCACAACGCCTATGGCCTGACACTGGCGGTGATCGCCTTTTCCGTCGTCTTCGGCGCCTTCGCGGCAAACGTGCTTTCCGGCGCGATGCAGGCCGTCCCCCGCGCCCAGCTTGAGACCGCCGAGGCCTACGGCATGACCCCCCGGCAGGTCACGCGCCGCGTGCTGGTGCCGCAGATGTGGATCTATGCGCTGCCCGGCCTGTCGAACCTGTGGATGATCCTGATCAAGGCGACGCCCCTGCTGTTCATCCTTGGGATCGAGGACGTGGTCTATTGGGCGCGCGAACTGGGCGGGGCCAAGACCTCGGCCTTTACCTATCCGCATCCGGATTGGCGGCTTTACTATTTCCTCGCGCTGCTGGTCTTCTACCTGCTGATGACGGCGGTGTCGGAGCGCGTGCTGGGCCGCTTCACGCGCCGGCTGTCGCGCGGTCAGGCGACGCTTGGCGGCGAGGCCCTGCGCAAGGAGGCCGCCGCATGAGCTGCGCGCAGACCATCATCGACTACGGCCTGCGCTCGATCGGCATCGGTGAAAGGCTGCTGCCGCGCGCCGATTACACGCTCTGCCAGCAATTCACGCTGATCGGATCGGGGCTGATCTGGAACCTTTATTTCGCGGTCCTGGCGCTGGCCTTCGGCTTCGTGCTGGCCAATCTGCTGGCGCTTGGCAAGGCCAGCCGGAACCCTTGGCTGAACCGCCCCTCGGACGCATTCATCTTTGTGTTCCGGGGCAGCCCGCTCTTCATCCAGTTCTTCCTGGCCTACGAATTGCTGGTCCTGCTGCCCCGCGCCGGGATCGAGATCTTTGGTTTCACGGTCCAGACAAGCTGGATGACGCGCGCCTGGGCTGGGGCGCTGATCGTGCTGATCCTGAACACCGCCGCCTATTCCGCCAACATCTTCCACGGCGCCCTGATGTCGGTGCCGCGCGGCGATGTCGAGGCCGCGGACGCCTATGGCATGACCGGCTGGACCCGGTTCCGCCGGGTGATCTGGCCCTCGATGATGCGGCTGGCCTGGCCCAGCTACACGAACGAGGCAATCTTTCTGTTCCACGCCACGACGCTGGTCTTCTTCTCGGGCTTTCCGGCCTTTCAGCAACAGGGCGACGCGCTTTACTACGCGCGCTACTTCGCGGACCGGACCTTCAACCCCTTTGTCGCCTATCCCATCGCCGCGCTTTATTTCGTGCTGGCGACCTTGGCTTTGATCTGGCTGTTTGGCAGGGTCAACCGGCGGCTGAACCGCCATCTTCCGGGCGCCGTCAGGCGCCTGCGTTACCGCCCCCTGCTGATGAGATGAGATCATGGACTGGCTGAATGAGCATCCCGAGGTCAAGACGATCCGCGTCGCCGCTGCCGACCTGAACGGCGTCGCGCGCGGCAAGCGTATCCCGGCGCGCTATGCCAGCAAGCTTCTGGATGAGGGGACCAAGTTTCCCTATTCCGTGCTGAACCTCGATATCTGGGGCGAGGACGTAGAGGACAGCCCGCTTGTCTTTGAATCCGGTGATCCCGACGGGCTGCTTCTGCCGACCGAGCGGGGCTTTCTGCCGATGCCCTGGCTGGACGCACCGACGGCGTTGCTGCCCCTGTGGATGTTCCACCCCGACGGCCGCCCCTACGAGGGTGATCCGCGTCAGGCGCTGGCGCGGGTGGTGGATCGCTACAAGGCCGCAGGGCTCGTCCCCGTGGTGGCGACCGAGCTTGAATTCTTCCTGATCGACGACAGCGGCCGACAATTGCGCGTGCCGCCCAGCCCCCGTTCCGGCAAGCGTCGCACCGGCGGTGAAGTCCTGTCGCTGCGCGCGCTGGACGCGTTCGACCAGTTCTTCACCACGCTTTACGATGCCTGCGAGTCGATGGACATTCCGGCCGACACCGCGATCTCGGAAGCCGGGCCGGGCCAGTTCGAGATCAACCTGATGCATCAGGCCGATCCGCTGAAGGCCGCCGATGACACATGGCTGTTCAAGATGCTGGTCAAGGGCATCGCGCGCCAATACGGCTTTGCGGGCAGCTTCATGGCCAAACCCTACGAGACATTCTCGGGCAACGGTCTGCACATGCATTTCTCGATCCTGACCGAGGACGGGCGCAACATCTTCGACAATGGCGGCGAAGAGGGGACCGAGGCGCTGCGCCATGCGGTCGGCGGCTGCCTGCGCGCCATGCCCGGCTCGACCCTGCTTTTTGCCCCGCACGAGAACAGCTATGACCGTCTGGTCCCGAACGCCCATGCCCCCACCGGCATCGGCTGGGCCTACGAGAACCGCACCGCCGCCATCCGCATCCCCTCGGGCCCGCCGCGCTCGCGCCGGATCGAGCATCGCGTGGCCGGTGGCGACGTGAACCCCTATCTGACCATCGCGGCCATTCTGGGCGCGGCGCTGAACGGCATCCAGGACGGGATCGAGCCGCCCCCCGCCTTCAAGGGCAACGCCTATGACAAGAACCTCGCGCAGTTGCCCGGCGACTGGGGCGCCGCGATCGAGGCCTTCGGCGCCTGCCCCGAGATCCGCCGCATCTTCCCCGATCATCTGGTCGAAAACTACCTGATGACCAAGCGGCAGGAACTGCACTACATGGCGGAATTGTCCGACGAGGAGACAGTCGAACTGTATCTCGACACGGTCTGATTGTAGCACCCACCGAAAAACTACCATTATGCGGTGGTCGCTGCCATTTTGGCACGCATAAAACTGCCTCTATTTTGCGCGTCAACTTCGATTTAGACATATTGTCAGTAGCTTAGCCGACTTCAAGCAAGAGGACTTCGTTCCAGCGCCTCCAGGATCGCATCTCCCGGCTCCGTGCTTGACGCCTGCGGAGCGAGAATCCATCACTTCCTCCTGACCCGGGTCCTTCTGAAACCAGCGTTTGTGCTCCACGGCCGAACGCCTCCGGCCGCGGACGTGCGGCTGGTTCACGCGAGGACCGCCCATGACCACCTTTCCCTTCATCAAGGCCACCTTCCCCGACGCCGAAGATGGCGAACGTCGTGGCGCTGCTGAAGAACCCCGATGCATCTGGATCGTGATAAATTTCGAACGCATCATTCTGCCAGGAGATGAAGAAGGTGAAAGGACCACCGCCAAAAGGCAAGAAGCCCAGAAAAAGCCTTCTTGAACGCATGCGAACCGCAAATCCCGAGGGAGCGGCGCTGCTTGATCAGCACCGAGCGCAGGCTGATCTCGCCTTGGCTCTGCGCTCAATTCGCAAGGCCGCCGGGATGGATCAGGCTGACGTCAGACGCGCATCTGAAGAGCTCGGCCGGCCACTGACGCAGTCGGTCATCTCAAGCTTGGAAAGTCCAACGGCGGCTTTGCCCAACCTCGACGGGATTGTGCGTTACGCGGCAGCTTGCGGCGCCAGGGTTGAGCTGTCGTTCATAATGGATCAGGACGACGACAGCGGCGCATGCAGGATAGTGTTGTCCTGACGGGCACGTCGCAGCACAAGCGTTGGCCAGCGTATAGCCGTTGACCCTGCGAACTTGACGCCACCCGGTTCATGACGTCAGCAACTACCAGGCTTGCTCGCGGGCGCTGTTCCACCGGCTCCGCCCGTCGGCGTAGGCCAGCGCCCAGTTTGCTGCAACTGACGCTGGGAGTTCTGAGGCCCAACCCGCTCCTCGTGACGCGAAGGGCGGAGAGCTGCCGTGGGGCGCGCGGGCGTCGTAACAAACGCCATTCCCGATAGCAGTCGTTGAAATCGCTTGGCTCGCAGCTTCGAACAGCCAGAGCGCGTGACAGTCTTTACGCGATCCTTACGCGCTTGTGCGGTTTCCCGAATGGCACCCTTACGCCTTGTGCGGCGATCCCTGTCCCATCTGGGCAAACAGGAGATCGTCCATGCTCGACATCATCTATCTCGCGCTCGGCGCGGGCGGGTTCGCGGCTCTGATGCTGTGCGTCCGCGCGCTGGCGCGTCGTTGAGGGGGGGAATCATGCTCGACCTCATCCTCGGCCTTGCCGTTGCGGCGGGGCTTCTCGTGTATCTCGGGGCGGCACTGATCCGTCCCGACCGGTTCTGAGGGGGGCACACCATGGGACCGGATATCCTCGTTTTCGGGCTCTTTGCAGCGGTCACCGTCGCATTGGCCTGGGGCCTCGCGGCCTACATGCATCGCGTTTACGCCGGCGAGCGGGTCTTTCTGTCGCCCATCCTCGCGCCGGTGGAGCGTGCTTTCTACGCCATGGCCGGGGCCCCGTCTGACCGCAGCCAGGGTTGGCAGGGCTACTCCTTGTCGGTGCTGGCCTTCAACCTCGCGGGCTTCGTCCTGCTCTACACGATCCTCAGGCTGCAGGGCGTGACGCCCTGGAACCCGCAGGACACTGCGCCGATGTCGCCGGATCTGGCCTTCAACACCGCGATCAGCTTTGTCACCAATACCAACTGGCAGGCCTATGGCGGCGAAAGCCAGCTGTCGTATTTCAGCCAGATGGTCGGCCTGACGATGCAGAACTTCGTCTCGGCCGCCACCGGCATGGCCGTCGCGGTCGCCGTCATCCGCGGTTTCGTCGCGCGCGGCACCGGCCAGATCGGCAATTTCTGGGTCGATCTGACCCGGACCGTTCTTTACGTCCTGTTGCCGCTCGCCATCCTCGGCGGTCTGGTCCTCGTCTGGCAGGGCGTGCCGCAAACGTTGGCCGACTATCCGACCGCACTTACGCTCGAAGGCGCCGAGCAGGTCATCGGCCAGGGCCCGGCGGCCAGCCAGATCGCGATCAAGCAGCTTGGCACCAACGGCGGCGGCTTCTTCTCGGTCAATTCGGCCCATCCGCTGGAAAACCCGACGATCCTGTCGAACATGGTGCAGGCGCTTTATATCATGCTGATCCCTGTCGCCTTCTGCTTCCTCTTCGGACGGATGGTGGGCGACCGCCGGCAAGGCCTCGCCATCTTTGCGGCCATGGGCATCCTGTTTCTCGCCGGTCTGGCCGTGATCTACGGCCAGGAGGCCGCGGGCAACCCGGCCATCGTCGCCGCCGCAGATGTCGCGGGCGGCAACATGGAGGGCAAGGAGACCCGTTTTGGCATCGCCCTTTCCGCGCTATGGGCGCAGGCGACCACGGCGGCGTCCAATGGGTCGGTCAACAGCATGCATGACAGCTTCATGCCGCTGTCGGGCCTTGTCATGCTTATCAACATGCAGGTGGGCGAGGTCATCTTCGGCGGCGTCGGCGCGGGGTTCTACGGGATGCTTCTCTATGTCGTCCTGGCGGTGTTCCTGGCAGGCCTCATGGTGGGCCGCACACCAGAATATCTCGGCAAGAAGATCGAAGGGCGAGAGGTAACGCTGTCGGTGATCGCCTTCCTGTCGATGCCGGTCGGCATCCTTGTCTTCGGAGCACTTGCGGCCAGTGTGCCCTCGGCGCTGACGGCGGTGCAGGATGCGGGGCCGCACGGGCTGTCTGAGATCCTCTATGCCTATTCGTCGGCCACCGGCAACAACGGCTCGGCCTTTGCGGGCTATGGCGCGGGGCATCCGTTCCACACGACCCTGCAGGGCATAGCCATGCTCTTGGGCCGCTTCGCCTTCATCGTGCCGATGCTGGCCGTGGCAGGCGCGCTGGCGCTGAAAACCCCGGCCCCTGCGACGGCGGGCACCTTCCCGACGCATACGCCGCTCTTCGTGGTGCTGCTGATGATCACGGTCCTGATCCTCGGCGCGCTGACCTTCTTCCCGGTTCTGGTCCTGGGTCCGATCGCCGAGCAGGTCTCGCTGATCGCCGGGCAGACCTTCTGAGGGGATATCCCATGTCGAAAGAAACCTTACCCGTGCCGACGTTGAAGAGCCTCGCCCCTGCGGCGACGCGGCAGTCGCTGGCCAAGCTCGATCCTCGCGCGCTCCTGCGCAACCCGGTGATCTTCGCCACCGCCATCGTCGCCGTGATGGTGACGGTGCTGGGCCTGCGCGACCTCGTGGCCGGGGCTGCGACCGCGGGCACCGCGCTTCAGATCGCCTTCTGGCTCTGGGCCGCGGTCTTCATCGCCAACTTCGCCGAGGCCTTGGCCGAGGGCCGGGGCCGCGCGCGGGCCGACAGCCTGCGCGCCACAAAGACGGATACCGAGGCCAAGCTTCTGGCAGGGCCCAAGGTCGTGCGGACGGACTACAAGACCGTCTCCTCCACCACCCTGCGCAAGGGCCAGTTCATCCTGGTCGAGGCGGGCGACATCATCCCCGCCGATGCCGAGGTGGTCGAGGGCGTGGCGAGCGTCGACGAAAGCGCCATCACCGGCGAAAGTGCCCCGGTGATCCGCGAGTCCGGCGGCGATTTCAGCTCCGTCACCGGTGGCACGCGCATCGTGTCGGATTGGCTGGTGCTGCGCGTCGTGGCTGACCCCGGCAAAAGCTTCCTTGACCGCATGATCGCGCTGGTCGAGGGGGCGGAGCGGCAGAAGACCCCCAACGAGATCGCGCTGAACATCCTGCTGGCCGGTCTGACGCTCATCTTCCTTCTGGTCGTGGTGACGCTGGAACCCTTCGCGGTCTTCTCCGGCATCTCCATCCCGGTGGTGTTCCTTGCCGCGCTGTTCGTCACGCTGATCCCCACGACCATCGGCGGGCTTCTGTCGGCCATCGGGATCGCGGGCATGGACCGGCTGGCGCGGGCCAATGTCGTGGCCAAATCGGGCCGCGCGGTCGAGGCGGCTGGCGATGTCGATGTGCTGCTCCTCGACAAGACGGGCACGATCACCTTCGGCAACCGTATGGCCGATGCGCTGATCCCGGCCTCAGGCGTGCGGGAAAAGGACCTCGCCGATGCGGCCCTTGCCGCAAGCCTTGCCGACGACACGCCCGAAGGGAAATCGCTGCTCGAGCTTGCGCGCAAGCTGGGCGGCGCAGCGACAAAGACCCGGATCGAAGCCGAAATCGCGTTCTCCGCACAGACGCGCCTGTCCGGGGTCGACCTCGAGGACGGCACGCAGATCCGCAAAGGTGCGGTCGATGCGATCCTCAAGCACACGGGCGCCAGGATCGACGCGGGGCTTGCGGCGGCGGTCGACAGCATCGCGCGCTCGGGCGGCACGCCCCTTCTGGTTTCGGTCGATGACAAGGTGCTGGGTGCCGTGCATCTGAAGGACATCATCAAGCCCGGCGTCCGGGACCGCTTTGCCGAGCTGCGCGCCATGGGCATCCGCACTGTGATGATCACGGGCGACAACCCCCTGACCGCCGCCGCCATCGCGGCCGAAGCGGGCGTGGACGATTTCCTTGCGGAAGCCACACCCGAGGCCAAGCTCGACCTGATCCGCAAGGAACAGGAAGGGGGGCGCCTCGTCGCCATGTGCGGCGATGGGTCCAACGACGCGCCCGCACTGGCGCAGGCCGATGTCGGCGTCGCGATGAATTCCGGCACGCCCGCAGCCAAGGAGGCGGCGAACCTGATCGACCTCGACAGCGACCCGACCAAGCTGATCGAGGTGGTTCTGGTGGGCAAGCAACTGCTGATCTCGCGGGGCGCGCTCACGACGTTCAGCCTTGCCAATGACGTGGCGAAATACTTCGCCATCCTGCCCGCGCTGTTCGTCGCGGCCTATCCGGGCCTTTCGGGGTTGAACGTGATGGACCTCGGTAGCCCGGAAAGCGCCATCCTCTCGGCCGTGATCTTCAATGCCTTGGTGATCTTCGCGCTGATCCCACTGGCGTTGCGCGGTGTGGCCTATGTGCCTGCCTCGGCGGCGGCGCTCCTCAGGCGCAACCTCACGATCTACGGCCTTGGCGGCCTGATCGTGCCCTTTGTCGGGATCAAGGCCATCGACCTGGCCGTGAACGCCCTGAACCTCGTGTGACGGAGACAGACGATGATGGATCACCTCAGACCCGCGCTTGTCATGATCGGCCTGATGACGGCGCTCACCGGCCTTGCCTATCCGCTGGCGATGACGGGGCTGGCGCAGGCCGCTTTCCCTACGCAGGCCAACGCCAGCCTGATGATGCGCGACGGGCAGATCGTCGGCTCGGCGCTGGTGGCGCAGGATTTCGACCTGCCGCACTATGCCCACCCGCGCCCCTCGGCCAATGTCTACGATGCAGCGGCTTCGGGTGCGTCGAACCTCGGGGCGACCAGCGCCATCCTGCTGGCCGACATCTCCGACCGCGCGGCGGCCTATCGGCAGATCAACGGCACCACACAGGTGCCCATCGACGCTGTCACCGCCTCGGGCAGCGGGCTCGACCCGCATGTCTCGGTCGAGAACGCCCTGCTGCAGGCCCGCCGCATCGCCGAGGCGCGGGGCGTGCCCGTGGCCGATGTGCGTCGCGTGATCGACGCGCTTGCCGAGGGCCCGTGGCTTGGGCTGTTCGGCGAGGCCCATGTCAACGTGCTGCGCCTGAACCTCGCCCTTGACGACGCCTTCCCGCTGTCGCCCCCTGAGGGCGAGGCCGTCGAGGGATGAGTGCATGAGCGACACCGAGCGCCGCCCGGAACCGGAGGCCCTGCTGGCCGAGGCGGAAAAGGAAGGCCGTGGGCGGCTCAAGATCTTTCTGGGCGCCGCCCCGGGCGTCGGCAAGACCTATGCCATGCTCGAGGCCGCGCGGCGACGCGCGGCCGAAGGCGTGGACGTGGTCGCCGCCGTGGTGGAAACCCATGGCCGCGCCGAGACCGAGGCGATGCTTGCGGACCTCGAGGTGTTGCCCAAGCGCCCGCTCTATTACCGGGGCCGCATTCTACACGAGATGGACCTCGACGCGCTCTTGGCGCGGCGGCCCCGGATCGCGCTGATCGACGAACTGGCCCACAGCAATGTCGAGGGCAGTCGCCACGAGAAACGCTGGCAGGATGTCGAGGAGGTTCTGGCCGCAGGCATCGACGTGCTGACGACGCTCAATGTCCAGCACCTCGAGACGCTGAACGACCGGGTCGCCCGCATTTCGGGCGTGCGGGTGCGCGAAACGGTGCCCGATGCCATCCTCGAAAAGGCCGACGAGGTGGAACTGGTCGACCTGCCGACCGAGGAACTGATCGAACGGCTGCGCGCGGGCAAGGTCTATGTGCAGGACCAGATCGCGCGGGCGGTGCAGAACTTCTTTTCCAAGGGCAACCTTACCGCGCTGCGCGAACTGGCCATGCGGGCCGCTGCCGACCGGGTGGATGCGCAGTTGCAGGAACACATGCGCGCCAATGCCATCGACGGGCCTTGGCCCGCGCAGGAACGCATCCTTGTGGCCGTGAACGAGGCACCGGTGGCGCGCACCCTGATCCGCACCGCCAAGCGCATGGCGGACCGGGCGCGGGTGGGCTGGATCGCCGTCACCGTCACCTCGCCCCAGTCCGAGGCCCTGACCGAGGTCGAGAAGGACGCCGTGGCGGGCGCGCTGCGGCTGGCCGAGCGGCTGGGCGCCGAGGTGGCGACCCTGACCGCCAGCGGGCCGGTGGCCGACGAGATCCTCGAGCACGCGCGCCGCCGCAACGTCAGCCGCATCCTGGTCGGGCGGGCCCGGCGAAGGCCGGCTCTCGCGCGGCTCTGGCGCGAAGACGTGGCCCGCGACCTGGCCGATGCCGCGCGGGATTTCGAGGTGACGCTGGTTACCGACCCCAAGGAGGAAGACCGTCCACCGACCCTGCGCCGCGTGACCGGCATCGAGCGCGACCCGCTCGCCTATGGATGGGCCGTCGCTGCCGTTGCGATCTGTGCGGGCCTGTCGGCGCTGACCGACACGGTCCTGCCTGTGCCCTCGCTGTCGCTGATCTTCATGACCGGGGTGATCGCGACGGCGGTGCGCTTCGGCCTTTGGCCCTCGATCCTTGCGGCGGTGCTGAGCTTTTTCTCCTACAATTTCTTCTTCACGGATCCGCGCCTGACCTTCCACATGATCCAGCAAGATCAGATCCTGACCCTGACTCTGTTTCTTGCGGCCTCCTTTCTAACCGGAAACCTCGCCGCGGGCCTGCGCAAGCGCGCCATCGCCGAGCGCGACATCGCCACGCGCACAGCACTGCTCTACGATTTCGCGCGTCAGGCCGCCGGTGCTGCCGCCCCCGAGGAGGTGCTGCGCGCCGCTGCCGCCCATGTGGCGGGCGCGCTCGGTTGCGAAACCGTGCTGCTCGTGCAGGGCGCGGGCGGGCGGCTTGCCATCGCCGCCGCCGAACCGGGTCTCGACCGGCTGGCGCTGCGCGAGATGTCGGCGGCCGAATATGCCTGGGACAAGGGCGAGGAAGCGGGCCGCGGATCGGGAACCCTTTCGTCCAGCCGGTGGCTGTTCCTGCCGATCACCGGCGCGGAGCGACGGCTGGCGGTTCTGGGCATCGCCTATGGCGACGACAGGCATTTCTCGCCGGTCGACCGCCGCCTACTCGACACGCTGGTCGATCAGGTGGCCCTGGCGCTGGAACGCACCGAGCTGCAGCGCGATCTCGAACAATCCCGCGTCAGTTCCGAGGCAGAACGCCTGCGCACGGCGCTTCTGTCGTCGGTCAGCCATGATCTGCGGACCCCGCTCGTCTCGATCATCGGTGCGGCCTCCTCGCTCGCCGATACGGACATGGCCCTGTCCGAGGCGGCGCGGGCCGACATGGCCGAAACGATCCGCGACGAAGGCGAACGGCTGGACCGCTACATCCAGAACCTGCTCGACATGACCCGGCTGGGCTATGGCGCGCTCAAGCTCAAGCGCGTGCCCTCGGACCTGCGCGAGATCGCAGGCGGCGCGCGGGCGCGGTTGCGGGGTGCGCTCCGCGGGCATCAGGTCCAGGTCGATGTGCCCGAAGGGGCTGCCCCGGTTCTGGTCGATCCGCTGCTCATCGAACAGGTGATGATGAACCTGCTGGACAATGCCGCCAAATACGCGCCCGAAGGGAGCAAGATCACGGTCTCCGCCCGGACCGCTGGTCCCGCGATGGAACTTGCCGTGGCCGACGAGGGGCCAGGCATTCCGCCCGCCGCCCGCGGCCGCGTCTTCGACATGTTCTTCCGGGTGAACGAAGGCGACATGCAGCGTGCGGGAACCGGTCTGGGCCTTGCCATAGCCCGCGGGATCGTCGAAGCCCATGGCGGCACTATCCGCGCCGAACCCGCCCGGCCCGACGGCAGCGGCACACGGATCGTGCTGACCCTGCCGCTGGCCAATCCGGAACACCCTGAATGACCGCCTCCGCCCGCATCCTCATCATCGACGACGAGGCCCCGATCCGCCGCTTCCTGCGCGTGGCGCTCGAGGCCGGGGGGCATCACGTCACCGAAGCAGCCACCGGGCGCGCAGGGATCGAGGCTGTCGCCCTGACCTCGCCCGAGGTGGTGATCCTCGATCTTGGCCTGCCCGATATGGACGGACGCGCGGTGCTGCGCGACTTGCGCGGCTGGTCGCAGGTGCCCGTGCTGATCCTGTCGGTGCGCGCGGACGAGGCCGAAAAGGTCGCGCTCCTCGATGCGGGCGCGCAGGATTACGTCACCAAACCCTTCGGGGTGCGCGAGCTTCTGGCGCGCCTGCGCGGCCTGTTGCGCGACCGGACAGCGGGCGACCCGCAAGGGGCCATCCTGCGCATCGCCGACCTCGAGATCGACGCGGCCGCCCGCACCGTGACAAAGGCGGGCGAGCCCCTGAAGCTGACCCGCAAGGAGTTTGACCTGCTTTGGGTTCTGACCTCCAACGCCGGGCGTCTGGTGACGCAGGGCATGGCGCTCGAGCATGTCTGGGGCAAGGCGCACACCGAGGACAGCCAGTATCTGCGTGTTTTCGTCCGGCAGTTGCGCGCCAAGATCGGGGACGATGCGGGCAACCCGCGCTACATCTTCACCGAACCGGGTGTGGGGTATCGCTTTGCAGAGAGCTGATCGGGAAGTCCGCGCCGAAATATTGTGATCAGGCACATCTTTGGCCTCCGCTTCGCGATGACCGCTTTCGGAAAATCCGCCATGCTACGAGGAAAGCGAGATGATTGGCATGCCATCGGCCGACCGGCGCATTGTGCGCCGGTCGAGAAAATTGATCAGAGGTCGATGCCCTCTGACAGGGACAATGCATCCTCGATATCGACGCCGAGGTAGCGCACCGTGCTGTCTATCTTGGTATGCCCCAGCAGCAGCTGGACCGCGCGCAGGTTGCCGGTCTTCTTGTAGATCTGCGCGACCTTGGTCCGTCGCATGGAATGCGTGCCGTAGGCGCTCGGCTCCAGGCCGAGCGACGTCACCCAGCCCCGGACGATCCGGGCATACTGTCTCGTGGAAAGGTGCGGGCTGCCATGGATCCGGCTGGGCCACAGGAACTCGCGGCCAATCATCTCCGCGTCGCCGATCCAGCGCTCGAGGGAAACTCTCGTGGTCTCGGTGATCTCGAACCGGACAGGCTTCCCGGTCTTGCTCTGGATCATCGAGGTCCGCTCCTTGACGCGCCCGGCAGCAAAGACATCGCGGACCCGGAGGCCGACGAGGTCGCAGCCGCGAAGCTTGCTGTCGACCGCCATGTTGAACAACGCGAGGTCGCGCGCGTTGCCTGCCATCTCGAGACGGACGCGAATGGACCAAACATGCCTCGGCATAAGCGGACGTTTCTGACCGATGATGCGGCCCTTGTTCCAAGGAACGCGGACAGGGCTGAGGACGGGAAGAAGTTCGACGGACATGGGACTACCTCCTGTCCACCGTGCCCACCCTTCTTCGGCCTTGCCGACGGGGGCAGAATATCACGACTCAGGGGGCGTTGTCCTCGCGCAGGGCGGAAAGCCGTCATCTCATATTTCCTTGGCGCGTCGCACCACCGCAAGCCGTTGCGGTTGATGAGGATAATGCCGCTCGGCACACGCAGATCGTTAACCCGCGGTCGGCCATGGCTCTTGGGGAAGTAGGGGCGAAGGCGCACCATTTGCGCTTCGGTTAGCCAGAACAAGTTGCTCATCGATCAGGTCTCCTTGCGAAGCCTGAATCACGCAAGGACCATGAGATCAATGGGTCTGGAGCCTAGCCTTATTCATTCCTTTATATCCAAACACGCTGCATACTGACTAGACGCCTGTAAAGAAATTCTATCTAAATTAGGGTGGTCTAACTCAACGAAGCACAATAGCTCGGCCAGCGAACCGTGACCGGAACCGCTTAACAGTATTGATACGGTTTCCCGTATAGTTCCCAAGGGGTCTGTAGCCCCCATCTGCATTGCGTAGTTATAAATTGTATAAGCATGGTATGAAGCAAACCGTTCTTCACCCATTTCGCTGATGTACGGGGTGGATACAATCAAGTGATCTACATTGCGCATCTCTTCATCGATATGATGCTCCCTGTAGATAAACATTTGCACTCCCAATAATGCCATATGCTCAACGTCTGGCAGTGGGAGGTCGAGATGTGGAGTGAGATGCGGAACAGGATTAATGTGGTTGCTTACATAAATTGCGTCGAGCAAATTACATGGCTCGCCTTCATATCCAATTGCACCCCCGGCATTAATAATTGAGAAATTACAGCCGGCCTCGGAAAGTGCAAAGGTCGGAAAAAATATAGATAATAGCCCCGCCAAAGGCAAAAATGATGATATATATAATTTCATGCACAGCCTCTCACGTTTCACATCGGTCATTGGGTTGCTATAATTAGCCGACATTCCCCAAGTGGCCTGCCGCTTGGCGGCAAGATCACCTGACTGTGCCCGCTGAACAAGCGTTTTTCGCCCCGAGCGGCGTCTGCGGTCGCGCATATGGGTTGCTGCGGACGGAAAGCCCGGTCGAGCAACATACCTAACGAGGCTCGGTCCGCAGGTCCGCCAC